>JBBQRV010000006.1:0-41347 GCA_038214475.1 Propionibacteriales bacterium | reverse complement strand
AACGCGCATGGCGTCAGTTTTGCAGAACCTCGGCCCGGCCGGTCAGGGGTGGTGCAGCCGGAGGAAGCCCGCCACCGAGCGGACCAGCGGCTCGGCGGCGTCGAACACGTCGGGATGCCTCCAGAATCCGTGGATCTGGCCCAGCGCCCGGCTGGCCACCACGCACACTCCGGCCTCGGCCAGCCGCTGGGCCAGCAGCTCTCCCTCGTCGCGCAGCGGGTCGTGCTCGGCGGTGACCACCATGGTCGGAGGCAGGGTGGGCAGCCGATCGGAGAGCAGCGGCGCCAGGTCGGGGTCGGTGACGTCCTCGGGACGGGCGGCGTACTGCTGCCAGTACCACTGCGCCTCCCGCCGGTCGAAGCCCCCGGCCGCCGCCTCCGCGTAGGACTCCCCCGCCATGGTGGGGTCCAGGAACGGGTAGATCAGCACCGTCGCCCGGAACCGGCCGGGGTGCCGCAGCGCCGCCACCAGGGCGAGGTTGCCGCCGGCGCTGTCACCGTGGACGTAGGTCGGCCCGTCGAGGCCGAGCTCGACGGCGTGCGCCCCGAGCCAGCCGAGCACGGTGTCGACGTCGTCGGGCGCGGCCGGGAAGGGGTGCTCCGGGGGGCGGCGGTAGTCGACGCTCAGCACCGCGAGACCGCTGCGGTTGGCGAGCCGTCTGGCCGCCGCGTCGTGCACCTCCACGTCGTTGAACACGAACCCGCCGCCGTGCAGGTGGACGACCACCCCGGACACCGCGTCGGTCGGGACGTAGAGCCGGCAGCCGACGCCGTCGGCGTCGAGGTCGCGGACCCGGGCGACGTCCTCACGTGGCTGCCCGGCCGCCAGCGCCCGGGCCTCTGCCCGGGCCGCCCCGATGTCGTAGCCCTCGGCGAAGATCGGCGGCTGACCGGCCGCCGCCTCGATCGCACGTCGCGCCTGCGGGTGCAGCATGTTCAGCGGCCCATCATCGCGTCCATGGCCACCGCCACCGCGGCCGCGACCCGGAAGTCGATGCGCTGGTCGGGCACGGTGACCGTGTAGCGGTCGCGCACGGTGCCCTGGCGCTCCACGCTGAGCAGCAGCGCGCCCGAGGAGTCGTGGTAGTCGAAGTGGATGGGCAGGAACGGCAGCTCGGTGAACCGGCGTACCAGGGCCACCAGCTGGCTGCGCTCCTGCCCGGTGCCGGCGTACCCGGGGCCCTCGAGGTGGTACGTCGAGCGCAGCAGGCTCGCCCCGAAGTCCTTCTTGAAGTAGCCGATCTGGGCGCCGGACTCGTCGGTGATGTCGTAGCCGGAGCTGAGGTCCATGATCGCGCGGGCCTTGAAGCCGAAGACGGGCCTGGTCCTGGCGTCGTCGGCGAAGAAGGTGACCTGCTCCTTGAGCGCCATCTTCTTCTGCTCCGCCACCGCGAGCACCCGGCCGAAACCACCGTCGGGGGTGGGCTCGACGACCTCGTAGCGGTTGGTGAGCACGGCGAACTTCTGCTTCACGAAGAACCTGGGCAGGTACGAGGCGTCAGTCATGGCGCGACCCTACCCAGATCGTCAGACTGGGCAGATGACCGGTTGGAGCGTGCTCGCACTCGTCTTCCTCGACGAGGTCCTGGCTGGGGTGGCGGCAGGCGTCTGGGGCGGCCACACGGCAGGACTCGTCGGCGCGGTGCTCGCCCCGGTGGTGGTCGTCGCCGTCTGGGGAACCTTCGCCTCACCCAAGGCCCGGTACGGCGGACCGGTGGTGCGCCCGGTCGTGAAGGTGCTGGTCTTCGGGCTCGCCTCGCTCGGGCTGTGGGCGGCCGGTCACCACGCCTGGGCGGTGGCGCTGCTGGTGTTCTCGGTGGTCGTCAACGCACTGGCCCTGCTGCCCTCGGTACGCCGACTCACCCCACCGCCCACCGGCACTCGGGCGCCGGTCGCCCGCTGAGCGCCACGAAGACAGCGCAGGGAGCCACCGGACTCAGCCGGCCTCGCCGGCGAGCCGGGACAGCTCGTCGTCGACGATCGACGGGTCGAGCTTGACGAAGACCGGCGCGGGCTTCACCACCGGCGTCCCCACCGCGATCGGGGCCCGCTGCCAGGCGCGCACCCCGGTGTAGTCGCCGGTGATGACGGGGTAGGCCCCACCGCCGTCGAGGTCCTCCACCTCCTCGAGCCGTGGCATCGGCTGCACGTCGCCGGCGCCACCGAAGACCACGTCGACCGCGTTCGCCGAGAACGGCAGGAACGGCGACAGCACCAGGTTGAGGTCGGCCACGCACTGCGCCACCACGTGCAGGATCGTGCCCAGCCGCTCCCGCTCGTCCTCGCCCTTGAGCTTCCAGGGCTCGGAGTCGGAGACGTACTTGTTCACCCCGGCGACGGCGCGCATCGCCTCGCCGATCGCCTGGCGCATCCGGTTGCGGCCGATCAGGTCGCCGACCACGCCGAAGGTCGCCTCGACCCCCGCCAGCAGGGCCTCGTCCTCCGGGGTGAACGGGCCCGCCGCAGGGATCTCGCCGTAGTTCTTCGCGATCAGGGTGGCGGTCCGGTTGACCAGGTTGCCCCAGCCGGCCACCAGCTCGTCGTTGGTGCGGCGCACGAACTCGGCCCAGGTGAAGTCCGAGTCCTGGTTCTCGGGCCCGGAGGCGGCCAGGAAGTAGCGGAGCGCGTCGGGCTGGTAGCGGCTGAGCAGGTCGCGCACGTAGATGACGACCTTCTTGGAGGAGGAGAACTTCCTGCCCTCCATGGTGAGGAACTCGCTGGAGACGACCTCGGTGGGCAGGTTGAGGTCGCCGTAGTCGTGCAGCTCGCCGCCGCGCGAACCGCGGCCGTCGTAGGCGAGCAGCTCGGCGGGCCAGATCTGGCTGTGGAACGTGATGTTGTCCTTGCCCATGAAGTAGTACGACAGGGCCTCCGGGTCGTTCCACCACGCTCGCCAGGCCTCGGGGTCGCCGCTGCGCCGGGCCCACTCGATGCTCGCGGACAGGTAGCCGATCACGGCGTCGAACCACACGTAGAGCTTCTTGGTGGGATTCTCGCGCCACCCGTCGAGCGGTACGGCGATGCCCCAGTCGATGTCGCGGGTCATCGCGCGCGGCCGGATCTCCTTGAGGATGTTCTGGCTGAACCGGATCACGTTGGGACGCCACAGTCCGGTGCGCTCCCGGTCGTCGAGCCACTCCCCCAGGGCGTCGGCGAGGGCTGGCAGGTCGAGGAAGAAGTGCTGGGTCTCGATGAACTCGGGCGTCTCGCCGGTGATCTTGGAGCGCGGCTGCTTGAGGTCCTGCGGGTCGAGCTGGTTGCCGCAGTTGTCGCACTGGTCGCCGCGCGCCCCGTCGTACCCGCAGATGGGGCAGATGCCCTCGATGTAGCGGTCGGGCAGCGTGCGACCGGTCGAGGGCGACACCGCCCCGAAGGTCGTCTGCTCGACGAAGTAGCCGTTGTCGTACACCCCTCGGAAGAGCTCCTGCACGACCGCGTGGTGGTTGCGGGTGGTGGTGCGCGTGTAGAGGTCGTAGCCGAGTCCGAGGGCCACGAAGTCCTCGACGATCAGCCGGTGGTTCTGGTCGGCGAGCTGCTGCGGCGTCATGCCGACCTCGTCGGCGGCGATCAGGATCGGGGTGCCGTGCTCGTCGGAGCCGGAGACCATCAGCACGTCGTGACCCGCCATCCGCATGTACCTGCTGAAGACGTCGGACGGCACGCCGATACCGGCCACGTGGCCGATGTGGCGCGGACCGTTGGCGTACGGCCAGGCGACTGCAGACAGGACATGGGTCATGGGGCGCATCCTAGGTGGCGCGGAGCGGCGCCCGCGCCGGTGCCCGCGCCCGTGGCCCGCTCAGTAGCGCTCGACCCGCCGCTGGGCACGCTCGCGGATCGTGGGCAGCTCGCGGTAGAGGTACTTCCCCGGGCAGGCGGTCTGGTTGGTGTCGCGGTGCCCGTCGAGGACGCGCCGGACGACCCACTTGCCGCGGGGGAACAGATCGCTGCCGTGGGAGTAGACCCGCGCCCAGCCCTGGGGGCGGCGCGCGTACTTGTCGAGCTTCCACGCCGCCAGGTGGACCAGGGCGGTCAGGGCGGGTGCCGAGGGCCGGGCGGTCTCGTAGTTGCCGATCACCGAGACCCCGACCGAGGTCTCGTTGAAGCCGAGGGTGTGGGCGCCCCGCACCGGCCTGCCCACGCCCCCGAAGCGTCCGACCCAGATCCGGCCGAACCTGTCGACGAGGAAGTTGTAGCCGATGTCCGACCAGCCCAGCGTGTGCGTGTGGTAGCGGTACATCCCCCGGATCAGCCCGGGCACGTCGGCCCACGTGTAGCTGTTGCCCGTCGCCGTGTGGTGCACGTGCACCTGCTGGATGGTCCGGCCGTAGTGCGGGGCGCCGTTGCGCCAGCTCTCGTCGGCGCCCCAGTCGGCTCGGTACTTCAGGGCTGGCTGGGGTGCCCGCTTCGCGGGAGCGGCGGCCCGGGCCGAGGACGCCCCGGACGTACTGGCCGCGCCGGCCGACCCGCCGCCGGCGGCGTCGGAGGGCAGGGAGCCCGGGTCGATCAGCTCGACGTGCAGCCCCGCGGGCCGGGCGCCGAGCACCGACACCTGTACCCCGTCGGAGGCGCCGACCCACAGCGGCTCGGTGCCCCGTCTGCCGTTGCCCTCGGCGGTCGCGACGTCGGGCAGGTCGGCCAGCTCGGCGAGCCGGCGCCACCCGGTCCAGCGTCCGTCCGTGTGGGTGCGCACCCGGATCCCCGGGGCCTTGCCACGCCAGGTGACCGCGACCATCGAGAAGGTCGAGGTGTCGAGCCGCGCGGTGCGCTGGCCGGCGCCGTGCGCGGGGCGGTGCAGCCGCCCGGTGGCAGCCTTCCGGCCGATCCGCACGGAGGCGGCGCGCACCACGGAGCCGGCATCGGCCTGGAGGCGTACGTCGACGGCGGGGCCGGCCGGCGCCGGCGCGGGAGCGGCCGCCGTGGCCCCGCTCGGGAGCGGGCCCCCGAGGGCGCCCAACGAGGTGAGCGCGAGCACGGTGGCGAGCCGACGGCGGGCGCGGACTGAGGGGCGGAGGGGGAAGGGGTGGCAGGTCATGTGGGGTCACGACGCCCGTGCAGGCGTCCCAGGTCGACGACAGGACTCATCAACATCATGCGTCACTCCCGCCCCTCACGTCGAGCCCTCGACCGCGCACGGTGGCGGTCAGGAACGGGTATACAACGGGAGTGACCTCCTCGTCCCCCTCCCCCACGTCCGCTCCCATCCCGGGTCCGGACCTGCCCGCGCGACGCCTGCGCCGCTGGCTGCGCAGCCTGCTGACCCCGTTCTGGGTGGTGCCCGCCCTGTGGTGCGTGGCGGCCGTGGTCGCCGGGGTGCTGCTGCCCGAGGTCGAGCAGCAGGCCGACTGGCTGCCGTTCGTCTTCGAGGGCGGCACCAGCGGCGCGCGGGCGGTGCTCTCGACCATCGCCGGGGCGATGATCTCGGTGACCGGCCTGGTCTTCTCGATCACCATCGTGGTGCTCCAGCTCGCGAGCAGCCAGTTCACGCCTCGGGTGCTGCGCACGTTCCTCGACGACCGGGTCACGCAGCACACGCTAGGGGTCTTCGCCGCGACGTTCCTGTTCTCGCTCACCGTGCTGCGGGCGGTCGTGGAGACGCCGGCACCCGGGCACCCGGCGGTGCCGCAGCTGGCGGTGACGCTGGCCTTCGTGCTGGTGCTGGGGGCGGTCGCGATGTTCCTTGCGTTCATCCACCACATCACGGCCGCGATCTCGGTCGGCAACGTGATCCACCAGGTGGCCGACGAGACGCGCAGCCTGCTGCGACGCAGCGGCCGGCACGCCCAGGCACTCCCCACGCAGCAGCCCGCCCTGCCCGACCTGGGCAGGCAGGCGGTGGCCACGGCGACCCGGTCGGGCTACCTGGACACCCTGGACCAGACCCGGCTGTGTGAGCTCGGTCGCCACCACGACGTACGGATCGAGGTGCTGCACCCGCTGGGGAGCTTCGTGCCCGAGGGCGCACCCGTCGCGCTCGTGCACGGGGGCGCCGGCGCGGACGTCGACTGGGACGCCACCGTCGCCAAGAGCCTGGGGATCGCTCGCGAGCGCAGCATGCAGCAGGACCTCACGTTCGGGCTGCGGCGCCTGGTCGACATCGCCGAACGCGCCCTGTCACCCGGCGTCAACGACCCCACCACCGCGGTGCAGGCCGTCGACGAGCTGCACGACATCCTGCGCCGGATCGCGGCCACCCCGGACCCGTGGCCGGTCCTGCACGACGACGACGGGGTGGCCCGCCTGGTCACCCGGGAGTGGACGTTCGGCGACTTCCTCGACCTCGCCGTCGACGAGATCGCCCACTGGGGTGCGTCCAGCCTGCAGATCCCGGGGCGACTGCATGCGCTGCTCGCCGACCTGGCCGTCGCCGCCACCCCGGAGCACCGCGAGACGGTGCTCGCCAAGGAGGCGGGCGTCGAGGCCGCGGTCGCCCGCACCGGAGCCCCCGGCTGAGGCCCGCGAGTCAGGTCAGGAGTCAGATCACCGATCAGGTCAGCAGGCCGATGCCGTCGGCTGGCATGGCACCGGCCGGGTCGGGCTCCTTGAGCTCCACGAAGAGCACCCGGGTCTCGGAGTCACCGATGTTGGCACCGCTGTGCTCCTGGGCCGGCAGCCAGCCGACCAGCGCCGCGGGCAGCTCCACCTCGCGGGACGTCTCCCCCTGCTCGAGCCGGCGCCGGAACGCGGTCTGGGTGATCATCACGCTGTCGGGGTGCCGGTGCGGCGCGGTGCGCTCGCCGGGCCGATCGACGTACTGGAGCACGCGCACCCGGTGGTTCTCGAAGACCACGGAGTAGAGGTCCCCGTTGCTGCTGACCGGATCGAGGTCGGACATCCTGGCCCCCCTTCGGTGCCTGCGAGCAACGTACTCGCGGGCAGGCACGGCGGGAAGGGGCCGAGGTGAAAGGCCGGCGTGAAGGGCTGGTCAGCTGAAGTCGAGCTCGCCGGTCCGGCTCCGCTTGAGCTCGTAGAAGTAGGGCACCTTGGCCACGGCCACGCAGCCGTCCCACAGCTGGCCTGCCTGCTCGCCACGCGGGATCTTGGACAGCACCGGACCGAAGAACGCCGCGCCCTCGATCGCGATGGTGGGCGTCCCGACGTCGTCGCCCACCTGGTCCATGCCCAGGTGATGGCTCTTCCTCACGGCGTCGTCGTAGCCGCTGTCGTCCATGGCGTCCGCCAGCTCGACGGGCAGGCCGACCTCCTCCAGGGCCGCGACCACGAGCTCGCGGGAGATGTCCTGCTTCTCGAGGTGGATCCGGTTGCCCATCGCGGTGTAGAGCGGGAGCAGCACGTCCTCGCCGTGCTTCTCGGCCGCGGCGATGCAGACGCGCACCGGGCCCCAGGCGGGCTCGAGCAGGGCGCGGTAGTCGTCGGGGATGTCCTTGTCCTGGTTGAGGTAGGCCAGGCTCATCACGTGCCACGACACCTCGATGTCGCGGACCTGCTCGACCTCCAGGATCCAGCGTGAGGAGATCCAGGCGAACGGGCAGAGCGGGTCGAACCAGAAGTCAGCAGTCGTCATGTGTGTCGCAACCCCCGGGCCGCCGGTGCCATTCCCCGCCGCCGGTCAGCCCGGCGCCAGCAGCAACCCGGCCACCGCGCCGGCCAGCACGAGCCATCCGCTGTTCACCCGGGTGCGCAGCAGCACCACGAGCGTGCCCAGGAAGAACAGCACCGTGGTGAGGTCGACGAGCGAGCCGCGGGCCAGCTGGACCGAGACGCCGGCCATCAGCGCCAGCGCCGCTGCGTTGACCCCGTCGAGGAGCCGCGAGGTCCATGGTGTGGCTCGCAGCCGGTCCGTCAGCCGGGTCAACAGGCCCACGAACGCGAACGACGGCAGGAAGATCGCCACCGTGGCCAGGAACGCACCCGGCAGCCCCGCCACCAGGTAGCCCACGAACGTGGCGGTCGTGAAGACCGGCCCGGGCGTCACCTGACCGACACTGATCGCGTCGGTCAGCTGCTGCTGGGTGATCCAGCCCAGCCGGTCGACGAAGTCACCCTGCAGGAACGCCAGCAGCACGTAGCCGCTGCCGTAGAGCACCGACCCGATCTTCAGCATGGTGACGAAGAGCTGCGCCAGCTGTCCGGCCGTGGGGTCGTCGAACAGCGGCCGACCGGTCACCAGCAGGACCGGGAGTGCGAGCGCCTCCCGGCCGCCTCGTCGTACGACGCCGGCTCGCCAGCCCGGCACCGTCCCCAGCAGGGCGCCGGCGACCAGGATCGCCAGCTCGTTCACGCCGACCAAGTAGGCCCCCAGCGCCACCACGACCAGCAGCACCCGCCAGCGACTGATGAGCACGGTGCGCAGCAGACCGGTGAGGGCGTGCCCGATGATCGCCAGCACCACCGGCACGACGCCGTACAGCACGCCGGTGAACGCCGGCGTCGTCCCGTAGTCGACGTAGAGCCAGGCCAGGCCGGTCACCATCAGTGCGGCCGGCACGATGAAGCACACTCCGGCCGCCGCCAGACCCTTCCACCCGGCGCGCTCGTGTCCCAGATGGATGGCCAGCTCGGTGGAGTTCGGCCCCGGGATCAGGTTCGTGGCGCCTATCAGGTCGACGAAACGCTCGTCGCTGACCCAGCCGCGGCGACGGACCAGCTCGTCGCGCATCATCGCCGTGTGCGCGGCCGGCCCCCCGAAAGCCACCACGCCGAGCCGGAGGAACACCGCAATCACCTCGCGCAAGGTCCGAGGTGCCTCGCTCACGGGCCCATCATGCCGGTTGGCCCAGGGCGCGAGGTGGGTGACATGATGCCGAAATGCCTGGAACCAACCTCACCCGCGAGGAGGCGCACACCCGCGCAGCACTCCTCAGCGTCGACTCCTATGCCATCGACCTCGACCTCACCGTCTCCGACAAGGTCTTCGAGAGCACGACCGTGATCCGGTTCTCGTGCTCGACCCCCGGTGCCTCCACGTTCGCCGACCTGGTCGGCGCCACGCTGCACGAGGCCACCCTCAACGGGCGTGCCCTCGACACCTTCGACGTCTACCGCGACCAGCGGATCCGACTCGACGACCTCGAGGCCACCAACGAGCTGCGGGTCCGTGCCGAGCTGCCCTACAGCCACACCGGCGAGGGCCTGCACCGCTTCGTGGACCCCGCCGACGGACGCGTCTACCTCTACTCGCAGTTCGAGGTCCCCGACGCCCGGCGCGTGTACACCACCTTCGAGCAGCCCGACCTGAAGTCGGTGTTCACGTTCACCGTGACCGCACCGGAGCACTGGAAGGTCATCTCCAACTCGCCCACGCCGAGCCCGACGCCGATCGAGGGCGAGCAGGGCACCGAGGGCAAGGCGGTGTGGCACTTCCCCACCACGGAGCGGATGTCGACGTACATCACCGCCCTGGTGGCCGGCGAGTACCACGAGGTGATGGACTCCTACGAGGGCGCCCACGGCACCATCTCGCTGGGCCACTACTGCCGGCAGTCGATCAAGCAGCACCTCGACGTCGACGAGCTGCTCGAGGTCACCAAGCAGGGCTTCGCGTTCTTCGAGGAGGCCTTCGACTTCCCCTACCCCTTCGGCAAGTACGACCAGCTCTACGTGCCGGAGTACAACATGGGCGCGATGGAGAACGCGGGCTGCGTGACCTTCCGCGACGAGTACCTGCCCCGGTCCCGCCAGGTGCACGCGTTCTACGAGCAGCGCGCCAACACCGTGCTGCACGAGATGGCGCACATGTGGTTCGGCGACCTGGTCACGATGAAGTGGTGGGACGACCTCTGGCTCAACGAGTCCTTCGCGGAGTGGGCCTCCCACCACGCGATGGTCAACGCGACCAAGTACACCGAGGCGTGGACCGGGTTCACGAACGCCCGCAAGAACTGGGCCTACCGCCAGGACCAGCTGCCCTCGACCCACCCCATCGCCGCCGACAACTTCGACCTGGAGGCCGTCGAGGTCAACTTCGACGGCATCACCTACGCCAAGGGCGCCTCGACGCTCAAGCAGCTGGTGGCCTGGGTCGGCATCGACGAGTTCCTCTCCGGGCTGCGGGACTACTTCAAGGCGCACGCCTTCTCCAACTCCGAGTTCACCGACCTGCTGGCCTCGCTCGAGAAGGCCTCCGGCCGCGAGCTGCAGAGCTGGGCCCGCGAGTGGCTGCAGACGTCCGGGGTCAACACCCTGGCCCCGGTCTTCGAGGTCGACGACCAGGGCGCGTTCAGCTCCTTCGCCGTCGCCCAGAGCGCCCACGCCGACTTCCCGACGATCCGTCGGCACCGGATCGGCGTCGGCCTCTACGACCTCGCGGACGGCGCCCTGACCCGGCGTACGTCGGTGGAGATCGACGTCGAGGAGACCTCACCGAGGTCCCGGCCCTGGTCGGCGCACAGCAGCCCGACCTGGTGCTGCTCAACGACGGTGACCTGTCCTACGCCAAGATCCGCCTCGACGAGCGCTCGCTGGTCACCGCCGTCGCCGGCATGGACAAGGTCGACGACTCCCTGGCCCGGGCCCTGCTGTGGGGCGCCGCCTGGGACATGACCCGCGACGCCGAGATGAGTGCCACCGACTTCGTGGCGCTGGTCCTGCAGGGCATCGGCACCGAGACCGACCTCACCGCGGTGAGCCGGCTCCCCGTCTATGCGCGGACCGCGGTCAACTACTACTCCGACCCCGACGGGCGCAACGCGCTCCGCACCGGGTGGGAGGACGGGCTGCGGGGCCTGCTCCAGGCAGCCGAGCCCGGCTCGGACCACCAGCTCGCCTTCACCCGGGCCTACGCCGCGGCCGCGCACAGCGACGACGCCCTGGCGTTCGTGGCCGGGCTGCTCGACGGCTCGGTCACCCTGCCCGGGCTCGACGTCGACACCGACCTGCGATGGAGCCTGCTCACGTCCCTGGCCGCCAACGGCCGGGCGGAGCGGGCCGAGATCGACGCCGAGCTGGCCCGCGACAACACCATCTCCGGTCAGGAGCGCGCCGCGGCGGCGCTCACCGTGCGCCCGACAGCGGAGGCCAAGGCCCAGGCCTGGCGCGACGCCGTCGAGCGTGACGACGTCGCCAACGAGACCCAGCGCAGCGTCGCGCTGTCGTTCCCGGCGGCCGGCCAGGCCGAGCTGCTCGCGCCGTACCTCGAGAAGTACCTCGCGGCGGCCGACACCATCTGGGAGGAGAAGGGCGTCCAGCGCGGGTCAACCGTGCTGGAGTACATGTTCCTGATGCCGCTGGTCTCCGACGAGACGGTGGCCCGGCTCGACCGGTGGCTCGAGGAGTCCGACGCCAACCCGTCCGCCAAGCGCTACGTGCGCGAGGGTCGCTCCGACATGGTCCGCGCCCTGGCTGCCCAGGTCCGCGACGCGGGCTGACGCCGGCCCCGCACCAGACACCGCACGACAGCGCCCCGCCCGGTGATCCGGGCGGGGCGCTGTCGTTGAGGCCTGGATTGGAGCCGTTGCTCAGGGGGCGTGCAGGGTGCGCGGCGACCGGGCGTGCTCGGCGAGCATCGCGATGCCGCGCACCAGGCCGCCGACGTAGTCGTCGGAGGCGAAGGCCGACTGCATCTGCAGCACCGCCAGCTCGACGGCCCGGTCGTTCAGGTGGCGTCGCACCTCGGCCCCGGTGACCACCTCGAGCAGTCGTGCCGAGGGGTCCACCATGATCAGGATGCTGCGGTCGGGCGCCACCAGGGTGGCGTGCAACCGCTCTGCGAACGGCCGCGACTCCTGCTCCTCGGCGCCGACGAAGACCGAGAACTCGAAGCGGCAGGACTGCTCGGCAGCCCGGATCGCGCGGTCGATCTCGTAACGCTCGGCGGAGTTGAACCCGTCACCAACCACCACTCGCCCCACCCGTCCGGTGCTCGTCGGTCTGGTCGGATGGCGCCTCGAGCTCCGCGATGCCGGTGCGGGGACCGCCGAACCACTCGCTCTCGCCGGTCGCGTGCGCGGCACGCTCGCCTCGCACCCACGACGGTGCCATCGCGAGCACGCTGATCACGACGAAGAGGGCGAGCGGGATGCCGCCGAGCACGAGCAGGGCGTGCAGGCCGTTGACGGGTTCGGGGTCGCTCCACCCCTGAGGGGGCTTGGCGTACGCCGGTGCGCCGAGCAGCGGCACGGCGAACAGGGCGAGCGCGAAGGAGCGGGCGAGGCGACGAAGGCGCGGGCGCGAGGTGGTCACGACACGAGGATATCGGCTCCCGCTCCGCCCCCGACACCACCGTGTCTCCTCGGCGTTTGCATACTGGGGCCCATGCTCGAATGGTTGAGGAACTTCACCGAAGGCTGGGCCCGGGCGGCCGGCGCCATCCTGCTGATCATCGCGCTGGGGGTGGTGGCCAGGTGGCTTGCGCACCGGGCCGTCGACCGACTGGTCAAGCGGGCCGAGACCGGGATGCTGCCGGACCGGATCCAGTGGATGGGCAGCGAGAACTACGTCGCCCGGCGGGTACAGCGGGCCCGCACGATGGGCTCGGTGCTCAAGAGCGTCACCTCCATGATCGTGTTCACGATCCTGATCCTGATGGTGCTCAGCCGACTCGGCCTCGACATCGCCCCGCTGCTGGCCAGCGCCGGCATCCTGGGCGTGGCCCTCGGCTTCGGCTCGCAGAGCCTGGTCAAGGACTTCCTGTCCGGGCTGTTCATGCTCTTCGAGGACCAGTACGGCGTCGGAGACGTGGTCGACGTCGGTGAGGCCAGTGGCACCGTGGAGGCGGTGACCCTGCGGGTGACCCGGCTCCGCGACGTCAACGGCACGGTCTGGTACGTCCGCAACGGCGAGATCCTTCGCGTCGGCAACATGAGCCAGAACTGGGCCCGCACCGTGCTCGACGTGTCCGTGGCCTACCACGAGGACCTGGTGCGGGTCCGCCGGGTGCTCGAGGACGTCGCCCACGACCTGTGGGAGGACGAGGACTACAAGGGCCTGATCATCGAGGAGCCCGAGGTGTGGGGCGTGGAGGCGCTGGGCGCCGACTCGGTGGCGGTACGGGTCACCCTCAAGACCGCACCCCTGGAGCAGTGGCGGATCGCCCGCGAGATGCGGCAGCGGATCAAGTCCCGCTTCGACCACGAGGGCATCGAGATCCCGTTCCCCCAGCGCGTCGTGTGGACCCGCGCCGAGCCGGCTGCGGCGACCGGGGACGACCAGTCGGCGGACCCGGCGACCGACGCGGCACTCGATGCGGAGACCGACTCCTGATCCCCCACCGTGCGAGCCGGTGACGGCGGCCGGGACAATGGACTCGTGAGCACCTTCTACGACGACATCGGCGGCTTCGACACGTTCAAGACGATCGTGGACAAGTTCTACGAGGGCGTCGCCACCGACGACGTGCTGCGTCCGCTCTACCCGGAGGAGGACCTCGGTCCCGCGGCGGAGCGGTTCACGCTGTTCCTGGTGCAGTACTGGGGCGGTCCGACGACGTACTCCGACCAGCGGGGGCACCCCCGGCTACGGATGCGGCACGCGCCGTTCGCGGTCACGCCGACGGCCAAGGAGCACTGGCTCAAGCACTTCCGCGAGGGGCTCGACGCCGCCGACCTCACTGCGGAGCACGACGCGCAGTTCTGGGACTACGTGACCCACGCCGCGCAGTTCATGGTGAACACGTTCAGCGAGTGAGCTCGGCGCGCAGCATCTCGACGTAGTCCTCGGGCGGCGGCGCCGCGCGCTGGGTCTCCGGGTCGAAGGTGACGGCCACGACCCGGCACCGGCTGAGCAGGGTGTCGCCGTCGCGGATCTCCGACTCCAGCTCGAACGACGACCGGCCCACCTTGGACACCCACGTCCACGCGTCGTACCGCTCCGGGCGGAAGAGGATCGGTACCCGGTAGTCGACGTCGGTCTGGGCCACCACCAGCGGCATCCGCTCGAGGCCGGCGGCGTCCAGGAGCCGCTGCAGGTAGACGATGCGGGCTTCCTGGTAGTACTCGAAGTACTTGACGTTGTTGACGTGACCGTAGACGTCCACGTCGGAGAAGCGCACCTGCACGGGGTAGTGGTGCCGCTCGTCGCGCCGGGGTTCCTCGGGCGTCACCCGGGGCGCGGCGGGGGTCGGCTCGAGGAAGCGCTGCAGGCTCTCCCGCTCGTCGGCGGTGATCCGGCGCGGGCGCTCGGTGGCGAAGACGTACGGCGTCAGCAACGTGGTGGCCCTCAGGTAGACCACCCGCCCCTCGGGGGTGTCGTCGTAGATCTCGTAGGCCATCGTGAAGCTGGCCGCGCGGACCTCGGTCACCCACGACTCGATCTTGACCGGGGCGGGCCGGAAGGTCAGCGGGCGGGCGTAAGCCACCTCGTGCCGGACCACGACCACGCCCTCGGCCAGGTCGTCGGAGCGACTGTCAGGTGCGTGGGTCAACAGCATGTCGACCCGCGCCTCCTGGAGGTAGTCGACGTAGATGACGTTGTTGATGTGGCCGAGCTGGTCGAGATCGGCCCACCTCAGCGGGCACTCGTAGACGTGGCGCACCCACCGATCGTCTCAGAGGTTCAGCTGCCGAGCGCCAGGTGTCCGTAGTAGCGGCGGACCGACTCGTGCCGAGCCAGCCGCACGGGACGGTTGCGGGACACGAAGTCGGCGGCCAGGCCGGCCACGAGGACCAGTCCGACGAGAGCGAGCACGGCGACGGCCGCGGCCCAGTAGGTCACGGTGGGAAGCAGGTCGAAAGTCATGGTGAAGCCTTTCTACGTTTGTAGAGTCTTCTACTGATGTAGAAGATACGCCGGGCAGGGTCGTGGGGCAAACCGGCCGGTAGTGTCTCTGCTCACAGGCCCACTCGGAGAGGACGCCATGCCCGACGCCAGGCCCGACGCCACGCCCGACGCCAGGCCCGACGCCAGGCCCGACGCCAGGCCCGACGCCGCACTCAGCCCGCGGATGCGCCGACTCCTCGACGCCGCGGTCGTGGTGGTCTCCGAGGGCGGCATGCGCGGCCTGACGCATCGTGCCGTCGACCGTGCGGCGGAGCTCCCCGAGGGCAGCTGCTCGGCGTACCTGCGCACCCGCAAGGCGCTGCAGACCGCACTCGCCCAGTACGTCGGGGGCCGGCTGGCCGGCGACGTACGCGCCCTGTCCGAGGTGCTGGCCGACTGCCCCGGCGACCACGAGCGAGCGATCGTCGAGACCACCGCGCTGTTCGAGCGCTGGCTGCACGGACGCGAGCTGATCACCCGCTTCGAGCTCGGCCTGGAGGCCGCCCGCGACCCCCAGCTGGCGGCCACCTTCTCCTCGTGGCGGGGCGAGCTGGTCGACGTGGTGGGCGAGGTGCTGGCCCGCGACGGGGGCGGCACCGACCCGGACCGGGCCGAGACCCTGGTGGTGGCGCTCGACGGGGTGCTGCTCGGCGCACTGCTCCGGGAGCCCTCCGGGCGCAGCGACTACCTGCGCCGATGTGTCGCACTGCTCATCGGCGGCCTCTCCCCCGCCAAGGAGTGACGGCTAGGGTGGCAGCCGGCCACTCCTCGATCAGATCGGAGCCCTCATGCCCGAGGCAGTCATCGTTTCCGCAGCCCGCTCACCCATCGGCCGGGCGTTCAAGGGTTCGCTCAAGGACGTGCGGCCCGACGACCTGGTCGCCCAGATGATCCGGGTGGCGCTCGACAAGGTGCCGGCGCTCGACCCGGACACGGTGGACGACCTCTACCTCGGCTGCGGCCTCCCGGGCGGCGAGAGCGGCTTCAACATGGGTCGCATCGTCAACGTGCTCAACGGCATGGACAGCGTCCCGGCCGCCACCGTGACCCGCTACTGCGCGTCGTCGGTGCAGACCACCCGGATGGCGTTCCACGCGATCAAGGCCGGCGAGGGCGACGTGTTCATCTCCGCCGGCGTGGAGACCGTCTCACGGTTCACCAAGGGCAACTCCGACAGCCTGCCCGACACGATGAACCCGCGCTTCTCCGAGGCCCGGGCACGCACCGACAAGGCCGCCGAGGGCGGCAGCGACTGGCACGACCCACGCGAGGACGGCCTCCTCCCCGACGGCTACATCGCGATGGGCCAGACGGCCGAGAACGTGGCCAAGCTCCGCGGGCTGGACCGCAAGGAGCTCGACGAGTTCGGCGTCCGCTCGCAGAACCTCGCCGAGAAGGCGCTCGCGGCCGGGTTCTGGCAGCGCGAGATCACCCCGGTCACCACCCCCGACGGCGACGTGGTGAGCGCCGACGACGGGCCGCGTGCCGGCGTGACGTACGACGCCGTCTCGCAGCTGAAGCCGGTCTTCCGGCCCGACGGCGTGGTCACCGCGGGCAACTGCTGCGCCCTCAACGACGGCGCGGCGGCGGTGGTGATCATGTCCGACACCCGGGCCGCCGAGCTCGGCCTCACCCCCCTGGCCCGGATCGTGTCGACCGGCGTCAGCGCACTGTCGCCGGAGATCATGGGCCTCGGCCCGGTCGAGGCGACCAAGCGGGCCCTGGCGCACGCCAAGATGAGCATCGACGACATCGACCTGGTCGAGATCAACGAGGCGTTCGCGGCCCAGGTGGTGCCGTCGTACCAGGACCTGGGCATCGACCTCGACCGGCTCAACGTCAACGGTGGGGCGATCGCGGTCGGCCACCCGTTCGGCATGACCGGTGCCCGGCTGCAGAACACGATGCTCAACTCGCTGGACTTCCACGACAAGAGCACCGGCCTGATCACCATGTGCGTGGGTGGCGGCCAGGGCATGGCCCTGATCCTCGAGCGGCTCTGAGCCCCTCCCCGATCGACGCGCCCCCGACGTACGCGAAGGCCCCGGACCGAGTGGTCCGGGGCCTTCGTGCGTCGTGCGGGGTGGCTCAGGCGTCCTGGTTGAGGACGGCCTGCACGGAGAGCGTGATGCTCACCTTGTCGCCGACCAGGACCTTGCCGCCGTCGAGCGGCACGTTGAAGTCCACGCCGAAGGCCTTGCGGCTGATCTCGGTGGTGGCCTCGAAGCCGATGCGACGCCCGCCCCACGGGTCGTTGTCGAGGCCGAGGAACTCGACGTCGAGCTCGACCGGAAGGGTCACGCCCTTGATGGTCAGGTCGCCGACGGCGGTGCTGCCGTCGAAGCGCGTGGTCGTGAAGGTCATCGGGCCGGACTTCTCGACGTCGAAGAAGTCGGCGGAGCGCAGGTGCCCGTCGCGCTGCTCGTCACGGGTGTTGATCGAGTTCAGGTCGATGGTCGCCTGCGCCACCGTCTCCTCGACGGAGTTGCCGGTGGTGAGCGTGCCCTCGAACGTCTCGAACTGGCCGCGCACCTTGCTCATCAGGTGGCGGACGGTGAAGCCCACCTCCGAGTGCGACGGGTCGATGGTCCAGGTGCCGGCAACAAGGCCGGTGTCGATCGATGCAGTCATGGTGATCTCCCAAAGTCAGGTAGTTGAAAGTTCAACTTCAAGTGCAACAGTACCCGACCTCCCACGACTTCGCAAAGCCGCCGCCTAGACTCGGCTGCATGTCCGACACCGAGACCCCGTGGCTGAGCGCCGACGAGCAGCACTCCTGGCGCGCCTTCGTGCTCGGGAACACGCTGCTGGTGAACCGTCTCGACGAGGAGCTCCGCCGTGCCCACGGCATCTCGCTCCCCGAGTACGAGATCCTGGTGCGGCTGTCGGAGACCCCCGACCGGGTGATGCGGATGGCGCAGCTCGCCGACGCGGTCTGCCACAGCCGGAGCCGGGTCACCCACACGATCGGACGACTGGAGAAGTCGGGGATCGTGCGCCGCGAGACCTGCCTCGAAGACGGCCGGGGCGTGCAGGCGCGGCTGACCACCGAGGGGATGGCACTGCTCGAGCGTGCCGCCCACACCCACGTGCTCGGCGTACGTACGCATCTGGTCGACCTGGCCACCGTCGAGGAGTTCGCGACGGTGGGCAAGGTGATGAATGCCGTCACCGACGCGCTGATCGGCGCGTACCCGGAGGCCGAGATCCGCTGAGCGGCCGGCGTTGCCGTTCCGCGCCGATTGGACGGTTACGACACCACATCCGCGGCAGACCGGTGTCGTACTCGACCAATTGGTCGGTGGTGACAGCCCGACCGGCTCACCCAGCCGCCCGCACCCGCCAATTGGACGGTTACGACACCACATCCGCGCCAGACCGGCGTCGTTGTCGACCAATTGGACGGTGGTGACAGCCCGACCGGGTCCGGCCCAGGGTCAGTCGCGGGTGAGCTTGCGGTGCGTCACCCGGTGCGGGCGGGCCGCCTCGATGCCGAGCCGCTCGATCTTGTTCTCCTCGTAGGACGCGAAGTTGCCCTCGAACCAGAACCACTTGGCCTCGTCGTCCTCGTCGCCCTCCCAGGCCAGGATGTGGGTGGCCACCCGGTCGAGGAACCACCGGTCGTGCGAGGTGACCACGGCGCAGCCGGGGAACTCCAGCAGGGCGTCCTCGAGCGAGGACAGCGTCTCCACGTCGAGGTCGTTGGTGGGCTCGTCGAGAAGCAGCATGTTGCCGCCCATCTTGAGGGTCAGCGCGAGGTTGAGCCGGTTGCGCTCACCACCGGAGAGCACACCGGCCTTCTTCTGCTGGTCCGGGCCCTTGAAGCCGAACGACGCCACGTAGGCGCGCGAGTTCATCTCGAAGTTGGCGACCTTGATGAAGTCGAGCCCGTCGGACACGACCTCCCACACGTTCTTGTGGGGGTCGATGCCGCCGCGGCTCTGGTCGACGTACGAGATCTTCACGGTGGTGCCGACCTTGAGCTCGCCGCCGTCGGGCTCCTCCTGGTCGGTGATCATCCGGAACAGCGTCGTCTTGCCGACGCCGTTGGGCCCGATCACGCCCACGATGCCGGCCCTCGGCAGCGTGAAGGACAGGTCGCGGATGAGCGTGCGGCCCTCGAAGCCCTTCTCGAGGTCGTGCGCCTCGAGCACGATGTCGCCGAGGCGGGGACCGGCCGGGATGTTGATCTCGGAGGTGTCGATCTTGCGCATCCGGTCGGCCTCGGCCGCCATCTCCTCGTAGCGCGCGAGACGCGAGCGGCTCTTGGTCTGGCGGGCCTTGGCGTTGGACCGCACCCACTCGAGCTCGCGCTCGAGCATCTTGGCGCGCTTGACGTCCTTCTGGCCCTCGATCTTGAGCCGGTCCTTCTTGGTCTCCAGGTAGGTGGAGTAGTTGCCCTCGTAGGGGTGCGCCTGGCCACGGTCGAGCTCGAGGATCCACTCGGCGACGTTGTCGAGGAAGTACCGGTCGTGGGTCACGGCCAGCACGGCGCCGGGGTACGACGCCAGGTGCCCCTCGAGCCACTGCACCGACTCGGCGTCCAGGTGGTTGGTGGGCTCGTCGAGCAGCAGCAGGCTGGGCTGCTGAAGCAGCAGCTTGCACAGCGCGACCCGGCGGCGCTCACCACCGGAGAGGTTGTCGACGAGCACGTCCGGCGGCGGGCAGCGCAGCGCGTCCATGGCCTGGTCGAGCCTGCTGTCGAGGTCCCAGACGTTCGCCGCGTCGAGCTCGCTCTGCAGGTCGCCGGCCTCGGCCGACACCTTGTCGAGGTCGGCGTCGGGGTCGCCCATCAGCATGTAGAGCTCGTCGAGGCGCGCCATCTTGGCCTTGGTCTCGTGGACGGCCTCCTCGACGTTCTCCAGGACCGTCTTGCCCTCGCTCAGCGGCGGCTCCTGCTGGAGCATGCCGACCGTCGCGTCGGGGTCGATGATCGCGTCGCCGTTGTTGGCGTGGTCGAGACCGGCCATGATCTTCAGCAGCGACGACTTGCCCGTGCCGTTGGGACCGACGACGCCGATCTTCGCTCCTTGCAGGAACGACAGGGTCACGTTGTCGAGGACAACCTTGTCGCCGTGGGCCTTGCGCACGTTGCGCAGTGTGAAGACATAATCCGCCATGGGCGTGAGCCTACGGTCCGAGGGGCCCCTAGCTCCAAATGGGAGAAGGCGGGGACGACCGCGGGGTGGTGGCGCTCGTCCCCACCGGCTCAGGCGGCCGTGACGGCCGTCACCTCGCCCGCGGGCTCGGACGCCTCTGCGTCCTCGGCCCGGGCGGGCTCCTGGCTGCGTGGCTGCCGGGTGAACACACTGGTGCCGCGGCTGAGGTCGTGGCCCACGAAGGTCGCCTCGACGTCGAAGGACGTCACCTCGATCTGCGCCGAGTTCGTCCAGACCTGGGCGCTGAGCCGGCCGTGCACCACGACCGGGTCGCCGCGGCGCAGGGACTGGTGGCAGTGCTGCCCCAGGGTGCGCCAGGCGCTCACGGTGTACCACTGGGTGTCGCCGTCGACCCACTCGTCGGTCTTCTTCTGGTAGCGCCGCGGGGTGCAGCCGACCCGGAAGGTCGCCACCACGGACTCTCCAGCCTGCCGCAGCGTCA
This sequence comes from Propionibacteriales bacterium, assembly GCA_038214475.1. Lineage (GTDB taxonomy): Bacteria > Actinomycetota > Actinomycetes > Propionibacteriales > Nocardioidaceae > Nocardioides. Next base: position 21,092 of record JBBQRV010000006.1, on the reverse strand, counting down.
CCTCCCCGCCCAGCCAGCCCTGCAGCGTCACGAGGGTTTCGTTCATCGCTGTGTCTCCTGCTCCGATGCCGTCAACAGATGCAGGGCCCAGCCTCGTCAGCGGGACCGACGGGCGGGCGTCGGTGCGCCGTAGTTGTGGAGAAAGTGGCCCGGGAGGGTCACTGTGGATCGCAGGGGGGCCGGACGGCCAGCGGCTACTTCAGGGCCTGGATGAGCCCGTCGCGGACCCGGCGGTAGGCCACCAGCTCGACCTCGATCGGCTGCACCACCAGGTCCTCGGTGACCTCGTTGATGGCGCTGCGCAACCGCCGGTCGGCCGCACGCGCCCGGTTGCGGGCGGTCCAGGTGACCAGGACCCGGCAGAACAGCGCCAGCAGGATGCCCAGGGCCACGCCTCCGACGAGCAGCAGCACCGGCACCGGCACGCCCAGCAGATCGGGGACCCGCGGCTCGGGAGCACGCAGGTAGGACATCGTGAACAGGGTGAGCAGCCAGCCGCCACCCGTCAGGGCGGAAAGGATCAGGGCCCACTGCAGCACCCGCACCAGCGAGGCCCACCACGGGATCCGGGCCACACCCAGGTCGGTCTTGGCCAACGAGGAGTCCAGCCGGTCGCCGAGGTCCTCGAGGCGAGAAACCGAGGCCTTGCGCACCGACGTCTGCCACGGCTTGCCGAGCCCCTGCGAGGCGTCGTCGGCCACCCCGCGGACGGCCGTGTCGACGCGGGCCCGCTGGACCTGGGTCGGCTGCGGCACCGAGGTGCGAGCCGAGCCGCTGAGCTCCTTGCCCGCCTTGCCGAGGTCGAGGTGCAGTCGCTTGAGGGGGTCGGGCTTGAAGCGCGAGAGCCAGGCGGTCACCGGCCAGCCGGTCGCCCGGTTGGCACGCATCCGCGTGGACTTCTCGACAGCCGCCACCACCGTCGGCACGCCCGCGGCGTCGGCGAAGGCGTTCTGCAGCTCGGCGACACGGTCCCGCCCGAGCTCGCGCGGCTTCCCGGTGCCCGAGACCGCCTCCAACCGGCCGGCGGCCACCCGGAGGTCGGCCTCGAGGCGCTGACGGGTGGCCTTCTTCTCTGCGACCCTGGCCGCGATCCGGGCCTTGAGGTCCTCGACCCCGATGCCGTCGCGGGCCGAGAGCCCGACCACCGGCACGCTCTCGAGACCGTCCTTGGCCAGCAGCCGGCGTACGTCGTCGAGCATCGCCTCACGGCCTGCCTCGGGCACGGTGTCGATGTGGTTGAGCACCACCATCATCACGCCGGCATGGGTGGCCAGCGGCTGCAGGTAGCGCTCGTGCACCGCCGCGTCGGCGTACTTCTGGGGGTCGAGCACCCACACCAGCAGGTCGGCAAGGGTGACCAGGCGGTCGACCTCGAGGTGGTGCGACACCTCGGTGGAGTCGTGGTCGGGCAGGTCGAGCAGGACGACGCCCTGCAGCTCGGAGCTCTCGCGACCGGTGTCGAGCATCGAGTCACGGGTGACCTGGTGCCGCTCGGGGATGCCCAGCCACTCCAGCAGCTCGGGGGCACCGTCGCGGCCCCAGACGCAGGCCGTGGCCCACGACGTGGTGGGACGCCGGACACCGACCGCCGAGATCTCCAGTCCGGTCAGGGCGTTGAACGTCGAGGACTTGCCCGAGCCGGTGGCACCGGCGATCGCGACCACGGTGTGCTCGGCCGACAGCCTGAGCCGGCTGGACGCGCGCAGCACCAGCCCGGCGGCCTCGTCGACGAGCTCGTCATCGAGCCGACCCCGCGCTGCTTCCACTGCGGAGTCGAGTCCCGAGACGCGAGCGCCGATGTCGGTGCCGCGGGTGACCATCCGCCTGGCACCCTCGAGCAAGGACGTCAATGTAGTTCCCTCGAGCAACGTTGGTGGACCTGTGTGGGCCCCACTCTATTCAGTGTGCGAGGGATTCGTGGAAACCTGGGTGTCGGCGAAGCGCAGGTCGTCGACGCGACGCGACGCGGCACGCAGCTCCTTCTCGGTGGCGGGGTCGAGCCGGAGGGCGTCGAGCATGCCCAGATAGCGCGCCCGTTCGGCCTCCATGAGGCCGGTCACCCGCTCGGCGAGGTCCTTGCGGGCCCGCTCGGCGAGGTCGCGTACGGCCTGGTCGCCGAACACCGCCTCCAGCAGCTTCTGGCCCAGGACGGCGCCTCCCCCGGCGATGCCGGCCTCGGCACCGACCAGTGCCCCGCCGGTGTGCGCGAAGACCACGATCATCAGCGCCACGGAGAGACCGTTGACGCCGAACGCCAGGAACCGTGCGGTGGAGCGCTTGTCGGCCCCCTCGGAGCGGACCATGTCGAGCACGTCCTGCTGCCACTCGCGCACCGAGCGCTCCGCGTCGCGGCGGAAGTCGCGGGAGGCCCGACCCAGGTCCTGCCCCGCGTCGACCAACAGCTGCTTGCCGCTGGCCAGGCTCTGCCACGAGGCCTCGGCCCGCTCGGCCGCCGCCTCGGCGTGCTCCAGGATCAGGGTCTCGAGGCCCGACTCGACGGCCACGGTCACGCGTTCGGCCTGCTGGGGCTTGCCCTTGACGGTGTTGACGATGCGGTCGCGCAGCCAGCCGACCCGGGTCTCCAGGGAACGCAACAGCTCACCGGTGCCGACGAACTCCTGCCAGCGGGCCAGCACCTCACCACGCAGAAGGGTGCCGTCGGCCGAGGCCTTGGCGACCCCGTCGATCGCGTCGGCGTACGCCTTCACCGCGTCCTCGCGCAGCCGGCGCTCGGCGGCCGCCTGGTCGACGATGGCGTCGGCCAGCGCGTGGGTACGTCGGGTCTGCATCCGGATCGCGCCCTCGAGCGTCTGCTTGACCACCGCGCTCCGGGCTTCGGAGTCGCCCGCGAGCGACTCCAGCCAGCCGCGGATGTCCGCGACCGCCTCGGGCGGCAGCAGGCCGTCGTCCCCGACGTTGCCCTCGGAAACCACGAACAGCGGCGAGTCCTTGAGGCCACGGCTGGCCAGCATCCGGGCCAGGTGGGTCGACACGGTCTCGGCCGCCTCGGGCGCGGTCCGGTCCAGCACCACGGCCACGGCGGTGCTGCGCTCGGCAGCCTGCTTCAGGAAGTTCCACGGCACCTGGTCGGCGTACCGCGCTGCCGAGGTGACGAACAGCCAGAGGTCGGCGGCGGCGAGCAGCTGGGCGGCGAGGGTGCGGTTGCGCTCCTCGACGGAGTCGACGTCCGGGGCGTCGAGGATCGCCAGGCCGGCCGGTACGGCGGTCGACGCGACCAGCTGGAGCGCCGCGGGGTCCATGGTGGAGCGGCTGACCCGTTCGAGGTCGGGAAGGATGCGGTCCTGGCCGAACCACTGGCCGTCGTCGGGGTGGTGCACCAGGACGGGCGAGCGGGTGGTCGGGCGCAGCACCCCGGGCTCGGTGACCTGGGTGCCGACGAGCGAGTTCACCAGCGTCGACTTGCCGGCCCCGGTGGAGCCGCCGACGACCGTGAGCAGCGGGGCGTCGATGGTCATCAGGCGCGGGATGACGTAGTCCTCGAGCTGGTCCACCATCTCCGTGCGGGCCGCCCGCTGCTCCTCCGCACCCGGCATGTCCAGCGGCAGCCTGGCGGCCTGGAGCGCGCCGCGCAGCCGCACCAGGGCGGTCAGCATCGCGGTGCTCTCCATCGCGGGACCGTCCTTGGTCGACTCGCCCTTCGCGGTGTCGACCTCGTGGTCGCTCATCGCTCACTCATCGGCTGGAAACCACCTGTCCCGGGAGCTGGAGCTGCGGCCGGACCGCCCGCAGCGTGTTGACGAAATGTTGCCCGCGCTGTGCGAAATCACGCGGCGCGGTCCCCCGAAGGTAGCGGTGGTGCAGAAAGCCGAGCTCGATGGCCGCCGCCTGGTACTCGCGCATCGCGCGCAGACCGTCCGCCCCACCGTACGCGCGGGCGGCGGTGCGGGCCCGGCGCCGGGCGCGCAGGTCGACCAGCCAGGGGATGTCCTCGGCCGGGAAGAGTCCCCGCCGGGAGGCGTCGGCAAGTGCGGCGGCGAGCACCCGGGGCTCGGTCGAGCGGGCCCACAGCGCGAACCCGCTCATCACCAGCAGCGCCGGCACCATCAGCACGACGTACACGCCGAGGAACCCGCCGACGCCGCGCAGCGTGGCCAGGTTCCAGGTGCCGTGGGCCACGACCGCGAGCAGGTAGCCGACCAGTGGCGCCGCGACCCGCACGCTGCGGCTGCGCGAACCGATCGCGATCCCCACCCCGATCCCCGTGAACGTGGTGAACAGCGGGTGGGCGAACGGGCTCAGCAGGCAGCGGAACACGAACGTCGTCGTGACCGAGGGCGTGCCGCCGGGCCCGAGGCCGTCGCCCGGGTCGAAGGACGCGGCCAGGTAGAGGATGTTCTCGACGAACGCGAAGCCGATGCCGACCATGCCGGCGTAGACGATGCCGTCGAGGATCCCGTCGAACTCGCCCCTGCGCCACCACAGGAGCAGCAGCAGGAACGCCCCCTTGGTGGCCTCCTCGGTCACAGGGGCGGCCACGGCCAGGCTCTGCGAGTCGGTGACCGGCAGCAGCACCGCGCCGAGCCAGCCCACCAGCAGCGCGGCCGCGGTCGCGACGAAGGCGCCCCAGGCGAGGCCGAGCGCGAGCAGGCTGCGCGGCTCGGGCTCGTAGCGGTCCAGCCACAGGTACGCCGCGACCAGCGGCCCCACCGGCACCGCGGCCAGGACGGTGGCCGTCACCACCGTGGAGGTGGCCCCGGACATGCCGATCAGCAGCGCCATCGGCAGGGCGCACACGGCCGCGACCGCGGTCACGGTGACCGTGAATCCGAGCCGGTCGCGGCGTGCTGAGGACATGCCCGAACCCTATCGGCTGAGCGCCCCGCAGCCCCTCCTGACGAGCGTGCCGAGTCGGCGTAAAGTGGCGGCCGTGAGCGAGCAGACGACCCCCGAAGCCAGCGAACCCCGCACCGAGTCGCACGACCCGGCCGTCCCCGAGGCCTATGCCGCCTTCATGCGCCAGGGCTGGGGGGAACGCGAGCTGGACCTGCCTGTGCACCCGGTCTCGCCGCACGCCGCGCGCCGGCGTACCCGGCTCGCCGAGGCGTTCCCGGGCGAGCGGCTGGTGGTGCCGTCCGGCACCTTCAAGGTGCGTGCCAACGACACCGACTACCGCTTCCGCCCCGACACCGCACACACCTACCTCAGCGGCAACCAGACCTCCGACGCGGTGCTCGTGGTCGAGGACGGCGACGCGGTGCTCTACGCCCGTCCGCGCTCCTCCCGCGAGACCGACGAGTTCTTCCGGGACCGCCAGTACGGCGAGCTGTGGGCCGGTCGCCGCCCGTCGCTGCACGAGATGTCGACCTCGCTCGGCCTGACCTGCCGGCACATCGACGAGCTGCCGTCCGTGCTCTCCGGCACCGGCAAGACCCGGGTGCTGCGCGGCGTCGACCGCGGGGTCGACTCCCTGGTGTCGGCCGACGAGGGACGCGACACCGAGTTCGCCCGGGTGCTCTCGGAGCTCCGGCTGGTGAAGGACCCGTGGGAGCTGGCCGAGCTCCAGGAGGCCTGCGACATCACCACGCTGGGCTTCGAGGACGCCGTCCGCGACTGGGCGAACGTGAAGAAGTACGGCGAGCGCTGGGTGGAGGGCACGTTCTTCCGCCGGGCCCGGGCGATGGGCAACGACATCGGCTACGACTCGATCGTCGGCGGTGGCCGGCACGCGACCACGCTGCACTGGATCGAGAACACCGGGCCGATCACGCCCGGCGAGCTGGTGCTGCTCGACATGGGCGTCGAGGGCCGCAACCTCTACACCGCCGACGTCACCCGCACGCTGCCCGTCGACGGCACCTTCACCACCCTCCAGCGCGACCTCTACACGCTGGTGCACGATGCCCAGCAGGCCGGCATCGACGCCGTCCGGCCGGGCGCGAAGTTCCTGGCCGCCCACGAGGCCGCGATGCAGGTGCTGGCGCACGGGCTCTCCGACCTCGGATTGCTGCCGGTCTCGGCGGAGGAGGCGCTCTCCCCCGACAGCAAGGTCTACGCACGGTGGACCCTGCACGGCACCAGCCACATGCTCGGGCTCGACGTGCACGACTGCGGCAACGCCTCCGCCGACGTCTACCCGAAGGGTGACCTGGCCGAGGGCATGTGCCTGACCGTCGAGCCGGGCCTGTACTTCCAGGAGGACGACCTGCTGGTGCCCGAGGAGCTGCGCGGCATCGGCATCCGGATCGAGGACGACATCGTCGTCACCGCCGACGGCTCCACCAACCTGTCGGCGGCACTCCCCCGTGATGCCGGCTCGGTCGAGAGCTGGATGGGGTCCCTGCTCGACTGAGCGGGCGATCAGGAATCACCGGTTCACCGGCGATTCCTGATGTTCTCGGCCGATGCAACCCCTGAGAACGTCAGGAAGAGGCCGAGAACCCTGCCCGCTCGGAGGCCAGCACGCCCTCCTCCGGTACGCCGAGTCGCTCGCGCACCCGACCCGGCAGCACCCGGTCCAGCCAGCCTGGCAGCCACCAGTTGAGGTCACCCAGCAGCGTCATGGCGGCCGGCACGAGCACCATCCGCACCAGCGTGGCGTCGACGAAGATCGCGGTGGCCAGCCCCAGCCCGAACATCTTGGTCGTCGGGTCGTCGGACACCACGAAGCCCAGGAACACCGAGATCATGATCAGCGCCGCCGACGTGATCACCCGCCCGGTACCGGCGATCCCGCGGATCACCGACCCGGCGTTGTCGCCGGTGGCGAGGTACTCCTCACGGATCCGCGAGAGCAGGAAGACCTCGTAGTCCATCGAGAGCCCGAACAGGATCGCGAACATGAACATCGGGATGAACGCCACGATCGGCACCGTCGACTCCAGCCCGATCAGCCCGGCCCCCCACCCCCACTGGAACACCATCACCAGCACGCCGTACGACGCCCCGATGCTGAGCAGGTTCATGGCCGCCGCCTTCAACGGCACCAGGAGCGACCGGAACACCAGGGTGAGCAGCACGAACGACATCAGCACCACCACCGAGACGAAGACCGGCAGCCGGTGCAGCACCCGGTCGCCGGCGTCGGCGAAGGTGGCCGTCTGACCGCCGACGTGCGCCTGCGCCGGGCTCCCGGAGAGCACCGGCGGCAGCACGTCGGAGCGCAGTCGCCGGATGGTGTCGTAGGTGGCGCCGTCCTGCGGCCCGGTGGTCGGGACGGCCACCACGGTGGCGACCCCGGCGGCCGCATCGATCTCGGGTACGGCGACCGCCGCGATCCCCCGGTCGGCGGCGACCGCGGCCCGCAGCGGGCCCAGGACGCTCGGATCACCGGAGACGTCCACGGCGATCACCAGCGGCCCGTTGGTGCCCGGGCCGAACCCCTCGGCAACCAGGTCGTAGGCCCGGCGTTCGGTGCGTGACTCGGGCAGCGCGCCGTCGTCGGCGCCTCCTACCCGCAGCGCCACCACCGGGGCAGCCACGGCGAGCAGCAGCACCGGGACGGCGACCACATAGGCCCTTGCGTGCCGGGAGACGTGGTCGCCCCAGCGGGCCCAGCCCCTGCTCACCGGAGCACCGACGAGACTGCCCGGTGCGCCGACCGCGTGGCCCCGACGGTACAGCCCGAGCCGGTTGACCCACCCTCCGGCGACGCCCAGCATCGCCGGGAGCACCGTGATCGAGGCGCTCACCATCAGCAGCACGATCACCGAGATGGCCAACCCCCCTGCGGTCATGAACGGGATGCCGGCGACGGCCAGTCCCAGGATCGCGATCACCACCGTGCCGCCCGCGAAGACGACCGCCTTGCCGGCCGTGGCGAGGGCGCGTCCGATCGACTCCTCCACGTCCAGTCCGAGGGCGAGGTACTCACGGTGCCGGGTGACCACGAACAGCGCGTAGTCGATCCCGACGCCGAGCCCGACCATGCTGCCCAGCACCGGCGCCCAGCTCGGGATCTCGACCAGGTAGGTGATCAGCGACAGCGAGCTCACCCCGACGGCGAGTCCCAGCATCGCCATCGCGAGCGGCAGGCCCATCGCCACGACCGAGCCGAACGCCACCAGCAGGATCACGACGGCGGCGATCAGTCCGGCGATCTCACCCACCCCGGTCTGGGCTTCCTCGACGGCGAAGAACAGGTCACCGCGCATCTCCAGACGCAACGGGGAGTCGACACCGACGCGAGCGCCGTACGCCTCGAGGTCGGCCAGGTCTGAGGGTGTCAGCTCGTCGGGCACGGGGTACTGCAGCTCGATCACCGCCACCCGTCCGTCGGGCGAGATCTGCGGTTCGCCGACCCGGAGGACGTGCGGGAGGCCGGTGGTGCCGGAGCGGATCCGCGACAGGGCCTGCTGCGCGTCCGGGGCCGCGAAGGTCGCGCCGGCGTCGGTGGGGGTGAGCACCAGCTGCGCGGTCAGCCCGGCGTGCGCCGACGCGGTCGTGATGAGCAGGTCGGTCGCCTGCTGCGAGTCGACGCCGGGGACCTCGAAGGAGTCCTGGAGCTTCTGCCCGAAGGCACTGGACGAGGCGATCACGACGACGGCCAGCAGCAGCCAGCCACCGATCACCCGCCACGGGCGGCGAGCCGCCAGCCGGCCCCAGCGGTAGAGAGCGTGCGACATCATCGTGACTCCTGGAAGGACGGGGTACGCCGAACGGTCGCCGACGCCGCTCCATGCTCACGAGTCACGGCCTACGAGCACATCGGCCCAGGAGCCGGAGCCGGACCAGCCGGACGACGGGGTCGAGGGTCGTCCTTTCGCCCGATCCGGCAGGGCCTGCTGCTCACTAGGCTGGTGCGGTGCTGAGAGACGCCGTACGTGCCCTGTGGGCGGAGCCCCGGGTCCCCGCCCCGCCGCCACCGATGCGGCGCGACCTCGTCCTGGTCGCGGTGCTGGCGGCGGTGGCGCTCGGCGAGGGGCTGCTGCGCAGCGACGTCGCCTGGCGGCCGGTCGCCCTGCTGGCCATGGTCCCGGTGCTGCTGGCACTGCCCTGGCGGCGGACGCGTCCGCTGGAGATGGTCGGTCTCGGCTTCGGAACGGGCATCGCGCTCAGCCTGCTCACGGTGGCCGGCGGTCCCTCGACGCCGGTGGGACTCTACTCGATGACGGGCCTGCTGGTGCTCCCCTACGCCCTGGTGCGCTGGGCGTCGGGCCGACACGTCATCGGCGGGGTGACCGTGATGCTGGTGGCCCTGGTAGTCGGTGTCGCGAGCGACTGGACCGGGATCGGAGACGCCATCGGCGGAGCCGTGGTGCTCACCCTCCCGGCCGCCTTCGGAGGGACCGTGCGCGCACTGGCCACGGTCCGCTCCCGCGAGCTCGACCAGGTGCGGTTGCGCGAACGTGAGCAGCTGGCCCGCGAGCTGCACGACACGGTGGCCCACCACGTCTCGGCGATCGTGATCCGCGCCCAGGCCGGCCGGGTGGTCGCCGCACAGCACCCGGAGGCCGCCGTGCAGGCCCTCGGCGTGATCGAGGCGGAGGCGACCCTCACGCTCAGCGAGATGCGGGCGATGGTGGGGGCGCTGCGCGAGGGCGAGGAGGCCGAGCTCGCGCCCCGCCACGGCCTGGCGGACCTCGAGCTGCTGGCCCGCGACACCGGCGGACAGCCACGGGTGGAGTTCGAACGGACCGGCCCGCTCGACGACCTCGGCCCCGCTGCGGGAGCGGCGGTCTACCGGATCGCCCAGGAGTCGATCACCAACGCGATCCGGCACGCGCGCCGTGCCACGCGGGTCGACGTACGGGTGTGCGGCGACGACGCGTGGGTGCGGTTGACCGTGTGCGACGACGGGGAGCCGACGCACCGGGCACCGACGGGCTACGGCCTGGTCGGGATGGCCGAGCGGGCGGCGCTCCTGGGCGGCACCCTCGACGCGGGCCCGAACGCCGACCGTGGATGGACGGTCAGCGCGACGCTGCCCAAGGCGGGGCCACCGCGATGACGATCCGGGTGGTGGTCGCCGACGACCAGGAGATCGTGCGCACCGGCCTGAGCATGATCCTCGACGCGCAGCCCGACATCGAGGTGGTCGGCCAGGCCGCCGACGGCCGGGTGGCCGTGTCGATGGCCCGCGAGCTGCGCCCCGACGTGTGCCTGTTCGACATCCGGATGCCGCACACCAACGGGCTCGAGGCCACCCGCCAGCTGGCGGGGCCAGGGGTCGAGCACCCGGTGCCGATCGTGGTGATCACGACGTTCGACCTCGACGAGTACGTGCACGAGGCCCTGCGCGCTGGCGCCCGGGGCTTCCTGCTCAAGGACGCCGGGCCCGAGCTGTTGATCCAGGCGGTGCACGCCGCCGCCGACGGCGACGCGCTGATCGCCCCGAACGTCACAGCCCGGCTGCTCGCCGCCTTCGCCGACACCCGGTCGGGCGCCCCCGCGCAACCGTTCGAGCCGCTCACCGCTCGTGAGGAGGAGGTGCTGCTGACCGTGGCCCGTGGGCTCACCAACACCGAGATCGCCGCCGACCTGCACATCAGCCTCAGCACCGTGAAGACCCATCTGTCGAGCCTGATGACCAAGCTGGGCGCCCGGAACCGGGTCGAGATCGCGATGTGGGCGTACGAGACGGGGCGGGTCCGAGGCTGACGGTGGGCCCGGTGAATCACCGGCTCACCGGCGATTCCTGACGTTCTCGGCCGTTGCAACACCCGAGAACGTCAGGGAACGGCTGAGAACACCCAGCCCGGACCCTGACCGTTCGTCGATCGCGTACGGCGTGAGTGCGTCGCCGCTCCGCTCATGGGTGAGGCCGCAAGGGTCCCCGCCTCGTGTCGACCACACCCGGACACCTGGAGAGCTGTGCTCCCCGCTTTGGGGAAACAGCAACGCCAGCGCGGGATGCGTGGTCGGATTGCGCCATGCGAACCCCTTCTCCCGTGCTCGGGCCACTGCTGTGCGCCGTCCTCGCCGCAGCGACCGTGTCCAGCACCGCCGGCGCCTCCGCCCACACCGCCCAGGCACCCACGCAGCGGGTCTCGGTCTCGTCGGTGAGCGCCACGACCACGCCCACCGCGCGCGGCACCAAGGTCTCCCTGGGGTTCGCGGTCAGGAACCGCACCGGTTCACGACAGCGCGCCGGACGGGCCTACCTGTTCCTGGTCGCCCCCGACGGGCGTAGCCGCAGTCTCGGAAGGGTCGCCACGCCGAGGCTCGACCGACGGGCCAAGACCCGGGTCAACGTGAATCGGTTCGTGAACCAGTACACCAATGCGGGGCGCTACTTCGCCCGCGTCTGCCTTGCCCCGCGACCTGGCGGAAGCTGCGCCACCACCAGGACCGCCGTGGTCAGGATCGCGCCCGCCAGTCTCAGCGCCCAGCCGGGCGACGTCGCGCTCCCGGACACCGAGATCGGTACGTCGTCCTCGGCCACCAGGATCACCGTGACCAACACCGGCCAGTCCCGTTCCGGCGCTCTCACCGCGTCCCTCACCGGCACCGACGCGACTGACATGAGCATCGTGAACAGCACCTGCACCTCGTCGCTCAGCCCCGGCGGTTCTTGCGCCGTCGATGTCGCTCTCGCACCGGTGGCCGCCGGCCTCAAGGAGGCGGGCGTACGGGTGTCCGCCCGCGGAGGCGCCTCCACCAGGGTGGCCCTCACCGGCACGGCCACCGACGCCGCCGCCCCACTGTCGATCACGCCGCAGTCGCACGACTTCGGCCCTGTCTCTGTAGGTTCGGTCGAGCGCTTCACCTTCACCGTCGTGAACGCCTCTGGCTCCGACGAGTACATCAGCGGCGGCGACTTCGAGAACAGGGTCGCGTACTCCTGGGACTTCGAAAGCAGCTTCACCTGCTTAGACCTGCTGGTGCCCGCCAACGGATCGTGCACGGTGACCGCCGCGTTCGCTCCCCAGACCGCCGAGAACCTCGACGACGTGCTGGTCATCTTCGCGCCCCAGGGCAACCTCACCTCGGCCCTCACCGGCCTCGGTGTGGGCCCCGAGCCCACCAGGTCGGGAGGGTCACCCGCGCCGGGACACCCCGCCCGTTCGTTCGGCAGCGTCCGCTAGTCACCCGAGCCGAGCAGGGTCTGTCGCGTCGTGTGCTGATGGACCGTGGGATCCTGCGCGGAGGTTCTTCAGCCGGCTCGGGAACGGCCTGCGGCGCGAGCGGAAGACAACGGCAAGGAGCACCCGCTCCCTGCCACTTCCAACGTATAGCGCAGCAGGGGGCTTGCGGCAAGGCCCCTGCCCTGACTGACACTTCTCGCCCGGGCCTCGGAACGTCCGGCGACGAGGAGTGGAGGTCATGGTGGACGTGGTTGTGGTGGGGGCTGGCCCGACCGGCCTGATGCTGGCCGGCGAGTTGACGCTGGCGGAGGTCGACGTCGCGATCGTGGAGCGTCGCCCCACCGCCGAACTGGTGGGTTCACGCGCGGGCGGGTTCCACTCGCGCACGATCGAGATCCTCGACCAACGGGGCATCGCCGATCGGTTCCTCGCCGAGGGAAAGACCTATCCCGTGCCGTACTCGGGCCGCATGATGCTCGACATCGGCGACTTCCCGACTCGCCACCCGTACACGCTCGGGCTGTGGCAGAACCACATCGAGCGGATCCTGGCAGGCTGGGTCGCGGAGCTGGCAGTGCCCATCCATCGCGGGATCGATGTGACCGGCTTGGTCCAGGACGACGAGGGCGTCGACCTTCGGCTGGCCAGTGGCGAGGCGATGCGCGCGAGGTATCTCGTCGGCGCCGACGGTGGGCGCAGTGTGGTCCGCAAGGCAGCCGGGATCGGGTTCCCTGGCTGGGAGGCGACGATGAGCGCCATGATCGCCGAGGTCGAGGTCACCGAGGAGCTACCGGCGGGCATCACGTACGACGCCAGCGGCCTGCACGGACTGAGCTTCATGGAGGACGGACGAACCGTGCGAGTGGTCACCGGCGAGCGGGAGCTCGGGATCACGGGCGAACCCACGCTGACCGATCTCAGCGGGAACCTGACCGAGGTCTACGGCACCGATTTCGGGGTGCACCACCCGACCTGGATCTCGAGGTTCACCGATGCCACCCGACAGGCGGCGGCGTACCGCAGCGGCCGGGTGCTGCTCGCCGGAGATGCCGCGCACATCCACTCGCCCGCCGGTGGTCAGGGGATCGGGCTCGGTGTGCAGGATGCCGTGAACCTCGGGTGGAAGCTCGCTCAGGTGGTCAAGGGCATCTCATCGGAAGGCCTCCTGGACACCTACCACGCCGAGCGGCACCCGGCCGCCGCACGCGCGTTGGAGTACTCGAAAGCGATGAGTGCCCTCCAGCGCCACGACGCCCGGATCGCGGCAGTGCGCGACCTGATGGACGAGCTGGTGGGGATGGACGAGCCCCGCCGACACGTGGCGGGACTGATCTCCGGCCTCGACGTCCACTACGACCTCGGCGAAGGCCACCCGCTGCTCGGCCGTCGCATGCCGGACCTCGACCTCGTCGGTGCCGGCGGCGGTGGCGGCGCGGCGCGGGTCTACTCCCTGCTCCACACAGCCCGGCCGGCGTTGATCAACTTCGGACAGTCGGGAAGCATCGCCCTCGGGGCCTGGGCGGATCGGGTGCAGCTGGTGGACGTCTCGTACGCCGGCACCTGGGAGCTGCCCGTGATCGGCGTCGTCGATCCTCCCTCCGCGGTGCTGGTCCGACCCGACGGCCACGTGGCCTGGGTGGGAGACGGGGCGCAGTCGGGGCTGGAGGAGGCGCTGACCACCTGGTTCGGGCCGGCGACAGCACAGCAGGGGAGGGTTTGATGCCTGCGGCACCTGCGAGAGTCACGGGATGAGGACTCTGCTCAACGTCCTGTCGCTAGTGCTTGCCGGCTCCTGGCTGTTTCTGGCCTACCCGTTCGTCGGAGCACTGTGGTGCATCACGGTGGTGGCCGTGTGGGCGTGAGCTCGCGAGAAAGCCTGGCGCTGGGATGGCGAGCGGCGTTGGCAACTTCTTCTGGTTCATCTTGTCGGGCATCTGGCTCGCGATCACGGGAGCGCTTCTCTGCCTCGCGGGTCGCGAGACCGTGTCCTTCGCGGCGCCAGGACGCACTCGTCAGACCGTCGGGGCCAGCAGCTCGGCCGTTCGCTCGGCGATCATCAGAGCGATCACGTGAGGAAAACCTGAGGGCGCCGTGGGGATGATCGACGCGTCCGCGACGCTGAGCCGCCCAACACCGTGGACCTGCCCCGTGGCGTCGACCACGGCTCCGGAGTCCGGCGACGGCCCCATTGCACAGGTGCCGACGGTGCGGGGGTACGACCATGCCTCCTGCGCGACGACCGCGCGCAGTTGCTCTCCCTTCTTGGGCAACACCCTGGAGGGTTCGCGGCAGATGTGTCGTAGCGCCGCATGGTCGGCCACGTCCTTCGCGAGGACCGACGCCTCGACAAGCCGATCCAAGTCAGCGGGATGCGTCGGTCCGGGCAACGTGATCACAGGAGACGCAGCTGGATCCGCGGAGCGCAGGCGCAGAGAACCTCGCGATCGCGGGGTCAGCAGGACGGCGGTGACCTCGGCCCCGGCGGCCTCTCCGCCGACGCTGAACGGCTCCGGGATCCACAACGCCAGGTCCGGTGGCTCGTTCTCGGTCGCCGTGGCGCCGCGGAAGGTGGCCAGCCAGAAGAAACGAGGACCGCGTGCCGCCCCCTGGAACCCGACATCGACGTCGAACCCCTGATGGTCTGCAAGGTTCGCGCCGACCTCGGGCAGCGCGACCTCCACCTCGATCCCGAGGTCGCGGAGGTGCTCCGGAGGTCCGATGCCTGAGCGCAGCAGGATTGCCGGACTGCCATAGGTGCCCGCGCACACCACGACCCACCCGGCCTCGATCTCGGTGCCGTCGACCAAGCGCAGGCCCACCGCCTGATGGTCCTCAACAAGGATGTTCGCGACGTGCGAGTCCGGCCGGATCTCGAGGTTGGGCGGCAGTGAGCCGTCGAAGGGGAGATACCCGTCCGCACTGGTGACCCGCACCCCGTCCAGCGCGTTCCGGGGCATCCTGCCAGCGCCGAGGGCCCCGGGCCGGTTGTGGTCGTCGATCAGCGCAAGGCCAGCTGCCACACACGCCTCGGCGACGGCGGACTCGAAAGGCGAGAGCTCGACGTCCTGATAGCGGGTCACGGGAATGGGTCCGGTGTCTCCGTGCCACGCTTCGCCACCGAACTCGAGGTCGCACTCGAGGCGACGAAACGCGTCCAGCGTGTCGGCGAACCCCCATCCCGAGTTGCCGATGCGTACCCATTCATCGAAGTCCGAGGACGACCCACGCATGAGGAACCGGGTCATCCAGGAGGTGCCGCCGAGCACCTTTCCCCGGAACAGCGGCTCCACCTCTCCGCGCCCGTCGGGCTCGGACTCAAAGCCCCAATCCGAGTCCCGGTAGGTCCTCCAACCGTCGTGCATCAACGCGGGCGGGGAGTCTCGAAGGTCGGGGCCGGCCTCCACCACCAGCACCGAACGCGACCCCCCGGCCGCAAGCCGGGCAGCCACCACGCAACCAGGGCACGCTTCACCAGAGCAGTACGGGGCTCTGTAGCGCGCCTCCAGCGCAACCGGTGGGCCCCCGCAAGCCGGGTGGGATCCCGCCAGCGGGCATCGCCTAAAACTCCGGGCCGGGGCACATCGCTCGGCTACGCACGACGGGGTGGAGGACCGAGTCGACGCGATGGTCCCGCACAGCCACCCCCGTTCGTCCACGAGTATCGCGACGGAAATTGGCCAACCCCGCTCCGGGCATGGTGGGCGTCTGCTCAGGTCAGGGAGTCCATGATGTGCGGCACGGCGTCCTCGACACGCAGCACTACCTTGGTGTCGAATTCGAGCCACTCCGAGTAGTTGAGAAGGTTCCGGTAGCCCTCGGTCGGATCATCGGACTCAGCGATCACGATGCCACCGCCTCCATCGGCGTACACATAGTGGGCCGTGGTTCCCGGTGTACTGCCCACCGCGGCGAAGACGCCCATGAGGTCGCCGGTCGCGGCCTTGGAGAGGAATGGCTTGATTCTGTAGTTCGTGACGAAGATCATCTGGATCCTCCTTGCCATTGGCCTTCCAGGACGATATAAGCGCCTCATCTTCGGGTCAAGGGCGACGCTGCGCTCGACGACGGGCCAGTCCGTCGTTAGGCGCGTGCATCCGGGGAACAATCAGAAGGGGCTGCTGCACAATTCCGTGACAGCGAGATGCGGTCTGATCGGCCAGCACGGTCTTGATGGCTTCGAACTCTATGGGGCAATCGACTCAAGCGAACTTGCCGTCTGAGGCCGTCGTTGGTTCGCTCGGCCCAGGTCACGAGCGCGATCGAGAACTCGCCGCGGGTCTCCTAACGACGACGGTCGAGCAGGTTGAATCGCACTGAGTTGGTTGGAGCCTCTACTGAACCCGGCACGCGACAGTTCTGCTCGCCCGAGGAGGCGTCCAGGGGCGCGGTCCCGGTCCAGGACGCGAACCGGTTGCGGTCGGCGAACCGCGCCACGTCGCCGACATCGGCCAGGACCCGGGCGGCACCGGCTGGGCCGACGCCGTAGATGCCCATCAACCTCGAGCCGCGTTCGAGGACCGCGGCCTTGAGCTCGGTCTTGATCTTCTTCAGCTTGGCATCGACCGCGACCAGGTCGGCGATCTCCTCAGCAGCCATCCGGCGCCTGGTCTTGCCGGCGATGTCACGCCGGCGCACGGTCGCGAGCATGGCCTTGGCCTGGGCGGCGGACAGGTCACGTTTGCGCTGGCCAGGCAGCAGTTCACTGAGTAGGCGCTGCAGCCGGTTGACGGTCTGCACGCGCTGGTGGGCGAGTTCGTCGCGGCGGTCGGTGAGCATCCGCAGGGTTTCGAGCTCCCCGTCCTCGACCACCACCCGCAATCCTTCGGTGCGGACCGTGACGACCGCGATGGAGTGGGCGTCGAGGGCGTCGGTCTTGCGGTTGTGACCGGTGTCGAACAACCGCACCCGGGCAGCGAGCTTGGCCGGCACATCGACCAGCCGTTCGCCCGCGGCGACGAGTCGTTGGGCCAGCGGACAGCCGGCGCCGTTGGCTCCCTCGACCGCCCAGACCCGGCGCGGCCACTGCTTCACATAGGCCCGCATCGCGGCATAGCCGGACTTGTCGGTCGCGAACCTGCCGCTACCGAGCAGCTGTTCGCGGGTGTCGACGACCTCGATCGTCACCGACATCTTGTGGGGATCGACCCCAATGATCACGCCCTTCGCACTGCTCATCTTCCTCACCTCGTCTTCGCCTCGGAACCGAAAGAGTCGACGAGGTGGGCATTGCTACTACGAGCTGGGCAGACCCCTCTGGAGCCACTCCTCGTCACGGTGACCGACGGATCGCAGTCCAGATGAGAGCCACACCCAGAACCGGGCTGGCAGCCGATAAGAGAGCGTCCCGCCGGACACCTGGATCAGAGTCTGGCCAGACACCGATCCTGCGGGAAGTCTCCTAGTAGCCGAGATCCGGGCGTGATCGTGGACCTTTGGTTAGAGCACCTTGATGCAACCGTCGGCCCCTCCCGCAACCCCCCAGGCGCGCGAGAGGGGCCGGTCGACCTATCGCGGGAGATGCAGGGTGCAGACCACCGATCGGTCGTCGCCGCCTGCCATCAGTGTTGCCACGCATTGGCCGCTAGCGCCAGCGAACTTTCCGGTTCCACCGGTCACCGCCGTCTTCGACACCTGAGCGGGGCCGTCCGCAAACTTTTCGGCGAACGCAAACTGGAGGGTCAGACTCCCGCCCCTCAGCTTCACAGTGGAAACGACCTGCACCCTGAGGGCCGTCTGGGAGAACCGAGTGATCGTCGCGACCCCGGTAGATGTTCCGATCTGCTTGCCGCTCCGCATCAGCCGATCCACGAACACCTGCTGATCGCCGACGCTCGGACCGGTCGCACCGAGGTCGACGTCGACGTTGCTTCCGGGATCGACGCGGTCGATGAACCGCAGTGTTGCTGCGGTCTGGGAGGCGCGTGCTGCCGGCGTCTCCTGGGCCTGGGCGACTGAACCAATCGCCACGCCAGAGATTGCGAGGGTGGCGACGGCGGCCCCGACGAGCTTCTTTGACGACATGAGGTACTCCTTCCGAGGCGCCGGAGGGTCCGGGCCTTGTTCGACCCTGATGTACTCGAAGGTCGGGCGCAGGAGCCCGCAGTCCCGAGTAGTCCGGGCAGGGTGCCCGGCGATTCGGGACTCGATACCTCGCCCCGGGACTGCTGAGGCACAACACTGGTTGCATGCGGACCCGGATGGTTGCGGTGGCTGCCGTGGCCCTGGTCGCCGGGGCGCTCGGCGTGGTGGCTAACGTGCTGAGCCGCCCGGACCTGGTCCTGCCTGACGGCGTCGACGGAAACCTGCCGCAGTGGTGGGACATGCTGTCGCCGGCATCCTGGACCGTCACCGGCGCGATACTGATGTGGCTCCGGCCCCAGAATCGGGTTGGATGGTTAATCACCTTCGTTGGCGCCTGCCAGGCTGTTTCTCAGGCCAGCGCGGCCTACGGCCTCTACGGGGTCGGCATCGCAGAACCACAGTGGGCAGGCGCCCGTTGGATCACACTGATCGGCGCTCCGCTCTGGGTGCCGGGGCTTTTTCCATTGCTGGGGCTCGTACTCGCCATCTACCCCGACGGAAGGCTACCTGGACCACGCTGGAGGCTTCCGGTCGCGGCCTCAGCTGTCGGCATCGGCCTGCTGACGGTCGCGATGATTGGCGGATACAACGACATCGCGCCGGGAGCTGCTCCCGCGAGTCTTCCGGACTGGCCCATTTTCGGTGCACTGTTCGTCGCCACGATGGCGTTGCTTCTGGTTGGTGGGACGGTGGCGATCTGGGTGATGTCGTTCAAGCGTTTCGCGACGTCTCAGGCCCACGAACGTCAACAACTTGCTTGGTTCATCGGCGCGGTGTTGCCGCTCCTCCTGCTGGGCATTCTCGGTCCGTGGCAGAGCGTGATCTCAGGACTTGCCGTGGCGTTGCCGGCGGCGATTGCGGTTGGCGTGCTCCGGTACGGAATGTTGGGCATCGAGTTCGTCCTCCGCAGAGGTCTGGTCTTCGTCCCTTTGACCGCAGCCGTTTTGGCCGGGTACCTGCTCGCAGCAGCTCTGGCTGGTTCTAGATTTGGAAATGGGCCTCTTGCACCGGTCCTGACTGCGGCATTGATCGCGGTCGGCCTTGCGCCGCTCAGGGACAGGCTGCAGCGCGCCGTGGACCGCTTCGTCTACGGTCAGCGTCGTGACCCGATCAGCGCCGTTCTCGACATGGGCGACACGGTGGCGGGCGGACCATCGACGGACCTGCTGCCGACGGTCCTCGCAACCGTGATCTCTGCGCTCAGGGCCCCGGGAGCCCGCGTGGAGAACCCAGCGGGAAGAACGATTGCCCTCACTGGTGAGCAGATCGAGGGGGTGCGGCTCTCCTTGAGGTTCGGGGGAGAAACCGTAGGAACCCTTTTAGTCGCCGGACGCGCGCCCGGTGAGGCGTTCAACGAGGCGGATCTCCGGCTACTGAACGCGCTGGCACCTCAGGTCGCTGTCGTTGTTCGCGCCCAGGACCTGACCGAAGCGCTCGAGGACGAGAGGGACAGAGTCCTGGCTGCCACGACATCGGAGCGGGACCGTCTGCGCCGCGACCTTCACGACGGGCTCGGGCCGTCCCTCTCCGGCATCGGACTCGGCCTCGAAGCAGTGGAGACGGCTGTCGGACACGGCGACAGCGGTACGGCTACCGACGTGCTCTCGGTGCTTCGTGCCGAGACCAGGACCGCGGTCAGCGAGGTTCGACGCATCCTGGACGACCTCCGTCCGTCGGCGCTGGACGGCACCCGGCTCGTGGATGCACTCACCAGGTACGCAGCCACCGTGTCGACCCGCTTGCCTGTGCTTGTGGAGGTGCACCCGGACCTTCATCAGATAGGCCCCGATCTAGAGTCAGCTGTGTACCGGATCGCCCAGGAGGCATTGACGAATGCTGTGCGCCACGCCTCTGCCAACGAGGTGCGCATCGGATTGTCCCTTCGGGACGGCCGAGTTCTCCTCGAGGTCAGCGACGACGGTCGTGGATTTTCCGTGACGAATGGCGTCGGAGTCGGCCTTCAATCGATGCGCCAGCGCGCCGAGGAAGCGGGCGGCAAGTTGTTGGTAGCGAGTAGTCCTGCCGGCACCACGGTGCTTGCGGACCTACCGTTCGGCGGGCGATGACGACGGCGCCGGTCAGGGTGGTGATTGCCGATGACCACCCGATGTTCCGGTTCGGGCTGACTGCCGTGCTGAACGCAGCTCCTGAGGTAGAGGTTGTCGGCGAGGCTGAGGACGGCACGGACCTGGTGGCGCTCGTCGCGCGGTTGACGCCTGATGTGGTCGTCACAGACCTGGCGATGCCCGGTCTCGGCGGAGCGGCTGCCGCGGCCGAGATCGCGCGCGAGCATCCCTCCATCCCTGTGCTGGTGCTCACCATGCATGAGGAGGACGAGGCACTGTTCGGCGCTCTTCGGGTGGGGGTGCGCGGCTACTTGCTCAAGGGTGCTGCCGGCGACGAACTCGTGCGCGCGATCCTGTCCGTTGCTGCTGGAGGCTCGGTCTTCTCAGGCGCAGTCGGGCAACGCATCGTGGGATTCTTCACTGCGAACAAGGACGAGTACGTCGCTCAGGTGTTCAGCCAGCTGACCGTGCGCGAACGCGAGATTCTCGAACTCGTTTCCCAGGGTCTGGGCAACCATGAGATCGCTCGTCGTCTGTTCCTGTCAGAGAAGACGGTGCGGAACAATCTGGCCGTGATCTTGACGAAACTAGAAGTCCCGACGCGCGCCGCTGCGGTAGCCAAGGCGCGCGACGCAGGCCTTGGTCACGGCTAGGGCGTACCAGCCGAGTGCGCGCCGCTCCCGGAGATGGGGCGGTCAATGCCAAGTCGCCGGTCATACCCAAGAGGGAGGTTTGATCGGATGCTGAGTGCGTGCGTCCGGAACTGCCGCAGATAGCGTGCGCTGCGGCCCGACCGGAACTGCCGCGATCCGCTCGCTCGTGGCTCCCCTCTGTGTCAAGAAGCTGCCGGAAGCGGTGTCTTAGGCTGGGTCCTGGCGGGTCCGGGAAGTGGCTTGTCCGAAGAGTTGGTGTGGGGCTGTGAGCCGGCCGCGCTGGAGTCAGAGTCGTTGCCCCGTTGCCC
>JBBQRV010000005.1:0-42784 GCA_038214475.1 Propionibacteriales bacterium | reverse complement strand
GGCGGAATCTAGTGGTCGAAGCAACGCCAACCTGACAGGTGGTGTTGTTGATGGGAATGCGCAGGATCGAGTACGAGGTTCGTGAGGAGTTCTTCGAGTTGATCTGCTCGGGGATGCCCTTGATCACCTCGGCGCAGTTGGTCGGCGTGGCGAGCTGGACCGCCACGTTGTGGTGGCAAGCCTCGGGTGTTGTGAAGATGCAAGGCGGTAGGAATGGCGGGTTGGTCGGCTCGGCGCCGTTGCGACTGGTCGGTGATCCCGACCGCGATCACCGACGGCGACCCTTGACCAGCGAGGACCGGGCGGTGATCGCTGCCGGCCTCGATGCCGGCTGGTCCTACGGTCGGATCGGTCAGGTGATCGGTCGGGACAAGTCGGTGGTCTGCCGAGAGATTGCCCGCAACCGCGGCCCGGACGGCTCCTACTGGGGACCGGTGGCACACCGGGCCGCACATGAACGACGGCGGCGACCCAAGACGTTCCGGTTGGTGGAGAACCCCGCCCTGTGCCGGCAGATCGAGGGCTGGATGGACCAGGGCTGGTCGCCGAAACTGATCGCCCGGGTCCTGCAGGAGGAGTCGCCACACATGATCATGGAGCGTGTGTCGCACGAGACGATCTACCAGGCGCTCTACGTCCAGACCCGTGGCTCACTGCGCAAGGACCTCTACCGGGAGCTGTCGACCAAGCGACCGCGGCGCAAACCCCGCACCGGCGCCGACCGGTCGAACAGCCCGTACCGGGAGGCGTTCAAGATCAGCCAACGACCACCCGAGGTCGCCGATCGGGCGGTGCCCGGGCACTGGGAGGGCGACCTGGTGCTGGGCAACGTCGGCGGGGTTGCGGTCGGCACCCTGGTCGAGCGGTCCACCCGGTACACGATCTTGTTGCACCTGCCCGGCCGCCACGACGCCGAGAGCGTCGCCGAGGCGATGATCCGGGAGATGTCCCAGCTGCCCGAGCACCTGCGGCAGTCGCTGACCTGGGACCGCGGTACTGAGCTGGCCCGCTACGACCAGATCCAGGTCGCGCTGCAGATGCCGGTCTACTTCTGCGACCCCCACTCGCCCTGGCAGCGGGGCACCAACGAGAACACCAACCGGCTGCTGCGGCACTGGCTGACCAAGGGCACCGACCTGTCCCGGTTCAGCGCCGCCGACCTCCGCCGGATCGCCGCCAGCCTCAACGCCCGACCACGACCTACCCTCGACATGAGAACCCCAGCCCAAGCGCTGGAAACGCTGCTGACCAAAACCTCAGCAGCATGACCGTTGCTAAGACCGATTGACCTCGCCAGCTGGATCAGCCGTCACAACCGACCAATCGGCGGGTGGTGACCGCAGCTGCCGCCCGGTCGGTGTCACAACCGACCAATCGGTGCAGTACGACGTCCTGCACCCCCAAGAGGGCCGCCACAACCGACCAATTGGTGAGTTGTGGCGTCACGCCGCCGGGTCGGCCACACCGGCGTACCGCCGCCGCCAGTCTGCGTAGTCCCAGCGCTCCAGGAACGCCCTGGCCGAACGGGCACCGGCGTCGAAGAGTCGCTGCTTGGTCTCGGTGGGCATCCGGAAGTCGGTGGCCCGCACCCCCGTGGTCTCCACGAAGATCGTGCGTGACGACACCGACTCCTGGTCGACGTACATCTGGTCGTGCGCGTTCGTCATCGTGGCCACCAGCGCCCGGGCCAGGGAGAGCGGGTCGTCGGCGTCGTGCCAGCGTTCCTCGCTCAACCTCAGCCGGGCGGAGAGCTTGACCCCGATCGTGGGGTGCTCGGGCTCGTCGTCGAACAGGTCGATCGGGTAGTTCGAGAGCATCCCGCCGTCGGTGAGCACCAGCTCGCGGCGCCCGTCGGTCAGACCGGGGTCGACGTCGATCCGCCAGGGCCGGAAGAAGAACGGGATCGACGCGGAGGCGCGCACCGCGTCGGCCACCGGCATCGGGTCGGGCGAGCAGCCCAGCAGCCGTTCGTAGTCCCACGGCAGCCGCAGCATCCGGCCACGGCTCACGTCGGAGACGATCACGACCAGCCGGTAGCGGTGCTCGACCGGTGTGCGCGCGTCGGTGCCGGGGATCCGGAGGTCGCCCCAGGTCTCCACGCCGGCCTCGGCGAGCGTGGCCCGCAGCCACCGGTGCAGCACCCGGCCCCGGTAGATGCCCTCGCGCAGCAGCACGTCGAGCCCGCTGCCGAAGGCGCCCAGGAACCGGCCCGCGGTGCCGGCGTCGAGGAACTCGGCGAAGTCGGTGTCGACCAGCATCGACGCCAGCCGGTCCTCGAGGCCGGCGGCGACGAAGGCTGCCACGATCGCGCCTGCAGAGGTGCCGGCCACTCGGTGGAAGTCGTAGTGCCGCCCGAGTACGCCGACCGCGCCGGCCAGCCCGGCGCCCTTCACGCCGCCACCCTCCAGCACCAGGTCACTGGTCTGTCGCTCGTCCATCGTCATACCCCCGTCACGGTCCGGGTCACGGACCGACTGGCTCAGGAGCGCTCGAGCGGGGCGGTGATACCGGGCTCAGGTCGAGGAGGGGACCGCGCTGCGGGGCAGGTCGAACCACCGCAGGTGCTCGAAGTCGGCGCTCAGCGCGTCGGGGTGGTCGGCCAGGTCGGGACCCACCGCGGCGTCCAGGATCCGGCGGCCCTCGACGAGCTGGTCGGCGAGCATCTCCTCGCCCGCCGTCCGCGGAGCGGTCGGCATCGACACGCCACCGTCGGAGTAGCTGATGTCGTGCAGGCTGATCGGCGGCTCGACGACACCGTCGCGGTGCCGCCACATGCCGGTGACCGGGTCGAACAGGTAGTCACCGAGCAGCTTCCAGCCGTCGCGCGCCACCAGCCGCACCGCCTCGATCACGTAGTCGGCGACGGTGTCGGAGATGAAGTAGTTGAAGTTGACCCGCACCCAACCGGGCTTGATGCCCTCGCAGCCGCTGGCGATCTCGCGCTCGAACTCGTGCGAGCGGTCCAGGTCGATGCCGAGCAGCCGGTGACCGTAGGGGCCGGCACACGAGCAGCCGCCGCGCGACTGGATGCCGAAGAGGTCGTTGAGCACGGCGACCACGTAGTTGTGGTGCAGGTAGTGCCCCGAGGGTGCCCGGACCACGAACGACACGATGGAGAGCCGCTCAGCGGAGAGGTTGCCGAGCAGCTCGATGGCCGGCTCGTCGCGCCAGGCGGCGACGGCGCGGGTCAGGAAGCGCTCCTCGCACGCCCGGATCGTCTCGACCCCGACGGCCTCCTTGAGCTGGAAGACCAGGCCGGCCCGCACCGACTCGATGATCGCGGGGGTGCCGCCCTCCTCGCGATGGGCCGGGTCGTCGAGGTAGCGGTGGTCGTCGGGGTTGACGTAGAGCACCGTGCCACCGCCCGGCACGTCGGGCACCCGGTTGGCGAACAGCTCTCGGCGCGCCACCAACACCCCCGGCGTGGCCGGACCGCCGATGAACTTGTGCGGCGACAGGAAGATCGCGTCCTTGTAGGCCAGCGGCTGGTCGGCGCTGGACGGGTACATCTCGATGTCGACGTACGGCGCGGCGGCCGCGAAGTCCCAGAAGCTCAGCGCCCCGTGCTCGTGCAGGAGGGTGGAGATGGCCGCGGTGTCGGCCACGATGCCGGTGACGTTGGAGGCGGCCGAGAACGAGCCGATCAGCACCGGCCGGTCGGCGTACTCCTCGAGCCGCGTCCGCAGGTCGCTGAGGCAGACCCCGCCGTCGGCATCCTCCCGGATCGTCACCACGTCGGCGATCGACTCGCGCCAGGGGATCTCGTTGGAGTGGTGCTCGAACGGGCCGATGAACACGACCGGCCGCTCGGCGGCCGGGATCTGCGCGGACAGCGCGTAGCGGTCCTCGAGCACCGAGGGGATCCGCAGCCCGAGGATCCCGATCAGCTTCGCGATCGCCCCGGTACAGCCGGAGCCCGCGAACACCACCACGGTCTGCTCGTCGCCGCCCACGGCGTCGCGGATGATCTCGCGGGCCTGCTCACGCAGCCGGGTGGTCTGCAGCCCGGTGCCACTCGACTCGGTATGGGTGTTGGCGTAGCTGGGCAGCACCTCGTGGCGGATGAAGTCCTCGAGGAAGTCCAGCGCCCGGCCCGACGCCGTGTAGTCGGCGTAGGTGACGCGGCGCGCGCCGTACGGCGTGGTCATCACGTGGTCCTCGCCGATCACCGAGCGGCGGATCAGCTCGAGGAGGCTGGGTTCGGGGGGCACGGTTCCACGCTACTCGCCGGCGGCCGACGGCGTGACCGGACCGATGCTGCGCACCACCCGGTGCCGTACGAACGCCGGTACGGCGAGGGTCACCGCCACGGTGCCGAGCACCACCAGGACCCCGCCTCCGGCAGCCGCGGCCGCGGTGCCGACGAGCGCGGCGGAGGCGCCGTGGACCACGTCGGCCACCCGGGGGCCGCCGGCCACGACCACGATGAAGACGCCCTGCAGCCGGCCGCGCACCGCGTCGGCCGCCGCGGTCTGCAACATGCTGGTGCGGAACGCCGCCGAGGCCATGTCGGCGGCGCCGCCGATCACCAGCATCAGCACCGCCACCCCCAGCATCGGCCCGGAGCGGCCGGGCGCCAGTGCGGTGGCCACGCCGAAACCGGTCATGGCCAGGCCCCACACGACGATGGCGACCACGACGGCCAGGCCCTGACGCTGCACGTGGGAGACCCACCCCGAGAACACCCCACCGATCACGGCGCCCGCGGGAATGGCCGCGAACAGCAGCGCGAAGGCCAGTCCGCCCTCGGTGGGGCCGCCGAAGCTGGCGTGCGCCATCTCGGGGAACAGCGCCCGGGGCATGCCGAAGACCATCGCGATCAGGTCGACCACGAAGGACATCAGCAGCACGGGGTGGTGGCGCAGGTAGGCGAGACCCTCGAGCACGGAGCGCAGGCCGGGCGCGCCGGCGACGCCGTCGACCCGCAGCCGGGGCAGCCACAGCACCGCGCCGAGGGTGGCGAACAGGGTGAGGGTGTCGACCAGGTAGAGCCAGGAGAACCCGAGCAGCGGGATCAGCGCGCCGCCGACGAGCGGCCCGGCGATCCCGCCTGCCTGCATCACCGTCATCGACAGGGAGTTCGCGGCCGGGAGCTGCTCGGGCGGCAGCAGCTTGGGCAGCACCGCGGCCCGGGTGGGCTGGTTGACGGCGAAGAACGCCTGCTGCAGAGAGAACAGCCCGAGCAGCAGCCAGACGTCGCCGAGACCGAGCGCGGCCTGGGCCCAGAAGCCGGCGCTGGTGAGGATCAGCCCGACGGTGGTGCCGATCAGCACCGTGCGCCGGTCCATCGCGTCGGCCAGCGCTCCGCCCCACAGCCCGAAGATCACCAGCGGCACCAGGCCGAACACGCCGGTGAGGCCGACGTACGCCGAGGAGCCGGTCAGCGAGTAGATCTGGGCCGGCACGGCGACGACCGTGAGCTGCGCACCGATGACAGTGACGATGTTGGCCAGCCAGAGTCGCCGGAAGTGCGGGTTGGCCAGCGGGCGCGTGTCGGCGACGAGTCTGCGCGGTTCCGCCATGCCTCAGGAGGCTAGACGCAGGCTGTCGGCCAGTGCCGACGCGGCCCCTCCCACCGAGTGCCCGAGCAGGGTGGGCCGTCCGCCCACGGCGTCCTGGTGTCCGCCGCCGAGGTGCAGGGACACCTCGGGGTGCGCGGCCTCGAGCGCAGCAATCGTCTCGCGCACCGCGGGCACGTCCTCGGCGGTGGGCACGCCCAGCACGACCGCGGCCGGCCGGTGCCGGGCGACCGTGTCGACCCAGCTGTCGGCGGGAAGGTCTCCCCCCACGTAGAGCACGTCGAGACCGACGCGACGCAGCGCCGTGGCGAAGGCGAGCACGCCCAGCTCGTGGCGCGAGCCCCGGGCCAGGCCGACCACCAGGCGCGGGGCGCCGGCCGCGTGCCCGGCGGCGTCGAAGGCGACCGCGAGCCGCCGCTGCACGGTGGCGCTGACGAAGTGCTCGGCCGCGATGCTGAGCCGACCGTCGCGCCAGGCCGAGCCGAGCTCCTGCATGGCCGGCATCAGCCAGCCGTCGATGACCCGTTCGAAGCTGCTCATCGCGAAGGCCTCGTCGAGGATGGCCTCGAGGCCGGGTCCGTCGAAGTCGGCCGCCACCTGCACGAGCACGTTGGGGTCGCCCAGCTCGGCCGGGAACACGGCCGGCGGTGCGACGCCGCGGGCGTCCCGGCGTATCACCTGGGTCGCCGCCTGTGGCGGCGACCACCCTGAGCCCACCAGTGCGTTCATGGCGCTGAGCCGGCGCAGGGCCCCCTCGTCGTAGAGCCGGTAGCCGCCGGGGCTGCGCTCGGGGGTGACCACGCCGTAGCGACGCTCCCACGCCCGCAGGGTGGCTTCCGGCACTCCGGTGAGCGTAGCGGCGTGCTTGACGGTGTACATGAACACAGCATAGGACAAACCTTCAACAAGGTCTGGACAATCTTGGAACGGCCGAGGAGACTGGACGAACAGGACGCCGCCGGGTTCCTCCGCCCCGGTCGGCACAGAGAGGTTCCTCTCCCGCCCTCGGCACGGCGCTGCTCCCCAGACTCCGCAGCCTCCGACCGGGGGCGGTCCTCGCTCCGGATCGCGGGCACCAGCCACCCGACCGGGCCGGTCCCCCTAGGCTGGCGAGGTGACCACCGACGCCGACGTCTCCTCCGAGCTGGAGCGGCTGCGCAGCAGCATCGACAACATCGATGCCGCGCTCGTGCACCTGCTGGCCGAACGCTTCAAGTGCACCCAGCAGGTCGGCGCGCTCAAGGCCCGGGCCGGGCTGCCTCCGGCCGACCCGGCCCGGGAGGAGCGCCAGATCACCCGGCTGCGCGGTCTGGCAAGCGAGGCCGGCCTCGACCCCGTCTTCGCCGAGCAGTTCCTCAACTTCATCATCGCCGAGGTGATCCAGCACCACGCGCGGATCTCCGAGCGCGGCTGACGCCGCAGCCCGGCGTCAGAAGCCGAGCAGCCCGCGCACGTACGACGCCTGCCCGATGTGCTGGGTGTCGTCGTTGACCACGCTCACCAGCCGGGCCCCGAGCGTGACCGGGGGGTCCCACCGGGTGTCCACGACCCGGTCGAGGTCGTCGGGCGCCAACCCGCCGACGTACGCGAGCGTCTGGAAGTGCACCGCGGCCAGGTAGTCGACCAGGTCGCCGGCCTCGGCCCGGAACGCCGCCACCGCTTCCGACGAGTGCCCGTAGCCGGTGTCGGAGGCCGGCAGCGGCAGGGCGAAGCGGTCCACGTAGCCGTCGCGGGTCCAGACCTGCTCGAGGCCGGCCACGTCGGCCACGTGGTCGTCCTGCACCCGGGCCGCGTGCCAGACCAGCCAGCCGATCGGGTTGGCGTCGGGAGCCGGCCGGCTGGCCAGCTGGTCGGCGGTCAGGCCGTCGACAGCGGCCCGGGCACCCTCGAGGATCCGTTGGAACGAGTCGGTCAGCAGCGCTGCGGGAGTCATGTCTCCCGAGACTACGTCGCCCCCCGTGGCTCAGCCGGCGAGGAGCTGGCGCATCGTGGCGATCTCGCCTTCCTGGGTGTCCTGGATCGCCTTCGCCAGCGCGATCGCGGGAGCGGAGGAGCCGTCGGCCTGCTCCGTCTTCGCCATGTCGATCGCGCCCTGGTGGTGGTCGATCATCATGGTGAGCCACATCCGCTGGAACTGGTCGTCGCTCGCCGCGCCCAGCGCCGCCATGTCTTCGCTCGACATCATCCCCGGCATGGCCTCACCGGACATGTCCATCTCGTCCATCCCGTCCGAGGCGGAGGCGGACGGGACGGGCTCGTCCCAGTCGGACAACCAGCCGGACATCTCCTCGATCTCGGGCGCCTGCGCAGCGGCGATACCGGCCGCCAGGGCGCTGACCTCGGCGTCGAGCGGCCGTTCCTCGGTCAGGTCGACCATCTCGAGGGCCTGCTGGTGGTGGGGGATCATGTCGGTGGCGAAGCTGACGTCGGCCTGGTTGTGGTCGGCGGTCGTGGCGTCGGTCCCGCCGCAGGCGCTGAGTGCCAGGGCGAGTGCCAGTGCGGTCATCGCCAGCGCGGCGACTCGGGTGTTCGGGGTCCTCATGGGTGGTGCTCCTGTCGAAAGATTCTGGGGCTGGGCAGGCATGGGCAGCGGCCCGTCGTACGACGTGCGTACGGCGGGCCAACCACCCCTCAGCAGCGACAGACGCCCAGGGCCACGAGATCGGGCGGATCAGGGGCTCTGGCCCGGGGCCCGAGGTGGAGGTCGGCACGGCCCGCGTGCACCACGCCGTGCAGCGGGCGAGCGCGGCGGCGCAGCCGCGCCAGCAGCGCCCCGCCGGCCACCAGCAGGGCCAGGCACAGGCCCACCATCGGGTGGCCCGACATCGGCGCCCGGGAAACGAACAAGCCCCGCGCGCCGTCGTGCACGGTGGCCACGGCCGCAGGCGGTGGGACCGCCATGTCCATCGCGGCGCCCGCCGAGCCGTGGCCGGCCAGGCCGTGCATGGCGAAGAGGCCACCGAGGAGCGCGAGGAGCAGTGCGCGCAAGCACCCGTCCCGGCTCATGGCACCAGCCTAGGCAAGCACCCCAATGCCCGCTCAGCGCAGGCGTTCCTGGAGCACCACGGTCACCCGGTCGCCCTCCCCCTTGCCGAGCGCCGCGCGGAGGGTCGCCTTCACCGGCAGCTTGTGGGTGCCGTCCCCGAGCGCCATGAAGGAGCTCTGGAAGTCCAGGCCGTCGACGGTGCCACGCACCTTGACCAGCCCGCGGGTGCCGAAGTGGGCCGCGGACCCGGGCCACACCACGAACGTCCAGCCGCCCTGGGCCGGGCTGGCCCTCAGGGTCTCGGTGAAGGTCACGTCGAGCGGTCCCGGCGGCGCGGGTGCGGGTCGGCGGTCGTCCATGGCAGCTCATCTCCTCGGTCACCAGGGTGGACCGGCACCGGCACCCGGACTCATCGGCGGCCGTGACGATGGGCTCGGGCTCCCGCGCAGGCGGCGACGGATGGGTAGAGTCGGGACTGAAGGCGGTGGGGCTCGCCGACAACCGCGGCACGGGGCCGCCAACAGTCCCTACCTGACGGGTAGGAGCCTGCATGCACGAGAACTCGTTCCGGGAGCGCTGGGACATCCTGATGGCGATCGCCGGTGGCGGTGCCCTGGGCAGCCTGGCCCGCTGGGGGCTGGCCGAGCTGTTCCCGCATCGTCCTGCCGAGATCGCCACGGGCACCTGGCTGGCCAACGTGCTCGGGGCGCTGGTGCTCGGGGCGCTGATGGTGTTCGTCCTCGACGTGTGGCCCAGCACCCGCTATCTGCGCCCGTTCCTCGGGGTCGGCGTGCTCGGAGGCTTCACGACGTTCTCGACGTACATGCTCGACACCCGGGCCCTGCTCGCCGCCGGTGAGCCCGGGCGGGCCGGCGTCTACCTCTTCGGCACCCTGCTCACCGGCCTGCTGGCGGTCTTCGCCGGCATCGTGCTCGCGCGCGCGGCGCTGGCCGCGCGCCGACGACAGCTCACCCGACCCACCACCAGGAGCGACCGATGAACCTGCAGGGACCCGCGCTGCGCCTGACCGTCCTGGTCCGCGAGAGCGACCAGTGGCACCACCGGCCGGTCTACACCGAGATCGTCCATCGCGCGCACGCCGCCGGCCTGGCCGGGGCCAGTGTGTTCCGCGGGATCGAGGGCTACGGGCGGTCCAGCCACATCCACACCAGCCGCATCCTCTCGCTGAGCGAGGAGCTCCCGGTCTCCGTCGTGATCATCGACGTGGCCGAGCGGGTGCGGCCGTTCCTGGCGGAGATCGACGAGCTGGTCACCGAGGGCCTGGTGATGCTCGACGAGGTGGAGGTCGTGAAGTACGCCGGCCGGGACGCCGAGTGACGCTGCTCCTGGTCCTGGTCGGAGGTGCGATCGGGGCCCCCCTGCGCTATGCCACCGACCTCGTCGTCCAGTCCCGCCACGACAGCGTGTTCCCGTGGGGCACCTTCACGGTCAACGTGGTCGGCTCCTTCCTGCTCGGGGCGCTGGCCGCGGCGGTCTCGCTCACGGACACCCCGACCTGGGTGCTGACCCTGGTCGGCACCGGGTTCTGCGGCGCGCTCACCACCTTCTCGACGTTCGGCTACGAGACGGTCCGGCTGGTCGAGGAAGGCTCGCTGGGAGCCGCCACCCTCAACTGCGTCGCCGGCGTGAGCGGCGGCCTGGCCGCCTGCGCGGCGGGCTGGTCACTGGTCGCACTGCTGGGCTGACTCCCGGGTCCTTGCGTCCATCACCCTGCCCAGGTCGGCGTGGCTCGGCGGCGCGGGCAGCGGTTCGGTGTTGCGGGCGTCGAAGGCCTGCAGGAGGTAGCCGACCGGTCGCCGCCACGCCTGCGGAAGCAGGGCACCCGTGGCCGCGACCACCCCCGCGTTGGCCATCAGCACCAGCACCAGGTCCTGCGGGGCGAAGTCGGCGCGCAGCCGGCCGCTCGCCTTGGCGCGGGCCACGATCTTGACGAAGATGCGGAAGGCGCGCGCCCGCTTGGCCTCGAACCCGGCGTTCGAGGGGAAGGACATGGTCAGCACGTCGCTGAACCCGTGGTCGGCGGCCTGCAGGGCGCAGACCTGCTCGACGAAGCCCACGAACCCCCGCCAGGCGTCCGGGTCGGCGAGAGCGTGGTCGGCGACCGCCTGGTAGTCGTCGAGGTGCGTGTCGAAGACCGCCGTGATCAGGTCGACGCGCTGCGGGAAGCGTCGGAACAACGTGGCGACGCCCACGCCGGCGCGTCGGGCGATCTCGGTCATCGGCGCCTCCAGGCCCTGCTCGGCGAACACCGATCGAGCGGCCCTCAGCAGCCGCTCGCGGTTGCGCTCCGCGTCGGCGCGCAGCGGGGTGCGACAGCCTCGGGAGGCGGTGGGATCGCGGGTCACCAGATCAGCCTAGCCAAGTGGAATAGTCCTTCCACTTAATTGGTTGAAGCGTCAACCGAAGCGGCCCACGCCCGCGCTCACGTTCTCGAAAGGTGTCACCATGAACGTCCTCCTCTGGGGCCTCCAGATCGTGCTCGCCCTGGCCTTCGGCATGGCCGGGGTGATGAAGATCAGCACGTCTCGCACCGCGCTCGCCGAGAAGATGCCCTGGGTCAACGACTTCTCCGGAAACACGGTGAAGCTCATCGGCACCGTCGAGCTGCTCGCCGCGATCGGCCTGATCCTGCCCGCGGCCACCGGGGTCGCCCCCGTGCTCACCCCGCTCGCCGCCACCGGCCTGGCCGTGGTGATGGTGCTCGCCGCCGCCACCCACGTGCGCCGGCACGAGCCGAGCATGCTGGTCGTCAACGGCGTGCTGTTCGTGCTCGCGGTCGTCGTGGCCTGGGGCCGGTTCGGGCCCTACAGCTTCTGAGGACGAGCCCCCGCCGGGTCAGTCCGCTCGCTCCGCCTCGGCGGGGGTGCGCGGCTTCTCCCGCCCGGGTGCGCCGCGGCGGCTTGTCCCGTCGCCGGAGCGAGACTCCAGTCCAGCCGTCGTTGACCATTCGCGGGTGAGAATGGGACCCGCAGCAGCATGCGCGCCGGTGCCGCTCCACGCGACCACCACGAACCGGTCGCGCACGCGTCCGGGCCCGGACTCACGGAGGTGTCTCACCCATGACCGACCTGTCTCGCCACGCCTTGGTCGTGGTCGACGTCCAGGAGGGCTTCCACGACCCGTCCTGGGGGACGCGCAACAACCCGGCGTTCGCCGACAACCTGTCGCTGCTGCTCGGGGCGTGGTCCGTGGCCGGCCTCCCCCTGGTGTACGTCCGGCACGACTCCGACGATCCCGGCTCGCCGCTGCACCCAGGCCAGCCGGGCAACGACTTCCAGCCCCTGTTGGCCGACACGACGCCGGATCTACTCGTCACCAAGCACGTGAACTCCTGCTTCCACGGCACGCCTGACCTGCACGCGTGGCTCACCGAGCACGACGTGGCCGGGTTCGTCCTTGCCGGCATCACCACGAACCACTGCTGCGAGACGACCGCCCGGGTCGGGGGCAACCTCGGCTACGACGTCCGGTTCGTCCTCGATGCCACCCACACCTTCGACCGCTCCGGGCCGGACGGCACCACGATGACGGCCGACGAACTGGCCCGCGCCACCGCCACCAACCTGCACGGCGAATTCGCCAGCCTGGTCACCAGCCACGAGATCGTGGCGAGCCTGAGCGCCTGATTCCCGCGAGCGGCACCCGGCTCGCGTCGGCGTCGGCGCGACACCCGTGAGGAACGCCCGCGGGTCAGTCCGGACGCTCCGCATCGGCGGGGGTGCGCAGCTTCTCCAGCCGGGTGCGCAGCAGCGCCTCCCGGTGTGCGTTGCCGTGCAGGCCGACGTAGCGGTTGCCGAACACCGCCAGCAGCGCGTCGTCCAGGCGGCGTACGGCGCCCGCGGGGTACTTGTACTCCATCCGGGCGTCCAGCGCCTCGCCGTCGATCGTGGTCAGCAGACCGGCCAGCTCCTCCAGCGAGGTGATCCCGAGCTCGAGCAGCAGCCCGGAGATCCATACGTAGTGGTCGGCGCGTGACCAGCCCGCGTCGGCATACTGGCTGCCGAGGAACGTCGCCAGGTCCTGGGCGTCGAGGCGCGGGTCGTCGGCGTCCGGCTCGCTGCGGCTCTCCGCGACCGTGGCCCGCAGCCGGGCCCGGATCTCGGAGAACTCGCGGTCGGCCAGCTCGAGCAGCCCGGCCGCGAGCGTGAACCGCCGGTCGAGGTCGGGGCCGTGCTCCTCGGGGATGGTGCCCTTGTAGCGGATGTCGTGCTCGAACTCCGCCCACGCGTGCTGGAGCACGGTGCGGATCTGCACCGACGCGCTGCGCCCGAGCAGCGGCTCGTCGCCCTTGTCGGTGCGCTCCGGGTCGACGGCCACCAGCAGGTGCCGGCTGGCGTAGCCGAACCGGCCCTCGTCGGCGGTCTCCTGGCCCATGTCGCGGTCGTCGAGCACGCTCAGCTCGTCGGCCAGCAGATCGGCCACCGCCGCCACGTCGCTGTGCACGTAGGTGATCACCCGCAGCCCGATCTGGTCGGTGATGTCGACCAGGGGGTCGGCGTACATCGGGGCCCCGTCGGGGTCGCCCGGGCGGCGCCGCTCCGCCTTGGACGCGAAGGACTGCACGCTCTTGGCCCGGGCCGTGACGCTGAGGTAGTTGATGCCGGCGTCGTCGAGGAGCGTGGTGACCAGCGCCGCGAAGCGCTCGGTGGCGGTGCCGAGCTGCGGCTGGCGGGCCGCATAGGCCTGCACCGCACGCCGCACGACGTCGGCCCGGTCCACCGGTGCGGGGGCGACCGGCTTGGACTCGCGGGGGGTGGGCCGCTGACCCTCGGGGAGGGTGGGCGTGATGATGTAGCCGGTCGCGTAGTCGCCGTACGTCGTGGTCCGCTCCGGGCGGCGGGTGACGTGCATCGCCACCAGCGCGCACACGACCGCGTCGACCTGGTCCTCGGCCCGCCTCAGGTCGGACTTGCGCTGTGCCGCCTCCACCTCGGCCACCAGCGCCAGCCAGGCCTGGTTGCCGGTGAGGTGCAGCGGCGTGGAGGCGTCGGTGTGCGCCTCCAGCAGCCCGATCAGACGCAGCAGCTCGGCCCGCAGCTCGGGCAGGCTGCGGCCCGGCTTGTTCTTGTACTTCAGGGTCCGCCCGAGCCCGAACAGCGCGACCGTCGCCGGGTGCGGGTAGACCTCGACGGCACGCCGACCGGAAGGGGAGTCGGGGTCCATGTCGAGGTCGAGCAGCGCCGAGAGCCGGGCACCGCGAGGCAGGTCGGCGAACTCGGGCTTGCCGGTGTTGGCGGGGTGAGCACCGGCGTCGAAGCGGGCGAAGTCGCGGTTGAGGGCGGCCTCGGCCGGCCGGTTCCCGGTGGCGTTGACCACCACCAGGGGGGCGTCGATCGCGACCAGGCAGTCGTCCTCGACGTACGCCGCCAGCGCGACCCGGATCTCCTCGTCCGTCTGCTGGGCAGAGAGGTGTCGCAGGTTGCCGTCCTCGTCGAGGACGGCGAGCCCGGTGGGCTTCTTCTCGCCCCAGGCCAGGTCCACACCCACGAAGTACATGGGCACAGCCTGCCTCATCGAGCCGCGGTGCTGCCCAGCCCGCCGTGCGGCAGCCGTCCGAGCACCACGGTGGCCCCCAGCTCGTCGTCGTGCGCGCTCCTCGCCGCCAGACCCGCGGCCTCGAGCACCGCAAGCGCGACCGGCACCTGGTCACGACTGGTCTCGCTGAGCAGGTGCCCGCCCGGCAGCAGCCAACCCGGCGCCTCGGACGCCACCCGGCGCAGCACCTCGAGCCCGTCCCCTCCCCCGTCGAGCGCGGCCCGGGGCTCGTGGTCGCGTGCCTCCGGAGGCAGCTGGCCGAGCGCGGAGCTCGGCACGTAGGGCACGTTGGCGACCAGCACGTCGACCCGGCCCCGTAGCGCCTCCGGGAGCGGGGCGAACAGGTCTCCGGTGACCACGACCGCGGCCGGGCCGAGGTTGCGCCGGGCGCAGGCGGTGGCGGCCGGATCGACGTCCGCGGCGTACACCTCGAGGCCGGGGACCCGCTCGGCGACGGCCGCCCCGATCGCGCCCGACCCGCAGCACAGGTCGAGCAGCACCGCACCCGGCCCGGCCAGCGCCGCGAGCGCCGCACCCTCGTGGACCAGCAGCGCGCTGCGCCGGCGCGGCACGAACACCCCCGGCGACACGGCCCGGCGCCGTCCGCAGAAGTCCACCCACCCGAGCACCTGCTCGAGCGGCTCGCCCGACACCCGGCGTCGCACCAGCGCATCGAGCTGCCCCGCTGAGCCGGCCGCCTCGAGGAGCAGAGCGGCCTCGTCCTCGGCGAACACGCAGCCCGCGGCCCGCAGCGTGTCGACGAGCGACGAGGGCGAGGGTCTGGTCACGCAGGTCCTTCCACCTGAGGGGATCCGACGACGGTACCGGCACCCGACACCGTCGAGGCCGACGCGGGAGTCTGGCATCGTGGCACCCATGTCAGACAGCCCTCGGGTCATCGTGTTCGACGTCAACGAGACCCTCTCCGACCTGACCCCCCTGGCCGACCGGTTCGCCGCCCACGGCGCGGACCCGCGGCTCGCGCAGACCTGGTTCGCCTCCGTGCTGCGCGACGGCTTCGCCCTCACCGCCCTGGGTGACAGCCGACCGTTCGCCGACATCGCCGCCGCCCTGCTCCGCTCGATGCTCCCCGGCGAGCTGCCCGGCCGGGCCAACGGCCCGGCCCATGGTCCGGGCGACGGTCTGGCCGACGGGCAGCTCGACGAGATCGTCGCCGACATCCTCTCCGGCTTCCGGTCGCTGCCCGTGCACCCCGACGTCCGCGAGGGCGTCCGGGCGCTGGCCGACTCGGGGCGCACCCTGGTCACGCTCAGCAACGGCTCGAGCGACGTGGCCGAGGCGCTGCTCGGGAACGCGGGGCTGCGCGAGCACTTCGAGGCGCTGCTCTCGGTGGAGGACTCGGGGATCTGGAAGCCCGCCGCGGCCGCCTACTGGCAGGCCGTGGACCGCTGCCACTGCCGCCCGGACGAGGCCATGCTGGTGGCCGTGCACCCGTGGGACATCGAGGGCGCCCAGCGCGCCGGGCTGCGCACCGGCTGGCTCAACCGCACCGGCACGCCGTACCCGTCACACTTCGCCCGTGCCGACATCGAGGCGTCCTCGCTGGTGCAGCTGGCCGCTCAGCTCGGCTGACGCCGCCTCAGCCTGGCCGCCACACCGGCGACCCCGCCCACCTTGGGCAGCTGGCTGGCGCCACCGTGCATCGCGGTCAGCAGCGCGGCGAAGGCGGAGTCGGTCTTGGCGGTCCGGTCGAAGGTGGTCAGGTTCATCACCGGCTTCATGCGCTGGCGGGCCACGGCCTTGGCGTAGGTGAACTCCTTGAGCCCGTCAGGACCGTGGATCCGGCCGAAGCCCGAGTCGCCCACCCCGCCGAACGGCAGCGACGCGATGCCGGCGAAGGAGATCACCGAGTTGATCGAGGTCATGCCGCAGCGCAGCCGCCGGGCCAGCTCCGGGCCGCGCGCGGCCGAGAACACCGCGGAGCCCAGGCCGTAGCGACCCGCGTTGGCCAGCCGCACCGCCTCGTCCATGCTCGCCACCCGTGCCACCGTGACGGTGGGGCCGAAGGTCTCCTCCGTGATCGCCGTCGAGTCCTCCGGTACGTCGACCAGGACCGTGGGCTGGATGAACCGCTCGCCGACCGTCTCGGGTCCACCGACCAGCGCCCGGCCCCCTCGGGCCAGCGCGTCGTCGATGTGGCTGCGCACCACGTCGATCTGGGCGGGCATCGTCATCGGTCCGAACTTCGCCCCCTCGTCGGCACCGGCACGCACCTCGCGGGCCCGTCGGGTGAGCTCGTCGAGGAACGCGTCGGCCACCTTCTCGTGCACGTAGACCCGTTCCACCCCGAGACAGGTCTGACCGGCGTTGGAGAAGGCGCCCCAGGCCGCGGCGTCGGCCGCCGCGGCGAGGTCGGCGTCCTCGTCGACGAGCAGCGCGTCCTTGCCGCCGGCCTCGATCAGCACCGGGGTCAGTCGCTCGGCGCAGGTGGCCATCACCCGCTTCCCGGTGGCCGTGGACCCGGTGAAGGCCAGCTTGTCGATGTCGGCGCGGCACAGGGCGGCACCGGTCTCGCCGTACCCGGTGACGACTTGGAGCAGGGCGCCGGGTGCGGAGTCGGGCACCACCTCGGCGAGGCTGTCGGCCAGCCACACGCCCACCCCGGGAGTGAGCTCGCTGGGCTTGAACACGACCGGATTGCCTGCCGCCAGCGCGTAGGCGATGGACCCCATCGGCGTGAAGACCGGGTAGTTCCACGGGCCGATGACGCCGACGACACCGAGGGGCAGGTACTCCACGGTGGCGGCCATGTTGGCCAGCAGCAGCCCGGACGACGCCCTGTGCCGACCCAGCACCTTCTCGGCGTGACCGGCGGCCCAGGCGAGGTGCTCGACGGCGAGCCCGACCTCGAGCTGGGCGTCGCCGTGCGGCTTGCCGGTCTCGAGGTGGACCAGGTCGGCGAGCTGGGCGATCCGCCGGGTGATCACCCCTCGCCACTGGCCGAGCAGCTCCTTGCGGCCGTCGAAGCCGAGACCGGCCCACCACTCGACCGCCTCGCGGGCCCGGGCCACCGCGGCGTCGACCGCCGCCTGGTCGTCGACGGGGTGGACGCCGACCACGTCGCCGGTGGCCGGGTCCAGGGACTGCAGCTTCTCGCTCATCGCACTGCCTCTCCGCGGCCACGGAGCAGGTCCGCGGCTCGTTCGCCGATCATGATGGTGGGGGCGTTGGTGTTGCCTCGGGGGACGACCGGCATCACGCTCGCGTCGACCACCCTCAGCCCGTCGACGCCGTGCACCCTCAGCTCGGGGTCGACGACGGACTGCTCGTCGGTGCCCATCGCACAGGTCCCGACCGGGTGGTAGAGGGTCTGGGTCTGCCGGCGCAGGTGCTCGACGATCTCGGCGTCGGTGGGGTCGGCCTGCGCGGGCATCGCCGGCCGGTCGATGAGGCGGGCCAGCGGGCCGGTGGAGACGGTCTCCAGCAGGCGGCGTACGCCGGCGGTCATCGCGTCGAGGTCGGACTGGTCCTCGTAGTAGGCCGGGTCGATCTCGGGGTGCCACCGCGGGTCGGTCGAGCGGAGCCGGAGCTGCCCCCGGCTGGCCACGCTGACCAGGGTGGGTGCGACGGTGAACTTGCGTGAGGTCGGCTCGTGCAGGCCGTTGTCCCAGAAGCCGCTCGGAGCCACGTGCGCCTGCAGGTCGGGAGCGGCCAGGTCGTCACGGGTCCTCCAGAAGCCGCCGCCCTCGCCGATGTTGGACACCAGGGGCCCGGTGCCGGTGGCCTTGGCCCGGGCGAAGTTGACCAGGTTGTTGAACTCGGCCAGGTCGCTGGTGTCGCGGGTGTGGAAGACCAACGGCGCGGCCGGGTGGTCGTGCAGGTTCTGCCCCACCCAGGCCAGGTCGTGGAGCACCTCGACGCCGACCTCGCGCAGGTGCGCACCCGGGCCGATGCCCGAGAGCATCAGCAGCTGCGGAGAGTTGACGGCCCCGCCGGAGAGCACCACCTCGGCGTCGGCGTACACGGTGTGCGTCTCGCCGCCCAGGGCGTAGCGGACGCCGACGGCGCGGCCCCCCTCCAGCAGCACCCGCTCGGCGAAGGCGCCGGTGCGCACGGTGAGGTTGGGCCGGTCCATGGCGGGTGCGAGGTACCCGTCGGCCACCGACCAGCGCCGACCCTTGCGGCAGGTGACCTGGTAGAGCCCCGCGCCCTCCTGCTCGGCGCCGTTGAAGTCGTCGGTCGGCTTGAAGCCGGCAGCGACCGCCGACTGCACCCAGGCCTCGGTGAGCGGGTGGGTGTAGCGACGGTCCTCGACGTGCAGCGGACCGTCCTGGCCGTGGTACGGCCCCCCGAGCCGGGTGTTGCCCTCGGCCCGGATGAAGTAGGGCAGCACGTCGTCGTAGCCCCAGCCGGTCGCGCCGTGGGCGTCGCGCCAGGTGTCGTAGTCGAGCCGGTTTCCGCGGATGTAGATCATCGCGTTCATCGAGGAGCAGCCACCCAGGGCCTTCATGCGGGGCCAGAAAGCCGAACGGCTGCCCAGCTGCTTCTGCTCCGACGTCTGGTAGTTCCAGTCCCACCGGGTCTTGAACAGGTTGGCGAACGCGGCGGGGATCGAGATCTCGTCGGCGTCGGCCGGGCCGCCCGCCTCCAGCAGCAGCACCGTCGTGCCCGGGTCCTCGGTGAGCCGGGCGGCCACCACGGCGCCGGCGCTGCCCGCGCCCACCACCACGTAGTCGAAGCTTTCCCTGGCTGCGCTGAGCGGCATGGTGACCTCCTTCGGGGCGGCACGAAGGCCGCGTCGAGGACGAACCTATGCCGCGGTGAGCCCGGTCACAACTGGTGAGTAACAAAGGTCACACTGGGTGGGTGAATCCCCGCCCCGATCCCCGCCCCGCGCCCCGCTCCGTCGTTCCCGAGGGCGAGGCCCTGGCCCGGGTGACCGAGTTCGCCGACGACCTGGTCCGCAGGCGCAGCATCCGCGACTTCGACGAGCGACCGATCCCGGTCGGTGTCCTGGAGGCGGCGATCAGGGCCGCCTCCAGCGCCCCGAGCGGGGCCAACGTGCAGCCCTGGCGCTTCGTGGTCGTGACCGATCCGGCGGTCCGGGCCCGGCTGCGGTCCGCCGCCGAGGCCGAGGAGCGCGAGTTCTACGAGCGGCGCGCCTCCGAGGAGTGGCTCGGCGCCCTCAGCGAGCTCGGCACCGACTGGCACAAGCCCTTCCTCGAGACCGCGCCGGCCGTGATCGCGGTCTTCGAGGTGCACAAGGGCCCGCACTCGCCGCGCCCCTACTACCCGAAGGAGTCGGTCGGGATCGCTGTGGGCTTCCTGCTGGCGGCGCTGCACCGGGCCGGACTCTCCACGCTCACGCACACCCCGAGCCCGATGAGGTTCCTCAACACCATCCTGGGCCGGCCCACGGAGGAGCGCGGCTTCCTGCTGATCCCGGTCGGCTACCCGGCCGCCGACGCCACGGTGCCCGGCATCGCGCGCAAGCCCCTGGACGACGTGCTGGTCTGGCGCTGAGTCAGCCGGCGTGGCTGCGCGGTGCGTCGGCGGCGGGTACGCCGGCCCGGTCGCGGCGACGCCGCCGGCCGACCAGCCCGAGCGCCGCCAGCAGCGTCCCGACCAGGAGCCAGCCGCGAGCCCCGACGCCCTGAACCAGGGAGACCATCGCGTGCTGGAGGGTCGCAGCGCTCGCGATGACCGGGTCGTCCGCCGAGCCGCCGGCGAGCACCCGCAGCTCCCACCACCCGTAGTAGGCCACGTAGGCGCCCGCGACCAGCAGCAGGACGCCGCTGGCCCGCGGCACCCAGGCGCCGGTCCGCCGGATCCGTCGCACCAGCGACTCGTGAGCCAGCGCGGTGGCGACCGCGACGGTGCCGACCACGAGCCCCATCCCCGCGGCGTAGGCAAGGAACAGCGCGATCCCCACCCCCGGCGACTCACTGCGGAAGCCGGCCACCACCACCGCCAGGAACGGCGCCACGGTGCACGTCAAGGACGCGGTGGCGTAGCCGGCGCCGAAGCCGGCCATCGAGAGGAACGACCGGGTCAGTGGTCGGCTGCTCCGGTTGCGCGCGCCGAGCCTCGGCAGCCGCACGCTGCGCCCGAGCGCCAGGGCCAGGCCGAGCACCGCCAGCGTCACGCCGAGCGCGACCGTGAACCAGGGCAGGTGCTGCTGGAGACCGGACGCGACCGGCGCCACGGCCAGCCCGAACAGTGCGAAGACGGCGGCGAAGCCCAGGGTCATCGCCGCGGTGAGGGACAGGGCCCGCCCCACGGCCCGGGTGCGGGTCGGCGACTCGTCGCCGACGATCAGCATCGACAGGTACGCCGGCAGCAGGGCGAAGCCGCACGGGTTCACCGCGGCGAGCATGCCTGCGCCCAGGGCCAGGGTGAGGAGACCGTCGGGCACGTCAGCCCGCCAGGCCGGTGACCAGGTCCTCCAGGGCGGAGTCGTCGAGATAGCCCTCGCTCACCACGGTGCTGTCGGCGTCGAGGACCACGTAGCTGCTCTGCTCGATGACTCCGAAGTGCCGCCACACCGCGCCCTCGGGGTCGAGCAGGTGCGGGAAGTCGGCCGGTACGTCGCCCGCGAACCCGGCGATCGCCGACGCCTCGTCGAGACTGCCCACCCCGACGAAGTTCACGGTGGCGCCGTACTCGTCGGCCAACGCGGACACCCCGTCGATCTGGCCGCGACAGGTCGGGCACCAGGGCGCCCAGAACCACAGCACCGCGGGCTTGCCGGCCAGGCTCGCGCCCTCGAACCCGTCACCGGCGACCGTGCTCGCGGAGAAGTCGAGGACGGCCGGCACCGCGGCCACCGAGGGCTTCCCGGCGGCGATGGCGTCCGGGCTCGAGGAGGGCTGTGAGGGAGTCGCCGGCACCGCTGCCGAGGTGTCTGCACTGCCCGCCTGCGGGGCGGCCGACCCGCCCTCGGAGCCGCAGGCCGCGAGGGCAAGGGCCAGGACAGATGTGAGGAGGAGGGTCCGCAGGAGGACGCGAGGGGGCATGGAGCGACGCTAGTCGCTCCCGGACGGGCGGGTCCGTCACCCTTCTTACGGAACGGTGACGCCCCGCCCACCCCGGGTCGCCGGGCTCACCAGGCGTAGTGCTCCGGCGCGGTGCGGTAGCCGGGGAAGATCTCGTCGAGGCGAGCCAGGGCCTGGGCGTCGAGGCTCACCCCGAGGGCACGGACCGCGGCGTCGAGCTGGTCCTGGGTGCGCGGCCCCACGATCGGTGCCGTCACCGCAGGCTGGTGCAGCAGCCAGGCGAGCGCCACGTCCCCCGGCTCGTGACCCAGCTCGGCGGCGAACGCCTCGTAGGCCTCGATCTGCGGCCGGTTGCGCTCGACGGCCTCGGCGGCGCGGCCTTCCAGGCGGCGCTTGCCCTCGCGGTCATTGGCGAGCACGCCGCCCAGCAGCCCGCCCTGGAGGGGCGACCAGGGCAGGATCCCCAGCCCGTAGTGCTCGGCCGCGGGGATCACCTCGAGCTCGATGTCGCGGGTCACCAGGTTGTAGATCGACTGCTCGCTCACCAGTCCGGTGAAGTGCCGCTGGCCGGCGGCGGCCTGCGCCTGCCCGATGTGCCAGCCGGCGAAGTTGCTGCTGCCGGCGTAGAGGATCTTGCCCTGGGCGACGGCGACCTCCATCGCCTGCCAGATCTCCTCCCACGGGGTCCGGCGGTCGATGTGGTGGAACTGGTAGAGGTCGATGTGGTCGGTCTGGAGCCGGGTCAGGCTGGCATCCAGCGCGCGGCGGATGTTGAGTGCCGACAACCGGCCCTCGTTGGGCCAGTCGCCCATGTCGCCGTACAGCTTGGTGGCGAGCACGGTCTTCTCACGCCGCCCACCGCCCTGGGCGAACCAGTTGCCGACGATGGTCTCGGTGGCTCCCTTGCCCTTGTCCTGCCCGTAGACGTTGGCGGTGTCGAAGAAGTTGATGCCCTCGTCGTGGGCGGAGTCCAAGATCGAGAACGAGTCCGCCACGGTGGTGTGCGGACCGAAGTTCATGGTCCCGAGACAGAGGCGGGAGACGGAGAGGCCGGAGCGGCCGAGCTGGGTGTAGTCCATGGCTCCACCCTGCCGTCCGGGTCCAAAGCCGCTCAGGCGTCCACCCACTGCTCGCCGGCGAGCACCCGGGCAACCGGGTCGGGGAGCGCGCCGGACACCGGCTCACCCACGAGGGTGGCGACGGCGAAGTCCGCGGCGTACGCGTCGAACTGACCGTGGTGGCGAAGCATCGAGTGGGTGCCGTCGGGGATCGTGATGAAGCCGACCTCGGCCGTCCTGGCCAGGTCTCGGGCGACCGCCCTGGCGTGGTCGGGGCTGGCGATCCGGTCGCGCAGCCCGTGCACGACGAGCAGCCGCCGTCCGGTGAGGTCGAGCCCGGCGCCGTCCCCGGGGTAGACCCACGGAGCCAGCGCAACCGCGCTGCGCACGCGGGGGTGGGACGCGGAGAGCAGTGCGGCCCGGCCGCCGAGGGAGTGGCCGACCAGGGACACCGGCAGGTCGGCACCGTAGCGCCGCGCCACCTCGTCGAGCGCCCACGCCACGTCGTCGAGCGGCGGACGGGTGCGGTCCCACCCGCGCGACGAGTTGAGCAGCCGCAGCACGGCGAGCCGGCCGCGGCCGCGGCGCGCCACCCGGTGCGCGATCGGCAGCATCCGCAGCACCGACGGCTGGGCCGGGCTCACCGCGGCCGACTCGCCTCGGGCGGCTCCGCCGTGCAGCACGAGCACCACTCCCTCGGGGGCGCCCGGCCCGCGGGTCTCGACGAGGCGGGGTCGCAGCTCCATGTGCAGAGTGTGCCTCTAGATTGGTTGCGTGACCGACTGGCTGCAGACCGCACTCACCGTGCTCTCGCTGCTGATCGCGGCCGTCACCGTCGGGTACGTCGTGCTCGACCGGCTCACCGATCGCTGGCTGCTGGCCCTGGTCGCGCTGCTGTTCGCGGGCACCCTGGTCCAGCTGGTCACCGGCGTGGTCAACCTGGCCCGCACCGACACCGACGTCTCGGGTCCGGCGTTCGTGGCCTACCTGCTGGGACTTGTCGCGGTCCCCCCCATCGCCACCGTGTGGGCGTTGGGCGAACGCAGCCGCTCGGGCACCGCCGTCTTCATCGTGGCCGGCCTGCTGGTGCCGGCGATGCTGCTGCGTCTCGACCAGATCTGGACGCAAGCCGGTGTCTGACCCGGTGTCTGACCCGGTGTCCGACCCGGTGTCCGACCC
The DNA here is from genome assembly GCA_038214475.1 of Propionibacteriales bacterium. GTDB lineage: Bacteria > Actinomycetota > Actinomycetes > Propionibacteriales > Nocardioidaceae > Nocardioides. The sequence goes on along the minus strand of JBBQRV010000005.1, from coordinate 19,530 downwards.
GGTGTCCGACCCGACTTCCGAGCGGGTGTCTGAGCGCTCGACGAGCAGCGGCCCCGGCCGGGTGCTGATCGCGGTCTACGGGATCTTCGCGGTCGCCGCCACCGGGCGGTCGTCCCTCCAGCTGGCCACGCAGGCCGGCGAGGCGCCGTTCCCCTACGCGCTCTCCGCCGTCGCCGCCGTCGTCTACGTCGCCGCCACCCTCGGGCTGGCGCGCTCGGGAGTCCACTGGCGCAGGATCGCCTGGACGGCCTGCGCCGTCGAGCTGGTCGGCGTGCTGGTGGTGGGCACGCTGAGCGTGGCCGACTCGCAGCTCTTCCCCGACGACACCGTGTGGTCCGGGTTCGGCCAGGGCTACGGCTACCTGCCGCTGGTGCTGCCGTTCTGCGGACTGGCCTGGCTGCGCCACACCCGGGCGCGGCACCCCGCTGCCGAGGGGAGCTCCTGATGGAGCTCACCGGAGCCCGCCTGCTGGTCTGTGGCGCCACCGGAGCGCTGGGCGGCCGGATCACCCGGGCCCTGCTGGCCGAGGGCGCCACTGTGGTCGCGGCCGGGAGGAACGGCGAGCGCCTGGCTGAGGTGTCCGCGGTCTGCGGCACCACCCCGCTCGAGCTCGACGTGGTCGACGCCGACTCCTGCCGCCGGACCGTCGAGGCGGCCGCCGACGCGATGGGTGGCCTCGACGGCCTCGTGGTCGCCACCGGCGTCGCGGCATTCGGCGCCGCTGCCGAGGCCGACCCGGCCGTGGTCGAGGAGCTGTTCGCGGTCAACACCCTCGGGCCGATGATGCTGGTGCGCGCCGCCGCCGGGCGGCTCGAGCAGGGCGGTGTGGTGGCGGTGATCTCCGCGATCCTGGCCGACCTGCCCACCGCCGGGATGGCGGAGTACTCCGCCTCCAAGAGCGCCCTGGCGGCCTGGCTGGGCGTCGTACGCCGCGAGAACAGGCGGCATTTCCGGGTCCTCGACATCCGCCCGCCGCACCTCGACACCGGGCTCGCCGACCGGGCCCTCGCCGGGGCCGTCCCGCGGCTCCCCGAGCCGTTCTCCACCGAGGCCGTGGTCAACGCCGTGGTCGACGCGATCCGGTCCGACGCCCGAGAGGTCGTCCACGACCCCACCACCAAGGAGCTGCTGACCAGATGAGCCAGGCCACCGGAGTCGACGACACCAGCCTCACCTCCCTACGGCGCTGGAACCTCGGGCTCACCGTGCTGCACCTGGGGCAGGCGGTGGTCGTGCTGCTGCTGGCCAGCAGCTTCGCGATCACCGTCACCTCGTCGTTCCCCAGCGGCCCGCCGGGCAGCCAGGTGCCCGCGCCCGACGCCCTCTTCGACGTCCGGATCGGCACCGCGATCGCGGTCTTCCTGGCCCTCGCGGCCGTCGACCACCTGCTCACCGCGACCCTGCTGCGCACCCGCTACGAGAGCGACCTGCGCGGGGGGCTGAACCGGTTCCGCTGGCTCGAGTACTCGGTCAGCGCGACGATCATGGTGGTCCTGATCGGCTTCTACAACGGGATCACCGAGATCACCGCCGTGGTCGCCGTGATCGGTGCCAACGTGGCGATGATACTGTTCGGGTGGCTGCAGGAGGTGATGAACCCACCGGGCCGCTCGTCCACGACGATGCTGCCGTTCTGGTTCGGCTGCGTCGCCGGCGCCGCACCCTGGGTCGCCATCCTGGTCAACCTCGTCGGCGCCAGCAGCGGCACGGCCAACGAGGTGCCCGGCTTCGTCTACGGCATCGTGGTCTCGCTCTTCGTCTTCTTCATGAGCTTCGCCGTCAACCAGTGGCTGCAGTACCGCGGGGTCGGGCGCTGGTCGAGCTACGCGTTCGGCGAGAAGGCATACCTGGTGCTCTCGCTGGTCGCCAAGTCGGCCCTCGCCTGGCAGATCTTCGGCGGGTCGCTGGCCGGCTGACGGGCCGGGCACGGGAACCCGACCCGCTCCGCACACGTCCCACCACCATGTCCCGGAACCGCCCGTTCTCGCTCTGCCTGGGCTCGCTCGTGCTGCTCACGGCCTGCGCGCAGCAGCCCGTGTCCTGCAGCCCCTGCCAGGGCGGGACGCAGCTGGCGATCACGGGCCTCGGGTCACACCGCGACCTCCTCGTGCGGCTCTGCGTCGAGGGCGAGCCGTGCACCCGCTCACCGCTGAGCCCAGCGCACACCGACCAGGTGGTGGACCTGCCGGCGGGACTCACCCAGGCGGAGGCCGACGGGCGGCTCCTGGAGGCCACCGTGCGCACCCCCGACGGCGTGTACGTCGCCTCCGACCGGCTCCGGCTCGACGCCGACTCGGGTCCGTGCGCCTGCCCGTCACTGCGCGCCGAGCTCAGCTTCCTGCCCGTGCCGAAGGACCTGCCGCACCCGCCATCCGCGAGCTGAGCGACCCGGGTCAGCGCAGGAACGCCTCCAGCAGCGGGCCGGCTGTGCCCGATCCCGACTGCCCGGTCTCCACGAACACGGCGACGGCGAGGTCACCCTGGGTCGCGATCATCCAGGTGTGGGTGGGCAGCGCTCCACCCGGTCCGGGCTCGCCGTACTCCGCGGTGCCGGTCTTGGCGCCGACCCGGCCGGGCAGGTCGGCGAGGAACGCGCCCGACCCGCCGGTGACCACCGCTCGCAACAGACCCCGCAACGCCGTCGCCTCCGGGCCGGTCAGGGGGCTCGACGGGGCCTCCTGGGCCTCCTGGGCCGTCTCGACGTCCGGGAGCAACCGGGGGAGCACCGCCTTGCCGGCCTGCGCCGACGCGGCGACGGCCGCCATCGCCAACGGGGAGGCCAGCACCTTGCCCTGGCCGATCAGGTCGGCGGCCGCCTCGGTGCGACCCTCGGGCGTCGGCACCTGGCCGAAGTAGGCGGGGAAGCCGAGGTCGTGGTCGACCCCGAACCCCAGCGCCGCCGCCGCCGCGCCGAGGGCCGCGTCACGGAGCCGCGACCCGGCGCCGATGATCGCGGTGTTGCACGAGTTGGCCACCGCCTGGCGCAGGGTGATCCGGCCCAGCCCCGAGGCCGGGTAGTCGTCGTAGTTGGTGAAGGTCTTGCCGTCGACCACGATCGACGGCGGACAGGACACCGGGCTGTCGGGACGCAGGCCCTTGCGGAGCAGGGCCAGCGACGACACGATCTTGAACGTGGAGCCCGGGGCGTACTGACCGAAGGTGGCGATGTTGACGCCACCCGCCCCGGGACCGTTGGCCGCGACCAGCACGTCGCCGGTCGAGGGCCGCAGCGCCACGATCGCGCTGGCCCCCTCGGCGGCAGGGACTCGCGCCAGGATCCGCTCGGCCTTGAGCTGGCGCTTCTCGTCGAGCGTCGTGCGCAGTGGCTCACCGTCGACCGGTTCGGCGGTGAACAGGATCCGGTCTCGACCCTGGGCGTCGACGGCACGCACCCGCACCCCGACGGTGCCGCGCAGCTGCTCGTCGTAGCGGGCCTGCAGCCCGGAGAGCCCCACCACGTCACCCGCCTCGACGGCGCCGTCGGACTTCTCGATGATCTCCGCGGTGGCCGGCCCGACCGAGCCCAGGATCGGTGCGGCGAACTCGCGGGTGGGGGCGAGCGGCAGCTGACCGGTGACCGCAGCCGCGCCCGGGATGTCGGCGTACGCCGGGTCGAGCCTGCGGGCGTCGGTCCGGCGCAGCACCAGCGCCTCGACGAAGGCGCGCGGCCCGGCCGCCTCCGCGCGCTTCACGTACGACGCCAGGTCGATGTCGAGGACCCGAGCGATCCGCTTGGCGCTGAGCGGCACCTGGGCCGGCTTCACCATGGTCTTGTCGAGTCCGTAGCGGACGATGTCGCGATCGGTGACCAGCGGCTTGCCGTTGCCCCCGAGGATGTCGCCGCGCTGCGGCTGGAGGACGTCGGTGTCGAGGGTCTCCCCCTCGTTGAGCGACGGCTCCACCACCGCCGGCGACCAGGCCACCCGCCAGCCGCCGTCGACCCGGGTGAGGTCGGCGCTGGTGTCGTAGCTCCAGGCGTGGCCGCCGAGGTCCCAGGTCCAGGCCAGGGTCGCGGTGGCGGTGTCGCCGCTGGTCGCGACGTCGGTCGCCCGCACCTCGGCGGGCGCGTCGGCGAGCGGGCCGAGCAGCGGCGTCACCTCCACCGGCTCGGTGGTGGTGAAGGGGATGCCGGCGACGTCCTTGCTGGAGAGTGCCCCGGCCAGCTGGCCGGCCACCAGGTCGGGGCCGTCGGCCTCCGGGGTCGAGGTGCAGGCGCCAAGGAGCAGCACGGCGCAGGTTCCGAGAATGAGGTTGCGCATGCTTCGATCCTGCCAGCCGCAGCCCTCGGGGCCGGGGAGGCTACCGTGGGGTCTCCGAGGAGAGATGAGCTCATGCCCAACAGACCCACGTCCGTCGACGCCTACCTCGCGTCGTTCCCCGATGACGTGCGCGAGGTCCTCACCGAGGTACGCCGCCGGGTGCGCCTGGTGCTGCCCCGGGCAGACGAGTCGATCAGCTACCGGATCCCGACCTACAAGGTCGACGGCACCGCGATCGTGCACTTCGCCGGCTGGAAGCGGCACGTCAGCCTCTACCCCACGCCGGCCCAGTCGGGCGACCCCGAGTTCGAGGCCGAGTTCGCGCCGTACCGCGGCGACAAGGGCACTGCGACGTACCCGTTGAGCGAGCCGATCCCCTACGACCTGATCGAGAAGCAGGTGCGGCTGCTCAGCGAGCAGCGCGGCTGACCGGGCCGAACGTCACCCCGGGTCGGGACCTGGGCCGGTGTCCACCGGGTCCCCCGCGGGGGACGGTGTGAGTGGAGGGACCACCACTCACGCGAAGGAGACGGCTGTGGACAGGCTGACGGGACGGGTGGCGCTGGTCACCGGCGCTGCGAGTGGGATCGGCAGGGCGACAGCGCGGCGCCTGGTCGCGGAAGGTGCCTCGGTGCTGGTCACTGACATCGCCGAGGCGGCCGGGCACGCCTTCTTCCTCGAGCTCCACGACGCCGGCGCCCATGTGGCCTTCTGCCGCCTCGACGTGTCCAGCGAGTCCGACTGGGAGGCGGCCTGCCAGAAGGCGATCGAGCAGTTCGGCCGGCTCGACATCCTGGTGAACAACGCCGGCATGGGTGACCTGGCCGGCATCGAGGAGACGTCGCTCAAGGAGTGGCAGCACACCCTCGACGTCGACCTGACCGGAGTCTTCCTGGGCATGCGTACGGCGGCGCCGTACCTCAAGGAGTCCGGGCACGCCTCGGTGATCAACATCAGCTCGATCTTCGGCACCAGCGGTGGGTTCGGCACGTCGCCGGCGTACCACTCGGCGAAGGGTGCCGTGCGCACGCTGACCAAGAACACCGCCGTGCACTGGGCCACCGACGGCATCCGGGTCAACTCCATCCACCCGGGCTTCATCGACACCCCGATCCTGGACGACGCCCGGGGCACCCCGTTCTGGGACGCGATGACCGCGATGACGCCGATGGGCCGGCTCGGACGCCCCGAGGAGGTGGCTGCCGGAGTGGCCTACCTGGCCAGCGACGACGCCGCCTTCGTGACCGGGCTCGAGCTCTACATCGACGGTGGATTCACCGCCCGGTGAGCCACCTCACGTATACCCCCGGGGGTACTTGGGACTTTCGGCCCTGACCCTTCCGGTAGCGCCGCCCTAGCGTGGAAGCAGACAGATGAAGAGCAACGAAGGAGTGAGGAAGATGCGACGACTGCTGGTGCTCGGCGGTGGCACGGCCGGGACGATGATTGTCAACAAGCTGCGCAAGGAGCTGCCGCGCAGCGACTGGCAGATCACCGTGGTCGACCGTGACGACGACCACCTCTACCAACCGGGGTTCCTGTTCCTGCCGTTCGGCGGCTACACCCCCGAGCAGGTCGTACGGGCCCGGCACCACTTCCTGCCCGACGGCGTGGACTTCGTGATGGCCGAGGTCGACCGGGTCGACGCGGAAGCCAACCAGGTCACCCTCATCGACGGCCGGGAACTCCCCTACGACTACCTGGTCATCGCCTCCGGCACCACGCCGCGCCCCGACCAGACCCCGGGCATGCTGGGGCCGGAGTGGCGCAAGAGCATCTTCGACTTCTACTCCTACGAGGGTGCCCAGGCGCTCGCCGAGGCGCTCAAGGACTTCGACCACGGCCGGCTGGTCGTGCACATCACCGAGATGCCGATCAAGTGCCCGGTGGCGCCGCTGGAGTTCGCGTTCCTCGCCGAGGCCCACCTGCGCGAGCGTGGCATCCGCGACCGCGTCGAGATGGTCTACGTGACGCCCCTGTCGGGCGCCTTCACCCAGCCGATCGCCGCCGAGCACCTCGGCGCGATGCTCGACGAGCGCAAGATCATGGTCGAGTCCGACTTCATGATCGAGAGCATCGACACCGAGAAGAAGGCTCTGGTCTCGTACGACGAGCGCGAGGTGCCCTTCGACCTGCTGGTCACCATCCCCCTCAACATGGGTGCTGACTTCGTGGCCCGCTCCGGGCTCGGCGACGAGCTCAACTACGTGCCGGTCGACAAGCACACGCTGCAGTCGACGGCGTACCCGAACGTGTTCGCGGTCGGGGACGCCTCCGACATCCCGGCCTCCAAGGCCGGCTCGGTGGCGCACTTCTCGGTCGAGATCTTCGTCGACAACTTCCTGCAGCACATCGAGGGCAAGCCGATGACCGGCTCGTTCGACGGGCACGCCAACTGCTTCGTCGAGTCCGGCGGCGGCAAGGGCCTGCTCATCGACTTCAACTACGACACCCAGCCGCTGCCCGGCAAGTTCCCGATCCCCGTGCTGGGCCCGATGGACCTGCTCAAGGAGACCCGAGCCAACCACCTCGGCAAGCTCGCGTTCCGCTGGATCTACTGGAACGTGCTGCTCCGCGGACGCCCCCTGCCCCTGCCGGCGCACATGTCCATGGCCGGCAAGACCATCCAGAAGGAGAAGTGATCCAGATGCCTGTCACGACCATCGACGGCCGCGAGGTGCACGTCAACGAGGAAGGTTTCCTCACCGAACCCGCCGAGTGGGACGAGCAGCTGGGCAAGGCCCTGGCCGCCCAGATCGGCATCGACCTGAGCGACGAGCACTGGGCAGCGATCCGCTTCCTGCGTGCGGACTTCGCGACCAAGGGCGAGACCCCCACCCTGCGCCGGGTGACCGTCGCCGGCGGGATCCCCACCAAGCAGCTGTTCACGCTGTTCCCGCAGAAGCCCGCCAAGAAGATGGCCTACATCGCCGGACTGCCCAAGCCGCACGGCTGCGTGTAGCCACCCCATCCCACTGCGCACCGAGAGAAGGACCGTCATGACCACCACCACCTCCGCCACCACCTCTCCGAGCCTGGTCCCGGACTTCGGCACCGAGGCGAGCGAGGGACGCAAGCTCGCCATCATCTGCTCCAAGGGCAGCCTCGACATGGCCTACCCGGGCCTGATCCTGGCCAACGCCGCCCTCGGGGAGGGCGTGGAGACGCACCTGTTCTTCACGTTCTGGGGCTTCGACATGATCAACAAGAAGACGATGGCGCACCTCAAGATGACGCCGCTGGGCAACACCGCCACCCACATGCCGCAGGGCCTCGGCGGCGTACCGGGCATGACCGCGATGGCCACCTCGAAGCTGAAGAAGTCGATCGCCGAGCTCGACGTGCCGGAGGTCCCGGAGTTCCTGGAGCAGATCGTCGCCTCGGGCGGCCACCTGTGGGCGTGCCGGATGTCGGCGGACATGAACCACCTCACCGAGGAGGACCTCTACGAGGAGGTCGAGGGCATCATCAGCGCCAGCGACTTCATCGAGAAGACCGACGGCGCCCAGCTGCTCTTCATCTGAGCGGGCGGCGTTGGGCCGGCCGGCGAGCGACGGATGGCGCTCGCCGGCCTTCCTCGACCTACCATTCGTCGGTGACCACGACCCCCGCCCCGCCGACCGGACAGTCGGCGGCCCCGCCCTCCGACCTGCCGGTCGGCATCGACCCTGCCGACCTGGCCGTGACCGTGCGGGTGCTGCAGCAGCTGCACCACCTGCCCGACGGGCACCACGACGTGCGGACCGTGAAGCACGCCGCGTCGCACATGTACAAGGCCCTCAAGCGGGAGCGGCGCACCCGCAAGCGTGAGGCCGAGCTGGCCGCCGACCGGGCGGTCACCGAGGCCACCGCCACCGGCTCGCCGCTGCGCATCGACGACGAGACCCAGGGCATCGCCCTGGTGGCGAGTGCCCCCGGTGCGTTCGCGGGCGAGCTGATCAACCCCCGCGGCTGCTACATCTGCAAGAACGACTACACGCTGGTCGACGCGTTCTACCACTGGCTGTGCCCCAGCTGCGCGGCGTACTCGCACGCCCGGCGGGACCAGCGAACGGACCTCACCGGACGCCGGGCCCTGCTCACCGGCGGGCGGGCCAAGATCGGCATGTACATCGCGCTGAGGCTGTTGCGCGACGGCGCCCACACCACGATCACGACCAGGTTCCCGAAGGACGCCGTACGCCGCTTCGCCAGCCTGGAGGACTCCGCGGACTGGATCCACCGGCTCAAGATCGTCGGCATCGACCTGCGCGACCCGACCCAGGTGGTCGGCCTGGCCGACGAGGTCGCCGCGGCGGGGCCGCTCGACATCCTGATCAACAACGCCGCCCAGACCGTACGCCGCTCGCCCGGTGCGTACCGGCAGCTCGTCGACCTGGAGTCGGCCCCGCTGCCGGAGCACGGCGAGCTGCCCGAGATGGTCACCTTCGACCGGATCAGCGACGCCCACCCGGCGGCGCTGACCGGCACCCTGGCCGAGCACGCCGTGGCCCACCACGACGGCGAGTCGGTGAGTGCCGCGGTCGCCGCCCAGAACGCGGCGACCATGACGGCGCTGTCCCTGACCGCGGGCGGCGCGAGCCTGGCCGCGCACCTCGACGGGACCGCGGTCGACGCGGGCGGGCTGCTGCCCGACCTGGCCACTGCCAACTCGTGGACCCAGAAGGTGGAGGAGGTCGACCCGCTGGAGCTGCTCGAGGTGCAGCTGTGCAACTCGACCGCGCCGTTCCTGCTGATCTCACGGCTGCGCCCGGCGATGAGGGCCGCGAGCGCGCGCCGCACGTACGTCGTCAACGTCTCGGCGATGGAGGGGCAGTTCTCGCGCACCTACAAGGGGCCCGGGCACCCGCACACCAACATGGCCAAGGCCGCGCTGAACATGCTGACCCGCACCAGTGCGGGCGAGATGCTGGAGAGCGACGGCATCCTGATGACCGCGGTCGACACGGGCTGGATCACCGACGAGCGGCCGCACCAGGAGAAGCTGCGGATCGCCGCCGAGGGCTGGCACGCACCGCTCGACCTGGTCGACGGCGCGGCCCGGGTCTACGACCCGATCGTGCGCGGTGAGGCCGGCGAGGACCTGTACGGGTGCTTCCTGAAGGACTACCGACCGAGTCCTTGGTGAGGGTGGCGGCGCGCGGGTGGTTGCGCGCCAATTGGTCGAGAACGACACGTCCGACTGCTCGATGACGTGTCACAACCGTCCAATTGGCGGCACGCGACCACCACCGACCCCAGCGTCGCCGGTCGTGACCGACCGGCGACGCTGGGCACGGGTCAGCTGACCCGGATCTTCACGGTGTGCAGGGTGCGGCCGATCTTCACCCCGAGGTTCCACAGCGGATGGGCCCGCATCCCTGCGCCCATGGTGATGCCCAGCGTCCACCGGTGGTGTCCGGCGGCGTAGAACGCCGTGTCGGCCTGGTGCGGGCGCCGGGGGAAGACCGCGGCGTCGTAGTAGACCGGCCGAGAGGCCGAGCCCATCACCACCAGGGTGTAGGTCTGGCCGGCGTGCACGGCGAACGTGCCGTTGCGGTACGTCGCGCCCTGCAGGTAGATCGGCAGGACCCGGTAGGTCACGCTGGTCCGGGCCTGGTTGCCGGCCGCGTCGGTCGCGAGGGCCGTCCACCGCGTGCTGACGCCACTGACGTGTCGACGCAGGGTGCAGGTGGAGATGCCCGACAGCGAGTCCTGGGCGACGCAGCGCGGCTTGGGTGCCCGGCCGAGGTAGGTACGACCGGCCTTCACCCCCGCGATCCGCACCCGAGGCGTCCGCCGGTCCACGTCGATCCCCGAGACGGACGCGGTGGCGATCCCACCGTCCGTGGCCATGACGGTGCGGCTCACCGACTGCCCGGCCCGGCTGGCCCGGAGGGTCACCGGCGAGGGGCACGCAGCGGTGAGCGGTGCTCCGTGGGGAGCGCAGCGGAAGCTCACCTTCACCGGCGTCCGGTACCAGCCCTGGCCCGACTTCGGCTTCGCGCTGGTCACGATGGCCGTGACCCGCGGGTCGCGCCTGGTCGTCGACTCCGACGAACCGAGGAAGTCCCCGTCGCCGCTGTACGCAGCCGCGACCTCGCGGGCACTGCCTGCAGGCACGACGTGGGCAAGCCTGGCCGCACCCTCGAGCACAGGTGCCGAACCGACGATCGAGCCGCCGACATAGAAGTCGACGGAGCCGGTCGGGGCGCCCGCGCCCGGCGACTGGATCGCGACGCGAGCCACGATCTGCTTCGGCAGCACCGACACCCCGGTGAGGGTGGCGGCCTGCGACACCGGGATCGAGAGGGTGGCCGTCGGGGCGGCGGCATGGTCGTCGTCGCCCGCCTGGTTGGCGCGGACCGCGCAGACGCCCGGGTGAACGAAGGTGACCCGGCCGCCGTCGATCGTGCACGAGCCCGCGGACTCCTCGTCGACGGAGAGCGTGACCGGGTTGTCCGAGGACCCACCGGTCGCTGCGACGTCGTACGTCGCGCCCACCACCGTGTCGGCGGCGTCGGGGATCGGCGAGGTGAAGCTGATCGCCTGAGCGAGCTTCGCGACGGCGACGGTCTGCTGGGCCTGGGGCGCAGCGGCGTACCCGTCGGCCCCGGCCTGGTCGGCGTCGATCACGCAGGACCCGGCGTGCTCGAAGCTGACTGTCGAGTCGTTGATCGTGCAGACGCCCGCACTCGCGGGGTCGATGCTGAGGGTGACGGGGCTCCCCGACTCACCACCGGTGGCGGAGACGTCGTACGTCGTCCCCGGGGTGGGACTGGCCGGCGACAGCGACGTGAACGTGATCGCCTGCGGCGCCAGCACGGCGCCACCCGCTTGGTAGACCAGCCGCTCGTAGTCGGTGCCGAAGGAGTAGGTGTCGCCTATCCGGTAGCCACCGGCGGAGTTGACGGTGTGCCAGCAAAGGCGCAACGGCCCCGACGCCACATCGCACTCGCCGCGCTGGACAGCATCGCCCTCGTTCGCGAAGCCCCAGGACCAGTGCGCGTTGAAGTACCACGCCGTGCCGTTGGCGTCGTGGGTGGTGTTGCCGGTGCCGGTGTCGAAGAGCACGTCCTCGCGAGGTGCCGCCGCCAGCAGGCTCAGGGTGTCGCTGCCGGTCGGGCGGGCCGCGAGCATCAGGTAGGGACCCGTGCAGGCGTCGAGCACACCGGGGAGCAAAGCTTCGAGGTTGTCGGCGTAGGTGTCCAGGTAGCACTGGGTCCAGCCGCCGTCGGTGACCGTGGAGACAGGCACGGCCGTCTGGGGTCCGACGGGCAGGTAGTCCACCGCGGGTACCACCGTCGCCTGGGCGCCGGTCTGGGTGCCCATCGCCATCACCAGTCCGAGTGCCGCGATCCCGATCCGGGTCGCACTTCTGAACGCTCCCACAAGCGTCTCCTGTCCTACGCGGGCCGGGGGCCCGTCGCGTCGTGTGTTCATGCACCGTCCGGCCCCGAGGCGCACCCCGGCGCGCTCGACCCCGGAGGGCAGCGCGAAAGGGGACGAGCACGGGGGACGGGGCCTCGGACGCAGCTGTGCGTGCCGGTGGCCAGAGATTGTCAGGCTCCGGGGCCGGGCGCGGGAAAATGGATGAAGATTGTCCGATCGGTCAGGTCTCGCCCCGCCAATTGGTCGACAACGACGGGTCCAGCCGCCCGATCACCTGTCACACCCGTCCAATTGGCGCGAAGCGACGAGTGCCCGAGCCCACCAGGGCCCGGGCACTCGCCGGATGCTGCGACGCTCGACGTCGACCGTGCGGGGTCAGACCTGCGCGAGCGTGCGGTAGTCGGTGTAGCCCTCCGCGCCGCCGCCGTAGAAGGTGGCCGGGTTGGGCTCGTTGAGCTCCGCACCCGTGCGCCAGCGCTCGGCCAGGTCGGGGTTGGCCAGGTAGGGCCGACCCACGGCGACCAGGTCACCGAGGCCCTCGTCGAGGATCCGCTCGACGTCGTCGAGCGAGGTGACGTCTGCGAAGCCGGTGTTGAGGATGACCGGACCGCCGAAGCGCTTGCGCAGGTCGAAGACCAGCTGGGTGCGCGGGTCGGCCAGGATGCTCAGGTAGGCCAGCCCGAGGTCGGCGATGCCGTCGACCAGCGCCTCGTACGTCGCGCGGGTGTCGGCCTCGTCCTCCTCGAGCACGCCCTGGATGTTGTGTGCCGGCGAGATCCGGATGCCGACGCGCTCGGCGCCGATCGCCTCGGCCACCGCGGTGGTCACCTCGACGGTGAGCCGGGCCCGGGCCTCGGGGGAGCCGCCGTACGCGTCGGTGCGGGTGTTGGTCGACGGCGCCAGGAACTGGTGCAGCAGGTAGCCGTTGGCGGAGTGGATCTCGACGCCGTCGAGACCGGCTTCGACGGCGTTGCGCGCCGCGGCCACGAACTCCTCGACGATTCCGGGGATCTCGTCGGTCTCCAGCGCCCGCGGGACGACGTGGTCGACCTGGCCCTGGGCGGTGACCATCTTGCCGGGGGCGGCCAGCGCGCTGGGCGCGATCGTGTCGAGGCCCTGCTTGTTGTCAGGGTGCGCGATCCGACCGACGTGCATCAGCTGGACCACGATCCGGCCGCCCTTGGCGTGCACGGCGTCGGCGACCTTGCGCCAGCCCTCGACCTGCTCCGGCGAGTGCATCCCGGGGGTGTTGAGGTAGCCCTGGCCGACCGCACTGGGCTGGGTCCCCTCGCTGATGATCAGGCCGGCACCGGCGCGCTGGGAGTAGTACTCCGCGTGCAGCTCGGTGGGGGCCATCCCCTCACCCGCACGGTTGCGGGTCAGTGGCGCCATCACGAAGGCCTGGGGAAGGTTCCAGTTGCCGACACGGACGGGTTCGAAAGCACGGGACACGGAGTTGAGCCTCTCGTCGAGAATGTGTTGAATCTTTAATCACAACCTCGAGCGACGGCCCGCTATTCCGCGGCCGGACCTAGGCTGCGCTCCATGACCGTGCCGTACGCCGAGGTGGCCCTGCTGGCGGCAGCCGCCCTGCACGCCGGCTTCCAGCTGACCGTGACCGCCGTGGTCTACCCCGCGCTGGCCCGGGTCCCGGGGGCACAGTGGCGGGTCGCCCACGACGCCCACAGCCGCGCGATCGTGCCGCTGGTCGTGCTGACGTACGGCGCCCTGCTGGCCGGCGGCGCCTGGGTGCTCACCTCGGCGCCCTCGCTGTGGACGGTGCTGTCCCTCGGCAGCGCCGGGCTGTCGGTCCTCGCCACCGCGCTGGTGGCGGCGCCGACCCACGGCCGGCTCGCCGGTGGCCCGACCCCCGACCTCCTGCGCCGGCTGCTGCGCGCCGACCGGGTCCGCGCCGTCGGCGCACTGGGCTGCCTGGTCGCGGCCGGAGCGGCCGTCCTCACCTGACCGCAGCCGGGCCGCACACCCGGGTCATCGCGCGCGGCTGCGAGGCCGGGGAGGTAGACAGGGGGATGGCAGCTCGTCCCCGACCCCCATGGTGGTGCACATGCGTTACGTGAAGCTCGGCACGTCCGGACTCGAGGTCTCGGCCCTGACCCTCGGCTGCATGAGCTGGGGAGACGCGTCCCGCGGAGGACATCCGTGGGTGCTGGGCGAGGAGGCCGCCCGCGGCATCATCAAGGATGCCCTCGAGGCCGGCATCACGTTCTTCGACACCGCCAACGTCTACTCCGCCGGCAGCAGCGAGGAGATCACCGGACGCGCCGTCGCCGACTTCGCGGCGCGCGACGAGGTGGTCCTCGCCACCAAGGTGCACGGCCGGATGCGACCCGGTCCCAACGGCGCGGGCCTGTCCCGCAAGGCGATCATGACCGAGATCGACGCGTCGCTGACCCGGCTCGGCACCGACTACGTCGACCTCTACCAGATCCACCGCTGGGACGACTCGACGCCGATCGAGGAGACCATGGAGGCACTGCACGACGTGGTGAAGGCCGGCAAGGCGCGCTACATCGGCGCCTCGTCGATGTACGCCTGGCAGTTCTCCAAGGCGCAGTACGTGGCCGCCGCCCACGGCTGGACACGTTTCGTGTCGATGCAGAACCACTACAACCTGATCTATCGCGAGGAGGAGCGGGAGATGCTCCCGCTGTGCCGCGACCTCGGGGTCGGTGTGATCCCGTGGAGCCCGCTGGCCCGGGGCCGGCTGACCCGCGACTGGGACGCCACCACCGCGCGGGCCGAGACCGACGCCTTCGGTGGCACCCTCTACCGCGCCGAGGACAAGGCGGTCGTCGACACCGTGGCCTCGGTCGCCGAGCGCCGCGGCGTACCCCGGGCCCAGGTGGCGCTGGCCTGGCTGCTGGCCCAGCCGGTGGTCACCTCACCGATCATCGGGGTGACCAAGCCGGCGCACCTCACCGACGCGGTCGCCGCAGTCGACCTCGCGCTGGGCGACGACGAGCTCGAGGAGCTCTCGGCCGGCTACCTGCCGCACCCGGTCGCCGGCCACCGCTGAGCATCGCTGGGCAGCACTGGGCATCGCTGGGCAGCACTGGACGCCGGGTCGCGAGACGGGCCGCCCCTGTGCGGTGCGCCCGTCTAGGCTCGCCGGGTGACCGACTACCAGGTGACCTCGTGGCGTGACCTGCCCTCGCTGGTGACCGCGAAGCAGGGCGACCAGGTGGCGAAGGCCCTGCTGGCCCCTCGCTTCCAGGCGGCGATCGACGAGGCCGCGATGCGGCTGGGCGAGGTGGGCAGCGACGACTACCTCAGCGGCTGGGTGCGGGGCGCCTGGCAGCCCGGCGACGGCGAGCCGGGTGAGGTGGCCGAGCGGGTGGCCGCCGAGCTGGAGGACACCTGGACCGAGTCCGCACTGGCCGACTACCTCGACACGCTCGGTCCGGCGGTGGCTCCGTGAACCGGCTCACCGCACTGCTCGGGCCGGCTGCCACCGGCACCCCAGTGCTGGTCGACGGAGGCATGGGCACCCTGCTCCAGGACCGCGGGCTCGACGACGGCGGCGCCGGTGAGCTGTGGAACGTGGAGCGGCCCGACGACGTACGCGCCTGCCATGCGGCGTACGCCGCCGTGGGCGCCCGACTGCTCACCACCAACACGTTCGGGGGCACCCGGCCCCGGCTGCAGATGCACGGCCTCGAGGACCGGGTGCTCGAGCTCAACCGGGCCGCGGCCGAGATCGCCCGCTCGGTGGCCGACGCGTACGGACTGCTGGTCGCAGGCAACCTCGGCCCCACCGGCGAGCTGCTGGCGCCGTTGGGGACGATGGAACCCGCGGAGGCCACCGAGTTCTTCGCCGAGCAGCTCGCCGGTCTCCGTGACGGCGGCATCGACGTGGTGCTGATCGAGACGATGAGCGACCTGGCCGAGGTGGCGGCGGCGATCGCCGCCGCCCGAGCGGTGGTGCCCGACGTCCCGGTCCTGGCCACCATGAGCTTCGACACCAACCTGCGCACGATGATGGGGGTACGACCGGGCGACGCGGTGCGTCAGCTCGCCGCCGCGGGCGCGGACGCCGTCGGCGCCAACTGCGGTCGCGGCCCGGGCGAGATGGCGGCGATCGCCGCGCAGCTGGCCGAGGCCCGCCCCGAGGGCCTGCTGCTGGTGGCGCAGTCGAACGCCGGCCTGCCCCAAGTGGTCGGCGACCACTTCGAGTACGACGCGTCTCCCGCCGAGATGGCCGGCCACGCGGCCGAGCTGCGAGACCTCGGGATCGACCTGATCGGCGGGTGCTGCGGCTCCACGCCGGCGCACCTCGACGCGATGCGCACGGCGCTGGCCTGACGCGGCCGGGTCAGTCGGCGCTGATCTGGTGGCGGAACCGGTCGCGGCCCACGTGCAGGTCCCACAGGTGGCCGGCGAGCACGTCGGGGTCCTTCTCGGGGTCACCCTCGATGATCCGGCCACCGATCACCAGCTGGGCGACGTGGATGCCTTCCTCGGCCAGCACCTCGTGCAACAGCTCGGCGTACGCCGCCTGGCCGGCGAAGGCCACCGAGGTCCCGGTGACGTTGCGTCCGGGCTTGACGGCAGAACCACCGTTGACGAAGAGGATGGTGCCCTTGTCGTGGCCGAGGAAGCGCATGCCGGGCAGCACCTGGTGCACCGCCGCCACGGAACCGTAGATGGAGAACTCGACCGGACCGACCAGGTCGGCCGGGGTGGTCTCCAGCACCGGTCGCATGAAGTCCTTCTGCGGGAGCGGGCTGTACTGCAGCACCTCGATCGGACCCAGCGTCTCGGTGACCTGTTCGAGCGCGCGGGTCAGTGAGGCGGGGTCGCGCACGTCGGCGGTGAAGCCCTGCGCCTGGATGCCGTCGCGGCCGAGCTCGTCGGCCAGTGCGTCGAGCCGGCCCTGGTGTCGCGAGATCAGCCCGACCGAGAATCCTTCGGCACCGAACCTGCGTGCCACGGCTGCTCCGAGTCCTGCTCCTGCTCCGATGATCGCGATGGAAGTCATGCTGGGCCCAAGGAGGGCGGTGGCGTGACTATTCCGCCGTGAGGTCGGCGTCACAACCGACCAATTGGCGGGTTGTGACAGGTGATCGGGGTCGGACGGGTGTCGTTCTCGACCAATTGGCGGCTCAGGCCGTGCCGCACTCCACGAGCTCGTCGAGCATCCGGTCGAGGGCGCCTACGCTGATCGACAGGTGTCCCTCGCCCGCCTCCAGGTGGGTGCGGGCACCGGGCAGCTGCGCGGCCAGCCACTGCCCGTGCGCGAACGGGACCATCAGGTCCTCGCTCCCCTGCCACACCAGGGTCGGACCGGTCAGGTCGGCGAGGTCGAGCCCCCACGGCTGGAGGAACGCGAGGTCGTCGTCGAGCCAGCCGTCGACGCCGCGGCTGACCGCCTCCCGGAAGCTGGCGGCGAGGTCGTCGGCGAACTCGCCGGTCAGTGCCTGCACGTCGACGGGCGGCGGCAGGCTGGCCATCGAGGCGGCGACCGCGTCGGCGGAGATGTCGGCGAGCTCGGCACGCGCCGAGTCGAGGAACGACCGCAGCGCCGGCTCGCCGTCGAGGGCGGCACCGAACTCGGCCAGGTTGTCCTCGCCCATGCCGGCCAGCCAGTCCAGGCCCTCGGCCCGGTACGGCGCGACGCCGGCGATGCACAACGTGGCTCGGACCCGGTCCGGGAGCAGCGCGCCACAGGCCAGCGCGTGCGGCCCGCCACCGGACCAACCGGCGACCAGGCAGGTCTCGGCCCCGATCGAGTCGAGCACCGCGGCGGCGTCGGCCACCACGTCGGCGACTCGACGGCCCGGGTGCCGGGTGGAGGCGCCGTACCCGGGGCGGGACCAGGTGACCAGCCGCAGCCCGCGGGCGGCCGCGCCGCGTGCGACGGAGGCGAACTGCCGGGCACTCCCGGGGGTGCCGTGGTGGAAGACCAGCGGCACCGCGCCGTCGGGTCCGGACACGGTCACGTCGAGGACGCGACCGTCGGGCAACGTGAGTTCGCTCATGGGTGCATTCCTACACCTCGGTATCTCGGTGCGAACCGGGACCTCTTCACCCCAGGAGGTGACAGTCATGGAGATGTGCAGCTGCCCGTCGTGCGGGTCCCCGGCCGAGATCGTGGCCCGGACCTCGCTCGACAGCACCGACGGGCCCGTCGAGCACCTGAGGATCCGTTGCCTGGAGGGCCACCGGTTCTTCCTGCTCGCGGAGTCGGTCGAGACCGACAGCACGGTCATCTGGGGACGCTGGGCGTCCTGACCGCGCTGCCAGGTGCCGCCTCGCTCAGTAGCCGAACTGCGAGGGGCGGCGGTGCTCGTAGAGGTTGCTCGCGAGCACCCGGCGGATCTCCTCGGCGCCCGCGTCGTCGCGGCGACGTACGGAGGCCATCAGGTCGTCGATCTCGTGCGGGCTGCTGTAGCTGGCGAGCTGGCGGCGGAGCACCTGCCGGGCGGAGCGGGCCTCACGGCGCTCGCGCAGGTCGTCGCGGACGGCGGCCCACGACCGGCGAGAGTGCGTGCGGGCAGAACTGGTGGCGTGCGAAGAGCTGGTCATGAGTCCAGTGTTCGCCGTCCGCATTCATACGTCCAATAACTAGAAGGTGTCCCATACATGCACTAACGTCATGGATATGGACACCGAGGCGTTGCGCTGGTTCCAGCTCGTGGCGGACGGCGCCACCGTCACCGAGGTGGCCGAGCTGTCGATGGTCAGCCAGCCAGGGGTCTCGCGCGCCCTGGCCCGCCTCGACCAGCAGGTGGGCACCGCGCTGCTGCGCCGCTCGGGCCGGGTGCTGCGACCCACCCACGCCGGCACGGTCTTCAAGCGGCACCTCGACGGCGTCCTGCACGGCCTCGACGATGCGTTGGCGGCCGTCGAGGAGCTGATCGACCCGGAGACCGGCACGGTCACCGTGGCGTTCCAGCTCTCCCTGGGCACCTGGCTGGTGCCGGGCCTGGTCGCCGGCTTCCGTCGGCTGCACCCGCGAGTCGAGTTCCGGCTCGAGCAGTCGCACGACGCCCTCGGCTCCTCGCTGCTGGCGGGTGGCCGCATCGACCTCGAGCTCACCTCACGACGTCCGCGCAACCCGGAGGTGCACTGGGAGCGGCTCGTCGCCGAGCCGCTCGCCCTGGCCGTGCCTCCCGGCCACCCCCTGGCCGGCCGCTCCGAGATCTCGCTGGCCGAGGCCGCGGATCAGGACTTCGTCATGCTGAGGCGCTCCTGGGAGCTGCGCACGCTCTGCGACGAGCTGTGTGCAGCGGCCGGCTTCCAGCCGCGGGTCGCCTTCGAGGGCGACGACCTGCCCGTGGTCCGCGGGTTCGTGGCGGCCGGCCTCGGCGTGGCGATCATGCCGGCCGCCCATCGCGGTGCGGTCGACGACTCCGGCGCGCCTCTGGTGCGGCTACGCGACCCTGGCGCCTCCCGCGACATCGGGCTGTCCTGGTCACGGGAACGACGGCTGCTGCCGTCGGCCGAGCTCTTCCGCGAGTACGTCGTGCAGACCCGCGCGCGCCTCGCCGAGCCCGTCGACTGACGTCACGCCGGCCGGTCAACGCCGGTCAACGCCCGTCAACGCGGGTCAACGCCGGGCACCCACTGCGGCGTGCTCGAGCGCCGACGGGGTCCGGCAGCCCACGATGGCAGGCGCCTCGCCGACCAGCGTGTCGTCGGTGAGAGCGGCCACCATGAACAGCGCGAAGTCGACGCGCCGGGTCCGGTTGCTCGCCAGCACCGGGTCTCCGACGTGTCGGCTCCACACCGGGAGCCCCTCGCTCTCGCCCTCCTCGAGGTCGCTGCCACGCACGACCGTCCAGCGCCGGTCGCTGGCGAAGATGCGCCGGCAGGCCTCGACCTGGTCGTTCAGGTCGGCGACGCGGGCGACCCGGGCCACCCAGCCGAAGACGTTCAC
>JBBQRV010000004.1:0-44081 GCA_038214475.1 Propionibacteriales bacterium | reverse complement strand
AGACCGAGCTCGAGGGCCCGGTCCAGGCCGCGCTCGTTGGGCACCAGGACCGGCAGATCGCGACCGGCCTCGCCGAGCAGCCCCATCAGCTCGGCGGCGTCGGCGAGCTGGGGCACCCAGCGCGGGTGCACGAAGCTGGTGGCCTCGACGATCGGGAGACCCGCGGCCAGCAGCCGACGTACGAACTCCGCCTTCACGTCGGTGGGCCCCAGCGCCGACTCGTTCTGCAGGCCGTCGCGCGGCCCGACCTCCCAGATCGTCACCCGCTCGGGGAGGTCGGCGGCGGGCAGCACCTGTGGCGTGCGCATCAGGCCTCCTCGGTGTGCGGTTCGACCACGAAGAGCGTGGCGCCGAGGGCGACCTGGTCCCCGGCCGCCGCACCCACCACGGTGACGGTGCCGGCGAACGGCGCCTTGAGGGCCAGCTCCATCTTCATCGCCTCCATCATCCCGAGCGTCTCACCCTCCACCACCTGCTGGCCCGTGGCGACCTGGACGGCGAGCACGGTGCCCGGCATCGGCGCCAGCAGGGTGCCGTCGCCGGCGGCGGGGCCGTGGTCCCCGAAGACGTCCGGCCGGTCGAAGACGTGCCGGTGGCCGTGGTGCACGACCTCCATCACGTGCGGCTGCACGTTGACGACCGCCTGGTCGCGACGGCCGTCGAGACTGAGCACCAACAGGTGCCGCTCGGCCGAGAGCTGGCGCACCTCGACCCCGTCGACCAGGCCCCGGAGCCGGTCGACGGCGACGGTGCGGTCCAGCTCGACCAGGACCGGCGCCGGGTCGGCGCCGGAGCGCCAGCCGTCGGCCGCGAACGGGTGCCGGTCGTCCATCGCGACCAGCATCGCCGCCGTCCACGCCACGAACAGCCGAGGCAGGTCGCGCGACGGCTCGGGCACCTCCGCGGTGTCGAGCCAGGCGGTGTCGATGGTCGCGTCGCGGAACTCCTCGGAGGCGGCCAGCGCCCGCAGGAAGCCCACGTTGGTGGTCAGGCCCAGGATGGCCGTGTCGTCGAGCGCGTTCACCAGCGCCCGCCGGGCCGACTCACGGTCGGGCCCGTGCACGATGATCTTGCCCAGCATCGGGTCGTACGACGTGCTCACCACCTGACCGCTCTCCAGCGCGGCGTCCACGCGGGCCCGCTCCGGCCAACGCACCAGGCTGGCGGTGCCGGCCTGGGGCAGGAACCCGTGGAAGGGGTCCTCGGCGTACACCCGGGCCTCGATGGCGTGCCCGTCGAGCCGGATGTCGTCCTGGCCGATCGGCAGCGGCTCGCCGGCGGCCACCCGCAGCTGCAGCTGGACCAGGTCCAGCCCGGTGACCAGCTCGGTCACCGGGTGCTCGACCTGGAGCCGAGTGTTCATCTCCAGGAAGTAGGCCTCACCGGTGTCGGAGTCGAGCAGGAACTCCACCGTGCCGGCGTTCTCGTAGCCGACGTGGCGGGCCAGCGCCACCGACGACTCGGTCACCAGCCGGCGGATCTCCGGAGTGAGGGTCGGGGCGGGCGCCTCCTCCAGCACCTTCTGGTGCCGGCGCTGGGTGGAGCAGTCGCGCTCGAAGAGGTGCAGCACCGTGCCGTGCGCGTCGGCGAGCACCTGGACCTCGATGTGGCGGCCGTGCTCCACGTACTTCTCGACCAGGATCGTGTCGTCGCCGAAGGACGCCAGCGCCTCGCGCTTCGCGCTGGCCACCGCGGCGTCGTACTCGTCGGCGGAGCGCACGATGCGCATGCCCTTCCCGCCACCGCCGGCCGCCGCCTTGACCAGCACCGGGTAGGCCCGGTCGCCCGCGGCGCCCTCGCCCTGCGGCACGACCGGTACGCCGGCGGCGACCGCGATCTCGCGGGCGGCGTCCTTGCGACCCATCTGCTCCATCACCTCGGCCGACGGGCCCACGAGCTTGAGGCCGGCGGCCTCGACCGCGCGGGCGAACGAGGCGCGCTCGGACAGGAAGCCGTAGCCGGGGTGGATCGCGTCGGCCCCGACTGCCAGGGCGGCGGCGACCACGGCGTCGATGTCGAGGTAGCTCTCCACCCGCACCGCCTCGTCGGCGTCGCGCACGTGTGGCGCCGCGAGGTCGAGGTCGGTGTGGATCGCGACCGAGCGCAGGCCCAGGGCCCGGCAGGCGCGGATCACCCGCAGCGCGATCTCGCCACGGTTGGCGATCAGGACGGTGTGCAGCACGGCGGTCACATCCGGAAGATGCCGTAGGAGGGATCGGGTGTGGGCACCCCGGCCGCGACGGCCAGGCCCATGCCGAGCACCCGGCGGGTGTCGACCGGGTCGATGACGCCGTCGTCCCAGAGCCGGGCGGTGGAGTAGTACGGCGAGCCCTGGGTGTCGTACTGGTCGCGGATCGGCGCCTTGAACGACTCCTCGTCCTCGCTGGACCACTGCTCGCCGCGGGCCTCGAGGCCGTCGCGGCGCACGGTGGCCAGCACGGAGGCGGCCTGCTCGCCGCCCATCACCGAGATCCGCGCGTTGGGCCACATCCACAGGAAGCGCGGGTCGTAGGCCCGGCCGCACATGCCGTAGTTGCCCGCCCCGAACGAGCCGCCGATGACGACGGTGAACTTCGGGACCACGCTGCAGGCCACCGCGGTGACCAGCTTGGCGCCGTCGCGGGCGATGCCACCGTTCTCGTACTCGCGCCCGACCATGAAGCCGGTGATGTTCTGCAGGAACACCAGCGGGATCTTGCGCTGGTTGCACAGCTCGATGAAGTGCGCGCCCTTGAGCGCCGACTCGCTGAACAGGATCCCGTTGTTGGCGACGATGCCGACCTGGTGGCCCCAGATCCTGGCGAACCCGCAGACCAGGGTCTCGCCGTAGAGCCTCTTGAACTCGTGGAACCGGCTGCCGTCGACGACCCGACGGATCACCTCACGCACGTCGTAGGGCGTGCGGGTGTCGGCGGGCACCACGTCGTAGAGCGTCTCCGCGGCCTCGTGCGGCTCCTCGACGTCGTGCCCCGCGGTGAGCACCGGCGTGGGCAGGGTGTCGACGATGGAGCGCAGGATCGCCAGCGCGTGTGCGTCGTCCTCGGCGAGGTGGTCGACCACGCCGGACCGGCGCGCGTGCACGTCGCCGCCGCCGAGGTCCTCGGCGGTGACGACCTCCCCGGTGGCGGCCTTCACCAGCGGCGGACCGCCCAGGAAGATCGTGCCCTGGTCCTTGACGATGATGCTCTCGTCGGACATCGCCGGCACGTAGGCGCCACCGGCGGTGCAGGAGCCCATCACGGCGGCGAGCTGCGGGATGCCCTGCGCGGACAGGTTGGCCTGGTTGAAGAAGATCCGGCCGAAGTGCTCACGGTCGGGGAAGACCTCGTCCTGCATCGGCAGGAAGGCCCCGCCGGAGTCGACCAGGTAGAGGCAGGGCAGCCGGTTCTGCCGGGCCACCTCCTGGGCACGCAGGTGCTTCTTGACCGTCATCGGGTAGTAGGTGCCGCCCTTGACCGTGGCGTCGTTGGCCACCACGACGCAGGCCCGCCCCTGCACCACTCCGATACCGGTGACGATGCCGGCACTGGGCACCGGATCGGGCTGTCCGGGCTCGCCGTACATCCCGGTCGCGGCGAGGGCACTCAGCTCGAGGAACGGGCTCCCGGGGTCGAGCAGCCGGTCGATGCGCTCGCGGGGCAGCAGCTTGCCGCGTCCGGTGTGCTTGGCGCGGGCGGACTCACTGCCGCCCTGGCGTACGACGGCCAGCCGCTGTCGCAGGTCGTCGACGAGTGCGCGGAGGTCCTGGGTCACCCCGACAGGTTAGCGATCATTAACCATCGTGTCCACGACGAGCCGGACCGGTGGGTGAACGCTCGGGTCCGCGCACGTTAGCGACCGCTAACCTTGGGCGGTGACCACCCGCGCCGACCGGCCCACGCGCCGCGACCAGATCCTGGCCACTGCGGCCGAGCTGTTCGCCAGCCGCGGGTTCCACGGGGTCTCGGTGTCCGACCTCGGCGCCGCCTGCGGGATCAGCGGCCCCGCGCTCTACAAGCACTTCGTCTCCAAGGACGCGATGCTCGCCGAGATGCTGGTGTCCATCTCCGAGGAGCTGCTCCGGGTGGGTCGTGAGCGGGTGGCGGCCGGCCAGGGGCTGGCCGGGCTGGTCGAGTGGCACGTGTCGTTCGCGCTGGCCAACAAGCCCCTGATCGTGGTGCAGGACCGGGACTGGTCCTCGCTGCCCGAGGCGGCGCGTGAGCAGGTGCGCAGGCTCCAGCGCGAGTACGTCGACCTCTGGGCCACCGAGCTGCGCACCCACCGCGCGGACCTCACGGCCACTCAGGCCCGGGCCCGGGCGCACGCCACGTTCGGGCTGCTGAACTCCACGCCGCACAGCGCGTTCCTGCCCGAGCCCGAGATGCGCCGGATGCTGCGCGCGATGGCGCTCGCGGCGCTCACCGAGGGCTGACTCTCCGTCGGCGCCCACCCGGACAGCGCGGGACCGGGCGCCCGGATGCGTGATCGGCCGCCCGGTCAGGCCCGCCCGATCGACAGGGACGCCCACGGGGGTTGGCGCCCGCCGAGGGGCGGACCGGCTCTTTCGCTCAGGGTCCAGCCTGACCCGCCTGGGGCGGCACCGGTAGGGACCATCGGCCCGAATCGCCGAGCAGCTCGCGGGCGTGCAGCGCGGCGTCGTACGCGAGCTCCAGCTCCTCCTCGGGCGGGATGCCGCGCTCGCCGTCGGTGGCCGACGTCGTGCGGGCGTGCAGCGCCGCCAACAGCTGCTCGCGTGACAGCCCACGCAGCTGCACCAGCACGAACGGGTCGTCGTCGATCAGCCAGCTGCACTGGTAGAGCACCGCCAACGCGTGCACGCAGGGCTGGGTCCAGGCGTCGCAGGCACAGTCGGCCTGGAACTCGCCGCCGTAGGGCAGCAGCTCGATCCCCGACTCCTCCGACTCCTCCACCACGTCGTGGGGCAGCTCGCCGCCGAGCAGGGCAGCCACCCGCCCCGCCTGCGCCGCCACCACCTCGACCAGCGCCGCCCGCTGCGGCGGCTCGAGCACCGGCAACGCGATCCGCGGCGACCACAGCTCGTCGGCGTGCTCGACCGCCGCGAAGCACAGGCCCTCGGCGACGGTGAGCCCGCCGACGCTGCCCCCGCGGGCCAGGCTCCGGGCGGCGCGCAGCTCACCCACGCCGTACGCCGACTCCTCCACCGCCCGCACCCAGGCCTTGCCCCACCACGACCGCGCGCGGGCCGAACGCGCCCTTGGCCCGAACCTCGGATGGGTCACCTGCTCGCCGCGCCCGCTCACTCCCGCACCCGCAGCGTCACCAGGTCGCGCAGCTCGGCGTTCCCGAGCTCGGTGAGCGCGGTCTCCCCGGCGGCGAGCACCGAGTCGGCGACGGAGCGCTTGCGGGCCAGCAGCTCGGCGATCCTCTCCTCGATGGTGCCCTGCGTGATGAAGCGGTGGACCTGCACCGGTCGGGTCTGCCCGATCCGGTACGCGCGGTCGGTGGCCTGGTCCTCGACGGCCGGGTTCCACCAACGGTCGAAGTGGATCACGTGGTCGGCCGCGGTGAGGTTGAGCCCGGTGCCGCCCGCCTTGAGCGAGAGCAGGAAGACCGGGGTCCGGCCCTCCTGGAACCGGGCCACCATCGCCTCGCGCTGCCGGATCGGGGTGCCGCCGTGCAGGAACTCCAGCGGGACGCCGCCGTCGCCCAGGTGCCGCTCCAGCAGCCGGGCCATCGCGACGTACTGCGTGAAGATCAGCGCGGCGCCCTCCTCGGCGAGCACGGTGCCGAGCAGCTCGTCGAGCAGGTCGAACTTCTCCGAACGGTTGCTGAGCCGCGGGTTGACCTGCTTGAGGTAGTGGGCCGGGTGGTTGCAGATCTGCTTGAGCCCGGTGAGCAGCGTGAGCACCAGGCCGCGCCGGGTCTCGGGGTCGGCGCGCTCGATCCGGTCCATCGAGTCGCGCACCAGCGCCTCGTAGAGGACCACCTGCTCGCGGGTCAGGCCGATCCGGTGGTCGGTCTCGGTCTTCGCAGGCAGCTCCGGGGCGATGCCGGGGTCGGACTTGCGCCGGCGCAGCAGGAACGGCCCGATCAGGTCCGCGAAGCGGCGGGCCACCGCACCGTCGACGCCGGCCTCGATCGGGGCGGCCCAGACCTTGCGGAAGGCGTTGCGGCTGCCGAGCAGCCCGGGGGTGGCCCAGTCGAGGATCGCCCACAGCTCGGTGAGGTTGTTCTCGACCGGCGTGCCGGTGAGGGCCACCCGCGCGGCCGAGGGGATCGCCCGCAGCGCCTTGGCGGTCGACGACTGCGGGTTCTTCACGTGCTGCGCCTCGTCGGCGACCACCAGGTCCCACGCCACCTCGGCCAGCGCGGCGTGGTCGCGGCGCATGGTGCCGTAGGTGGTGAGCACGAACCCCCCGCTCGCACCCGCCACCCCGGTCAGGTCGCGCTGCCCGCCGTGGTGGCGGCGTACCGGCACCCCCGGGGCGAACCGCTCGATCTCGGCCTCCCAGTTGCCCAGCAGCGACGCCGGGCAGACGACGAGGGTGGGACCGGCCGGCGGCGCCGCGGCGCGGTGCAGGTGCAGCGCGATCAGGGTCACGGTCTTGCCC
This sequence comes from Propionibacteriales bacterium, assembly GCA_038214475.1. Taxonomy (GTDB): domain Bacteria; phylum Actinomycetota; class Actinomycetes; order Propionibacteriales; family Nocardioidaceae; genus Nocardioides. The sequence continues at coordinate 37,509 of JBBQRV010000004.1, read as the reverse complement.
AGCCCCATGTCGTCGGCCAGGCAGGCACCCAGGCCCAGCGAGGTGAGCTGCGCCAGCCAGGTCAGGCCGTGCCGCTGGTAGCCGCGCAGGTCGGCGGCAAGCCCGGCCGGCACCGGGATCGGGTCGCGGGTGGCGGACCCGAGCAGATCGGCACGCACCTTCTCCAGGGTGGCGCCCACCACCACCGGCACCTCCTGCTCCTCGACCTTGACGACCCCGGTGAGGGTGGCCGCGAGCGCCTGGACGGGCTTCACCTCGCGCACCAGGCGCTTGCGGGCCCGGCGCGCCATCCGCGGGTCGACGACCAACCAGTTGTCGCGCAGCTTGATGATCGGGCTGGCCGCCCGGGCCAGCTCGTCCATCTCCTCGGTGGTCAGCGGGTCGCCGTGCAGCGCCAGCTCCCAGTTGAAGGCGAACATCGCGTCGGGGCCGAACAGCCCGGTCATCAGGGGGTTGTCGCCCTGTCGCGGGGTGAGCACGGTGCGCGCGGTCAGGTCCCGGCCCAGGCTGCGCGGCCACAGCACCGGCACGCTGGCCGTCTCCAGCGCGGCGACGCCGTCCTCCAGCAGCGAGCCCAGCTCGTCGGCGTCGAGGGTGAGCTGGTCGGGCACCCGCTCGTCGAGGAAGCGGTCGAGCACCGGCCAGGCGTCGGCGGCCGTGCGCAGGGCGATGGTGGCGTGCGTGCGGGCGCGGGTGCCGAACCCGTGGGTGGCGTCCTGGCCGGACTCGGTCCACAGCCGCGCCGCGTCGGCGACGTGCAGCGGATTGCGCTCGTCGTGCACCTGGAGCACCAGCCGGCAGCTGCCTGCACCCAGCTCGTCCTCGTCGGCCTCCACCCGCAGCGAGAGCGTGACCAGGTGCGGGCGGTCGTCGGCGATGCCCCCGGACCGTTCGCGGATCAGTCGCTGCAGCCGCTCCGAGAACGGTGACGGCCCCCGGGCGTCGCGCTCCGGCACCGGGCGACGTACCGGGGCCGTCGCCGGCCGACTGCCGGCCACCGGGGCGCTGCGGGGCATCGCGTCGACCACCGCGTCGATCACGTCGCGGATGACCGCCTCGGCCGCGTCGGCGTCGACCTCGGCGTACGCACGGGAGCGGGCCAGCATCGTGATCCGGTCGTCGTCGCTCGCATCCGGGAGTGGGACCCACGACTCGGGGCCGGGCTCCATCCGGCCCGCCGCCACCAGCCTGAGGCCGAGCAGGGCGGCGCCGGACAGCAGGGCCACCGACGGATGGGTCGCGTCGTCGGTGTGCGCCTTGGAGAGCACGGGCAGCGCGCCCCGGATGGGCAGGCTCACCACTCGCCGCTCGTCGGTGAACTCGATCGAGCCGTCGCGGGGCACCGTGCCGCGGTGGAACCGCGCGACACCGGTGACGGGGACGAAGCTCACGCCGTCCTCCCGGATGAGTGGGTGCGGTGGGTGGGGCCCTGGTGTGGACCTGGTGTGGACAAGGAACGCTAACGCGCAGGGCCGACAACGGCCTCCCCGACGCCGTGCTCACGCCGGGCTGCGGTCAATTCACCCCCATCGCATGCCGATCGTCGCGATCTGTCCTAGTCTCGTCGACGTCGTCGCACCGGGACTTCGGCCTGTCCGGGGTCCCGAGGGTGCGTTCCCCCCGACGTCTGGAGCCCGCGCGTGTCCGAGACCACCCTCCGTCCTCGCTCCAAGGGAAAGCCAGTCCCGGAGCCGGCCGGCGAACCGACTGCGCGCCCGAGTCGGGCGTCCGCCGAGAAGCCCAGCACCGCACCGGTGACGGTCGCGCCCAAGCCGGTCCTGCTCGGCGCTGGCTCGCGGCACTTCGCGCGGCGCTTCAGTGGCGGGCTCACGCCGGGCCTGGCGACCTCGGTGTCGAAGGCGGGCGGCGGGCGCGCCTGGTTCGAGAAGCAACTCTGCCCCGGGCGGATCTCCGACCCCTCCGGGAAGGCGATCGACACCTGGTACCCCCGCCTCAAGCAGACCCCCCAGCAGATCTTCAACGGTGAGGTGCCGTGGGAGGTGATGGGTGACCTGAGCCGCTGGACGATGGCCAGGCGGATCCACAGCAGCCGCCAGCTCCAGGAGGTGATGGTCGACTTCTGGTCCAACCTCCTGCACGTGCCGCTGATGGACGACACCGCGTACTTCTACCGGGTCTCCTACGACCGGATGATCCGCACCCATGCGCTGTCCAGCTTCGAGCAGCTGCTGCTGCACGCGACGACCCACCCGGCAATGGGGCTCTCCCTCGACAACGCGATCTCGACCAAGGACAGCCCCAACGAGAACCTGGGCCGCGAGCTGCTCGAGCTGCACACCGTCGGTGTCGACGCCGGCTACACCGAGAAGGACGTCAAGCAGTCGGCCAGGATGCTGACCGGCTACCGCGTCGACGTGTGGTGGCCGGAGTTCCGGGCCTTCTACGACCCGACCGTGCACTCCCGCGGCAGGGTCACCGTGATGGGCTTCACGTCGGCCAACCTCGCGGCCGACGGCCGGGCCGCCACCAAGGCCTACCTGAAGTACCTCGCCCACCACCCCGCCACCGCCCAACGGCTGGCTCGACGGCTGTGCGTGAAGTTCGTGAGCGACCACCCCTCCCCGGGACTGGTGAGCACCGTCGCCCGCGCCTACCGCACCCACAACACCTCGATCAAGGCCACCCTGCGGGCGATGGTCGACCACCCCGAGTTCGCGAAGTCGGCGGGCAAGAAGGTGCGCACGCCCGCCGAGGACTACGTCGCCACCGTGCGCGCCCTGGGCATCAAGGTGCTGCGCCCGGTCGACGGCAACTCGTTCGCGAACGCGATGTACTGGCAGTACCGCGAGCTCGGGCAGGCGCCGTACGAGTGGCCGGCGCCCGACGGCTTCCCCCAGGACAACCAGTCCTGGAGCGGCGCCGGCCGGATCCTCACCAGCTTCGCCACGCACCGCAACCTGGCCGCCCAGTGGTGGCCGACCCACGAGGCCCGGTTCCGTTCCCAGGACTCCTGGTTGCCGACCCTGCCGGCCAGCGTCGACAGCGTGATCGACCACGTCGGCCGCCAGCTGCTCGGGCAGCCGCCCGGGCCCTCGGTGAAGCGGGGCGTGGCCCAGGTGATCGGCCGCACGCTCAACCACCGGCTCACCCAGAGCGAGGCGGACCAGTACTGGACGGTCATCGGCATCGTCTCGTCGTTGCTCGACTCCCCTTCCCACCTGAGCCGTTGAGGACCCGACGATGACCAACGACACCGCAGCCTGCGGCTGCCCCGAGTTCTCCCTGAACCGCCGCCGTTTCCTCGCCATCGCGGCCGCCGGCGGCGCCGGCCTGGCCGGGGCCAGCCTGTTCGGCGACGCCTTCCGCCAGGTCACGTACGGCGCCCCCGCGGGCGGCAACGTCCTGGTCGTGCTCAGCCTGCGCGGCGGCGCCGACGGCCTCTCGATGGTGGTGCCCCGCGGGGCCCAGCACGATCTGCTCGGCGGCTACCGCAACGGCATCGTAGTGCCCGAGGGGTCGCTGGTCGGCACCAGCACCGGCAACGCCTTCGGCCTGCACCCCGCCCTCGCACCACTGCTGCCGATGTGGCAGGCCGGCACGTTCGGTGCCGTGCACGCCGTGGGCCTGCCCGCCCCCAACCGCAGCCACTTCGACGCCATGGAGGTGATCGAGGACGCCGACCCCGGCTCGTCGGCCCGGGTGGGGTGGATCAACCGGATGATCGGGCTCGACCCGGCAGCCACGCCCGAGACGTCGATGCAGCTCGGCTCCACGCTGCTGCCGACCTCGCAGGTCGGCCCGGCTGCGGCCCTCGGCGCCGACCAGGTCGCCGACCTCCAGATCGCCGGGCTCGGCTCGAGCGCCGCCAAGCGCCGGGCCTCGCTGCGCACCATGTGGTCGGGTGACAAGAGCGCCCTGGGCAACCAGGTGCGCAGCACCATCGACGCCACCCTGCGCCTCGACGACCTGGTGCAGGCGGCCGCGCTGCCCACCCAGGATCCCGACCCCGGTGGCCCGGACAACCCGTTGAACCCGGTCAACGTGTCGTCGTACCCGAAGGGTCAGCTGCAGGGGGTGCTCGCGAACACCTCGGCGCTGATCCGGGCCGACCTCGGGGTCAAGGTGATCACCATCGACTACGGCGACTGGGACATGCACACCGGTCTCGGCAGCACCGACCCGTCGACGGGCTGGATGTTCGACCAGCTCGACCACCTGGCGAAGTCGCTGACCGCGTTCTTCTCCGACCTCGGCGCCGACGCCTCCCGGGTGACGGTTGCGACCCTGAGCGAGTTCGGCCGGCGGGTCGAGCAGAACGGGGACCACGGTGTCGACCACGGCTACGGCAACGCGATGCTGCTGCTCGGCGCCGGGGTCAACGGCGGCGACGTGCACGGCGTGTGGCCCGGGCTGGCCCGCGCCGAGCTCACCGACGGTGACCTCGCGGTGACCCGCGACTACCGCAGCGTGCTGTGGGAGGTGCTCCTCAACCGCTTCCCCGAGGTGTCGGGCAAGCGGGCCCGGATCTTCCCCGGCTTCGTGCCGGAGACCATCGGGGCGATGGCCTGAGCCGGCTCAGCGCTCGACGGCCAGTGCCAAAGGCAGGACCTCGGTCGCACCCGCGGCTCGCAGCGCGCGCGCGGCGAGCGTCATCGTCCAGCCGCTGACCACGAGGTCGTCGAGCAGCAGCACGGGTCCCGGAGGGATGTCGCCCTCCAGCGCATGCCGGCGCCCGACCGCGGCCACCCGGTGGGCCGAGTTGGCGGCGCCCTGACCCGGTGCGACCGACGGGTCGACGATGGCGAACCGGCCCACCACCGGGATGCCGAGGAAGCGCGAGAGGCCCTCCGCGAAGTCGCCCACGAGGGTGTCCCGCCGGGCCGACTCCACCCGCACGATGCCCACCGCCTTCGGCTGCCACTCCCCGAGCACCTCGAGCACCGCCTTCACCAGCGGCACCGGCACCGGACCGTCGGGGGTGCCTTCACGGAAGAGCTCGCGAAGCTGCTGGCCATGCCCGAGGTCGGTGAGCCGGGCCACTGCCCGACCCTCCTCGGCGGCCTCGGAGATCTTGCCCTTGAGGTCGATGCCCAGGTTGGCCAGCGCCGTGGGCCACATCCGCCGCGGGGTCAACGGGACGCCCGGACGCGACAGCTGGTCGGTGGCTGCGGCCACCGCGTCGTCGGAGACTGCCTCGGTCAGGTGGAGGGCTCCGCAGTTGTCGCAACGACCGCAGTCGGCGGCGCCCGGGTCGTCGAGCTGGTGGCGCAGGAACCACATCCGGCAGCGGTCGGTGGCGATGTAGTCGAGCATGGCCCGCTGCTCGATCTCGCGGGCCTCGGCCACCCGGCCGTAGCGCTCGGCATCGTAGGTCCACTCCCGGCCGGTGGCCTCCCAGCCACCCTGCACGCGACGGGCCGCACCGTCGACGTCGAGCACCTTCAGCATCGACTCCAGGCGGGTGCGGTTGAGGTCGACGTACGTTTCGATGGTGGCGGTCGACAGCGGCTTGCCGGCGCCCTCGAGCACCGACAAGGTCTGGCGCACCTGGCCCTCGGGAGGGAAGCCGAGGGAGGAGAAGTACTTCCAGATGTCGCGGTCCTCGAGCGCCGGGAGCAGCACCACGGTGGCGTGGTCGGTGCCACGGCCGGCACGGCCCACCTGCTGGTAGTAGGCGACCGGTGACTGGGGAGCGCCCATGTTGACGACGAAGCCGAGGGTGGCGTCGAAGCCCATCCCCAGCGCGCTGGTGGCGATCAGCGCCTTGACCCGGCCGGTGGCCAGGTCGGCCTCGAGGGCCTCGCGCTCGGTGGGGTCGGTCTGCCCGGAGTACGCCGCGACGGCGTGCCCGCGGGCCCGCAGGTGGGCCGCGATCTCCTGGGTGGCGGCCACGGTGAGGCAGTAGACGATGCCACTGCCCTCGAACTCGCCCAGGTGGTCGGCCAGCCAGGCCAGGCGCTGCTCCGCGGTCCGCAGCCGCACCACGCCCAGGTGCAGGGACTCCCGGTCGAGCTCGCCGCGCAGCACGAGGACGTCGGTGCCGAGCTGCTCGGCGACGTCGGCGGTCACCCGGGCGTTCGCGGTGGCGGTGGTGGCCAGCACCGGGATGCCATCGGGGAGCTCGGCCAGCATAGTGCGGATCCGGCGGTAGTCGGGCCGGAAGTCGTGGCCCCAGTCGGAGATGCAGTGCGCCTCGTCGATGACCAGCAGCCCCGCGGTGGCCGCCAGCCGCGGCAGCACGGTGTCGCGGAACCCCGGGTTGTTGAGCCGCTCGGGGCTCACCAGCAGGACGTCAACCTCGCCCGCGGCGATCGACGCCTGGATCGGCTCCCACTGCTCGATGTTGGTGGAGTTGATGGTCACCGCCCGGATGCCGGCGCGCTGGGCAGCCTCGATCTGGTTGCGCATCAGGGCCAGCAGCGGGGAGATGATCACGGTCGGTCCGGAACCGGCCTCGCGCAGCAGCAGGGTGGCCACGAAGTAGACCGCCGACTTGCCCCACCCGGTGCGTTGGACGACCAGGGCCCGGCGCTTGCCGTCCGCCAGCGCCTCGATGGCGGTCCACTGGTCGTCAAGCAGGACGGCGTCGTCACGGCCGACCAGCGCCCGGAGGTGGGCCTCGGCCCGGTCGCGCAGGGTGGTGGTCATGGGCGCCTGTCTACCAGCCGGGTCCGACGCGGGTGGCGCGGGTGGTGGGTTGGCTTGTGGGGCGGGCCTGGCTGCGGGTGGCCGCTGGCGGGCGCCGTACTGCTGGCGGCCTGCGGGCAGACTGGGCGCCGTGCTTCTCAGCCGTTCCCTGACGTTCTCAGCCGTTGCATCGGCCGAGAACGTCAGGAATCGCCGGTGAACCGGTGATTCCTGGGGCTGACGGGACCACCGTCACCAGATCCGGACCCGGTCCGACGGGTCCAGCCACAACCCGTCGGCCTCGGTGGTGCCGAACGCGTCGTGGAACTCGTCGAGGTTGCGCACGATGTTGGCGCGGAACTCGGGAGGGCTGTGCGGGTCGATGGTGAGGTACTGCTGCTCCTGCTCCCGGCGGCGCTTGGTGCGCCAGCAGTAGGCCCAGCTCATGAACAGCTGCTGGCTGGCCTCCTGGCTGACCTCGCCACCCTGCGCGATCCGGTACGCCGTGTGGCCGATGGTCAGGCCACCCAGGTCGCCGATGTTCTCACCGACGGTGAGCTGGCCGTTGACGTGCTCGCCGGGCAGGGCTCTCGGCGAGAAGCCGTCGTACTGCTCGACGAGGGTCTTCGACTTCACCTCGAACGCGGCCTTGTCGTCGGCGGTCCACCAGTCGTTGAGGTTGCCCTTGCCGTCGTACTGGGCACCCTGGTCGTCGAAGCCGTGCCCGATCTCGTGGCCGATCACCGCACCGATGCCGCCGTAGTTCTCCGCCGGGTCGGCGTCGGGGCTGAAGAACGGCTTCTGCAGGATGCCTGCGGGGAAGCAGATCTCGTTGGTGCCGGGGTTGTAGTAGGCGTTGACGGTCTGCGGCAGCATGAACCACTCGTCGCGGTCCACCGGCGCGCCGATCTTGGCCAGCTGCCGGGCGGTCTCGAAGGTCGCCGACGCGGCCACGTTGCCCATCAGGTCGTCGGCCCGCAGCACCAGCGCCGAGTAGTCGCGGAACCGGTCGGGGTAGGCGATCTTCGGCCGGAACGTCGCCAGCTTCTCGTAGGCGCGCTGCTTGGTCTCCTCGGTCATCCAGTCCAGCTGGGAGATCGACTGCCGGTAGGCCTCGAGCAGGTTCGCGACCAGCTCGTCCATCATCTGCTTGGACTCCGGCGGGAAGTGCCGCTCGACGTAGGTGCGTCCGACCGCCTCGCCCAGGCACTGCTCGACCAGCGACACCCCGCGCTTCCACCGGGCCCGTAGCTCGGGAGTGCCGTTGAGGGTGCGGCCGTAGAAGTCGAAGTTGGTCTCGACGAACTCGTCGGTCAGGTACGGCGCCGCGGAGCGCAGCACCCGGGTGGTCATCCAGGTCTGCCAGTCGGCGATCGGCGTCCGCTCGAGCACCGCCGACAGGTGCGCGAGGTACGACGGCTGGCGCGCGCACACCTCGGCGATGGTGTCGGTGCTGCCGCCCAGGTTGGTGACGTAGGCGTCCCAGTCGAAGGCCGGCGCGAGGTCACGCAGCTCGGCCAGGGTCATCAGGTTGTAGGTCTTCTGCACCTCGCGGGTCAGCGACCGCTCCCAGTGGCCCTGCGCCAGCTCGACCTCCATCTCGAGCACGCGGCGCGCCCTGGCGGCGGCGTCGGGGATCTCGGCGAGGGTCATCAGCCGCTCGAGGTAGCCGACGTACTTCTCACGCAGCTCGGCGTGCTTGTCCTCGCGGTAGTAGGACTCGTCGGGGAGGCCGAGGCCACCCTGGGTGAGGTTGAACAGGTACCGGTCGGAGTTCTTGGAGTCGGTGTCGATGTAGCTGCCGAACAGCCCGTGCCCGCCGATCCGCTCGAACTCGCCGAGGAACGCCGCCAGGTCGCGCACGTCGCGCAGCCCCTCGACGGCCTGCAGCAGCGGCCGGATCGGGCGGGTGCCGAGCTTGTTGATGGTGACCTCGTCCATGAACGACACGAACAGGGCGGCGATCTTGCCCGACTCGGTGTCCGGGTCACCGCCGGCGTCGGCCAGGTCGGTGATGATCTCGCGGACCTGCTCCTCGGCCCGGTCGGCCAGCTCCACGAACGGGCCCCAGCTGGACCGGTCGCTGGGGATGTCGATCTCGTCGAGCCAGCGCCCGTTGACGTGCCCGAACAGATCGTCCTGCGGGCGGATGTCGAGGTTCATGCCGTCTCGGGCGTCGTCCAGGATGCTCACCCAGCGACCCTAACGCGCGGCACCCAGTGCCGCCGAGACGTCTTCCAGCGCGTCTCAGCGCACGGCCACCACCAGCTTGCCCAGGGCCCGGCGCTGCTCGAGGTCGACCAGGGCCTGCCCGAACTCCTCGAACGCGTACGTCGCGCCGATCGGGGGCCGCACCGTGCCGTCGGCGAGCATCGGGGCGAGGTCCCGCCACTGCTCCTGCATGTAGCCGGGAGTGGTCATCGCAAACGCCCCCCAGCCGACCCCCCGCACGTCGATGTTGTTGAGCAGCAGCCGGTTCACCTTGACCTCCGGGATGCCCTGGCCGGCGGCGAAGCCGACCACCAGCAGCCGGCCCTGCGGGTTGAGCATCCGTAGGCTGTCGGTGAAGGCGGCGCCCCCCACCACGTCGAGGACCACGTCGACCTTGCCGGCCTCGGTGAAGGAGTCGGCTCGCACCACCTCGTCGGCACCGGCGTCACGGGCCACCTGCTCCTTCTCGGCGCTGCTCACGACCGCGACGGTGGTGGCACCCAGTCCCTTGGCGACCTGCAGGGTGGCGGTGCCGACTCCCCCGGCGGCACCGTGCACCAGGACCCGTTCGCCCGGCTGCACCTGGCCACGTTCCTTGAGCGCGAAGAGCGCGGTGAGGTAGTTCATCGGCAGGGCTGCGCCCTCGGCGAAGGAGAGCGAGTCGGGGATGGCGAACACGTACTCGGCCGGCACCGCGACCAGCTCGGAGGCGCCGCCGTACCCCAGCACCCCGGCGACCCGCTGTCCGACCTCGAACCCGGGCCCGCTGACCACGGTTCCGGCGAAGTCGACGCCGAGCGTGAAGGGGGGCTCGGGGCGCAGCTGGTACTGGCCCTTGCTCAGCAGCAGGTCGGGAAAGCTGACCCCGACCCGGTGCACCTCGACGAGCACGTCGCCGGGGCCGGGCGCGGGCTCGTCGACCTCCCGCACGACGACGTCGGAGGGACCGGTGGGCGTGACGACCTGGGCAGCGCGCATGAGCCGAGGCTATCCGGTGGGATTCTCTTGCTTTCTGCAGCAATCCGAGGTGTGATCGTCTCCGAATGACGCGTGGAGCGGCACGACGAGCGCTCCCGCGGCGCACCCCTCGGGGTGCGCGAATTGCCGTGACCATGTCGGCCGGGTGGGGGCCCGCTACGGCGTGGTCACGGCAACGCCGGCTCAGCTCCGGCGTCGGCGCAGCTCCTCGACCAGCGCCGGGACCACCTCGTGCATGTCGCCGACCACGGCATAGGTCGCCTTGGTCATCATCGGCGCATCCGGGTCGGTGTTGACGGCCAGGATGGTCTTCGAGCTGGCACAGCCGGCCCAGTGCTGGATCGCGCCGCTGATCCCGCACGGGATGTAGAGCTCGGGAGAGATCCGGCTGCCGGTCTGACCGACCTGTTCGTGGTGCGGGCGCCAGCCGAGGCTGGTCACCACGCGGGAGACGCCCAGTGAGCCACCGAGCAGCTCGGCGAGCTCGGCCACGGCGGCGAACCCGTCCGGCCCACCCGCCCCGCGTCCGGCACCGACGACCACCCGGGCCGACTTGAGCGAGTCGGAGTGGTCGACCTCTTTCTGGCCGGTGGCCACCACTCGCGCCACCAGGTCCGCAGGCGCGACCTCGGGGGTGAACTCGTGCCAGGTGGCGGGCGCGCCCCCCGACTCGGCCGCGATCCAGGAGTGACCGGCCACGGTGAACACCGCGGGTCGCTGGTCGAGGCGCATCTCCTCGAGGGCGGCGCCGCCGACGACCTGGCGGGTGACCACGAACGGCGCCAGGCCGACGAACGACACCACGTTGGCCGCCATCGCGACGTCGAGCCGCGCGGACAGGTGGGCCAGCACCTCGTTGCCGCGCGGGCTGCCTGCGGCGGTGACGACCACGGAGCCGGTCGCGGCGCGGGCCTGCTGCACGGCGGCGGCCCACGCGGCCCCGGCGTACGTGTCGAAGGCCTCGCCGAGGGCCTGGTGCACCTCGGCCACCCCGTGGGCGCCGAGCTCGGCGGCGAGGCCGTCACGGGCGCCCGGGTCGTCGAGCGCGCCGACGAGCAGCGCCCGGATCGCGATCCCGCCGCCCTCCTGTGACAGCGCCCGGGCCAGGGCCAGCGTCTCCAGCGAGATCTCGGTGGCCGAGCCGTCCTCGGTCTCCACCAGCACCAGGATCATCGCGACACCCCCAGCCGGACCAGCAGGTCGGCCATGGCGGGAGCGGCCTCGGGGCCCTCGCCGATCACCTCGACGCTGCTGGGCTGCGCGGGCGGCAGGGAGAGCCGGACCCGGTGGGCGCCCACCGGCTCGCGGGTGGGAGAGCGCATCTCGATCTGGATCTTCTTGGCGGCCATCCGGCCCTTCAGCGAGGGGTAGCGCGGCTCAGCTCCGCCCTCGAGCACCGAGACGACGGCCGGCAGGGGCAGCGAGTAGGTCTCGGCGCCGTAGGGGCCGTCGGTGTGGGCCACCAGGTTGCCGTCGGCGACCTCGACGAGCGACGCGCCGGTGACGATCGGGCGACCGAGCAGGTAGGAGAGCCGGATCGGCACCTGGAAGTCGCCGCTGTCCGCGGCGTCGTTGCCGAGCAGCACGAGGTCGTACGTCGTGCCGGCGGCCGCGTGCGCACGCACCACCTCGGCGATCTCGTGGGCCACGTCGGCCGGTCCGAGACGGGTCGGGTCGGCCTCCACCAGCACCGCCGCCTGGCAGCCCAGGGCCAGGCTGCCGCGGAGCTGTTCCACGGCCTCGGCCGGCCCCACGCTGACCAGCGTGACCGACCCGTCGGTGGCGTCGGCGATCCGGATCGCCAGCTCGACCGCGCTGTTCTCGTGGTTGCTGACGGTGAAGCCGACGAAGCGGCCGTCGACGCCTTGGGCGTCGTCGGTGAGCAGCACCTGGCCCGACGAGTCGGGCACCCGCTTCACGCAGACGAGGATGTCGGTCATCTCAGCGGATCCGCTCGTTGGCGGGGTCGAGGACCGGCGTCGCGTCGGCGGACACGACCGTGACCGGGTAGCGCTCCTCCATGTAGGACACCGCGAGCTGGTTGCCCACGACGGCCTCTGCGGGAGGCAGGTAGGCCAGCAGGAGGTGCTTGCCCAGGCTGGGCGCCGACCCGGCCGTGGTGACGTAGGGGTGGTGGCCGTGGCCGTCGGTGAGGATGCCGCCGTCGCGGGCGAGGATCGGCTCGCCACCGAGCATGTAGCGCCGTACGCCGCTCGCCGAGGTGTGGTCGTCGACGGCCAGCGTGCACAACACCGTCACCGGTACCGCCTCACGCTGGGCCAGGTAGGCCTCGCGGCCCACGAAGTCGGCGGCCTTCACCTTGGGTCGCTGCATGCCCGCCTCGACGATCGAGCGCTCGCTGTCGAGCTCGGCGCCGTAGGCGCGGTAGCCCTTCTCGATCCGGCCGGTGGTGCCGTAGACCCCGATGCCCACCGGGCGGGCATCGTGCGGGGCGCCGGCCTCGAGGAGGGTCTCCCACAGCCGGGCCGCGTCGGCCATCGGCACGTAGAGCTCCCAGCCGAGCTCGCCGACGTACGAGATCCGGCTGGCCAGCACGGTGATCCCGCCCAGGGCGATCTCGCGGCAGGTGAGGAAGCCGAAGCCCTCGTCGGAGACGTCGTCGCCGGTGAGGCCGGCCAGGATGTCGCGGGCCCTGGGGCCCCACACCCCGATCGTCGAGACCTCGTCGGTGAGGTCGGTGAGCGTGGTGGCGCCGTCGTCGGGCAGCTGCTCGGCGAAGGTCTTGCGGTCGGCCATGCCGTGCGCGCCGCCGGTGACCACGCGGAAGTGCTGCTCACCCAGGCGCATCACGGTGAGGTCGGACTTGAACCCGCCGGCCGCGTCGAGGACAGGCGTGTAGATCACCTTGCCGACGGCCACGTCGCACTGGGCGACGCAGGTGCGCTGCACGGTGTCGAGGGCGCCGGGGCCGACCACGTCGAAGATCGCGAACGCGGTCAGGTCGATCACGCCTGCCGCCTCGCGCATCCGCAGGTGCTCGGCGTTGACGATCGGGCTCCACCAGCGAGCGTCCCACTCGTGCTCGCGCGGCATCAGCGCGTCGCCGTACGCCTCGAGCAGGTCGGCGTTGGACTCGTACCACTGCGGCCGCTCCCAGCCGACGGCCTCGAAGAACATCGCCCCGAGCTTCTTCTGCGACTCGTGCATGGGCGAGAGCCGCTGGTCGCGGTCGGACTCGTACTGCTCGGCCGGGTGGATGATGCCGTAGGTCTTGATGAACGACTCGGTGGTGCGCAGCCGGGTGTGCTCGCGGCGCATCTGGTGCGGGTGGAACCGGGCGATGTCGCTGTGGTGCACGTCGATCTCGGAGTGACCGTGGGTCATCCACTCGGCCACCGCCCGACCCACGCCGGGGCCCTCCTTGATCCACACCGCGGCCGCCGTCCACAGCCCCGTGACGTGGCTCTCACCGAGGATCGGGTTGCCGTCACAGGTCAGCGAGAGCAGGCCGTTGATCGCGTAGCGCATCTCGGCGCCGTCGGCGCCGAGCAGCTCGGGCATCAGCTCGTAGGCCTGCTCGAGCTGCGGGTCGAAGTCGTCGGAGGTGAAGGGCATCTCGGTCGGGGAGAGCTTGGCCTGCTCGATCGACGGGATGTCCTCCGGCTCGTGCAGGATCGCCCGGTGGGCGTAGGAGCCGACCTCCATGTCGGCGCCGTGCTGGCGCTCGTAGCAGAAGGTGTCCATGTCGCGCACGATCGGGAACGAGATCTCGCCCTCGGTGTCGGCCAGCTGCGGACACGGGCCGACGCTGATCATCTGGTGCACGGCGGGGGTCAGCGGGATGCTCACGCCGGCCATGTCGCCGATCTTGGGGCTCCACACCCCGCAGGCGATGACGACGGTCTCGGCCTCGATGTCGCCACCCGTCGTCCGGACCCGGCGGATCCGGCCGTCCTCGACGTCGAGGCCGGTGACCTCCACCGTGGGCACCACGGTGAGTGCGCCGGTCGCCAACGCCTGCTCGCGCATGATCGTGCCCGCCCGGAGCGAGTCGACCACGCCCACCGAGGGGGTCCAGAAGGCGCCGATGAACTGGTCGGTCTCGATGAAGGGCACCTTCTCCTTCACGAAGGCGGGGTCGACGAGCTCCGACTCGATGCCCCACGCCCTGGCGCTCGACATCCGGCGCCGGAGCTCCTCCATTCGTTCCGGTGTGCGGGCCAGCTCGAACCCGCCGGACTGCGTGAAGACGCCCATCTCCTGGTACTGGCGCACCGAGTCGAGGGTCAGGTCGGTGATCTCGCGGGAGTGGTCCACCGGGAAGATGAAGTTGGAGGCGTGCCCCGTGGAGCCGCCGGGGTTGGGCAGCGCGCCCTTGTCGAGCTGCACGATGTCGGTCCAGCCCAGCCGCGCCAGGTGGTGCACCAGGCTGTTGCCGACGATGCCGGCGCCGATGACGACGACCTTCGCGGTGCTCGGGACCCTGCTCGTCGACGTGGTCATGGCTCTCCCTCTTGTTGCGGAATACGCAACACAAAGCGTGATACGGAACAGACTAAGAATCGACTCGACCCCCCGTCCCTGTCAAGGGACGGGGGGTCGCGGTCACGGTGCGGTCCTGCTCAGCCGGCGAGCCAGGCGTCGACCTTGTCCTTGTTGTCGGCGATCCACTTGGCAGCGGCATCCTCGGGCGACATCTTGTCGGCGGTGATGTACTTGGCCACCAGGTTCTGGTCGTCGTTGGTCCAGGTGAAGTTCTGCACCAGGGCCGCCGCCGACGAACCGGAGTCCATGAACTTGGTGGAGGCCACCTTCTTCAGCTCGGTCTCGGCGTAGTCGCAGGCGACCTTCGACTTGTTGGCGTCGCAGCCGTCCGTGTACGGCGGCAGCTTGACCCGGTCCATCGGCACCTCGGCGTGGATGTACTGCGGCTCCCAGAAGTAGCCGATGAGCCACTGCTTGTTCTCCTGTGCCTTCTTGAAGGCCTCCACCGTGGCCGTCTCCCCGCCGGAGAAGACGACCTTGAAGTCCAGGCCGAGGTTCTTCACGATCGCCTCGTCGTACTGCGTGTACGTCGGGTCGGAGCCGAGGAACTGGCCCTTGCCGCCGGACTCGGACGTGGCGAAGTCCTTCGCGTACTTGTTGAGGTTCTTGTAGTCGAGCACGTCGGGGTGCTCCTGGGCGATCCAGTCCGGCACGTACCAGCCGATGATGCCGACGTTGCCGGGGGACCCGAGGTCCTTGACGTCACCGGCGTCCTCGCCGGCCTTGAGCTCTTCGGCGTGCGACCACTCCTCGAGGATCACGTCGCCGTCGCCCGAGGCGAGCGCCTGGTAGGACGGGCCACCCTCCTTGAGGTCGACGTAGCTGACGTTGCAGCCCAGCTGGTCGGCAGCCACGGCGCCGACCACGTAGGCGTCGGCCTGGAACCCCACCCACGGGTTGACGATGACGTTGAAGTCTCCGCAGTCACCGCCGGCCTCCGCGGCCTTGGACTCGTTGGCCTGGGTCGCCTTGTCCACGGAGCCGCTGCCACACGCCGTCAGCGCGAGCAGGGCGCCCGCGGCGACGGCGACCAGGCGAACACTCTGGTTCTTCGGATGCCGCACGTTGTCTCTCCCTTGGTTGTGTCGCGTTGAGCGACCTGTGTGGTGGAACATGTTCGAGCAGCCCTCAGTGAGGGATCCTCAATGGCCATCGCGTGAAGCGGGCTCGGCGCTCGCCGGCCCGGTCGCCGGGTCCCGCCCCCGAGGCCGACGCCCGCGCAACCCGGTCGATCATCACCCCGAGCAGCACGATCGACACGCCGGCGGCGATCCCCTTGCCGGAGGCCTCCGAGTGCGCCAGCCCGTAGACGACGTCGTAGCCCAGCGCCTGGGCGCCGACGAGACCGCCGATCACCACCATCGCCAGCACGTAGAGCAGGCCCTGGTTGGTGGCCAGCACGAGTGAGCCCTTGGCCATCGGCAGCTGCACCTTGGTGATCTCCTGCCAGGTCGTCGACCCGGTCGAGCGGCAGGCCTCGATCGCACCCGGGGCCACACTCCGCACCCCGTCGGCGACCAGCTTGATGGCGGCCGGTGCGGCGTAGACGACCCCCGCCACGATGGCGGTGAATCGGGTCGGCCCGAAGAGTGCGAGCACAGGGATCAGGTAGACGAACGCCGGGATCGTCTGCCCGGCGTCCAGCACCGGGCGGATCACCAGGTCGACGCGGTGGCTGCGAGCCATCCAGACCCCGAAGACCAGCGCCAGGATCATCACGAGCAGCGTCGCCACCAGGGTCATGGTGAGCACCAGCATGGTGTCGTGCCAGAGGTCCAGGAAGTAGATCCCGGTCAGGCAGAGGACCAGCGGCACCACCGCCTTGCGCCCTCCGATCACCACCCCGAGCAGGAACAGCCCCACTGCGCTCAGCCACCAGGGCGACTGGGCGAGCAGCGACTGCAGGGGGTTGAGCAGGCCGTAGGAGACCAGGTCCTTGAAGTTCCCGGCGGCACCCTGGGTGGCGTCCACGAAGGACCGCATCCACGTGTCGGCCTTGTCCGCCAGCGTGGGCCCCCAGGACATGTCCGGGAAGACCGCCGCGTTGAGCGCGTACCGGGAGTACCACACCGCGACCACGACCGGGATCAGCAGTGCTCCGAGCTTGAGCCTGCGCAGCCGGGCATCCTCGCCGCCGCCCCGTGCCACGACCTCGGCGCGCTCACTCGCCGCCGACGTGGTGCGGTCGAGCATGACCCCCATCACGACGATGAGCAGGCCGGGCACCAGGGCCCGTCCGAAGTCGCCCTGGGTCAGGCCGTTCAGCACCGGCTTCCCGAGCCCCGGCCCGTTGATGTAGGAGGCGATGATCGCCATCGACAGTGCGGCCAGGATGGTCTGGTTGAGCCCGAGGATGATGGTCTTGCGCGCCATCGGCACCTGCACCCTGCTCAGTCGCTGCCACGTGGTCTGGCCGAGGCTGTCAGTGGCCTCGATGACCTCGGCGTTGACGTCACGGATGCCGAAGCCCGAGATCCGCACGATCGGCGGCAGGGCGTAGGCGAGGGTGCAGATCACCGCGGTCGGGGCACCGATCCCGAACAGGATGAACACCAGGATCAGGTAGACGAACGTCGGCATGGTCTGCAGCAGGTCGAGCACCAGGGTGATCCACCTGGTGCCGCGCCGGCTGATACCCAGGGCGACGGCGAGCGGGAAGCCGATCACCACCGCGAAGGCCACCGAGACCAGGGTGACGATCAGCAGCTCGATCGAGTCCTGCCAGAAGCCGAACGCCCCGAACGAGAGGAACGACAACAGCACCAGGAGGGCGATGCGCCAGTTCGCGACGGCGTACCCGATCCAGGTGGCGATGGCGACCACGCCCAGCCAGCCGATGATCGGGGCCGGACTGGGCCGCGCCGGGGCGGACAGCAGCTTCTCCAGGCTGTCGATGATGGCGTTGATGAAGTCGCCGATCGCGCCGGTGACGCTGTTCCCACCCATGCTGGCGCCGATCTCGGCCAGCCGGACGTGCAGGGCGGTCTTGTCGAGGCCCCCGAGCACCAGGGTGTTGTTGCCCTTGGTGACGCTCCAGACCGCGATCCAGCCGGCCAGAACCGCCAGGCCCCACACCCAGCGGGGGACGCCGCGCTGCTCGTCGGGCGGCGGCGGGGCCGCGCCCGGCTCGACCGGTCGCTCGGCGAGCGAGGTGGCCATCAGCCCTCCTCCGCGACGACGACGCGCAGGATGTCCTCGTCGTCGACCATGCCGACGATGCGGTCTCCCTCGGCCACCTTGACCGGCCCTCGGTGCGCGAGCACCGCCCGGGCAGCCTCACGCACCACGACGCTCTGCTGCAGCACGGGCGCGTCGGCCGAGACCGCGTCGGTCACCGGTCGCATCACCCAGCGCAGCGTCAGCACGTGCGACTTCGGGACGTCGCTCACGAACTCCTTGACGTAGTCGTCGGCGGGGGCCCCCACCACCTCGTCCGGCGTGCCGATCTGGACGATCTCGCCGTCGCGCATGATCAGGATCCGGTCGCCGAGCTTCAGCGCCTCGGCCAGGTCGTGGGTGATGAAGACCATCGTCTTGCCCAGCTCGTCGTGGAGCCTCATCACCTCGTTCTGCATGTCGCGACGGATCAGCGGGTCCAGCGCGGAGAACGGCTCGTCGAACAGCAGGAGGTCGGGGTCCCCCGCCAGCGCCCGGCCCAGCCCGACCCGCTGCTGCATGCCACCTGACAGCTGGTCGGGATAGGAGTTCTCGTAGCCGGAGAGACCCACCAGCTCGACCACCTCGAGGGCCTTGGCCCGGCGCTCCTTCTTGCCGACCCCCCGCACCTCGAGTCCGTAGGCGACGTTGTCCACGACCTTGCGGTGCGGGAGCAGGCCGAAGTGCTGGAACACCATCGACACGTGACTGCGGCGCAGGTCGCGCAGCTGGGACTCGGACGCCGAGGTGATGTCCTGACCGTTGATCACCACGGTCCCGGCGGTCGGGTCGATGAGCCGGGTGAGGAGTCGCACGAGGGTGGACTTGCCGGAGCCCGAGAGTCCCATCACCACGAAGACCTCGCCGGGGGCGACCTCGAAGGACACGTCCTTCACCCCCACGACGCAGCCGGTCTTCTCCTTGAGGTCGGCGCGGGACAGGTCGGCGTCCGGCGTCCCGATGATCTTGTCGGAGCCGGGTCCGAAGATCTTCCAGAGGCCCTGGACCGTCAGGGCAGGCTGGTCGGTGGTCGCGGCGCGGGGCTTCTCCACAGAGGTGGTCATGCGTGTTCCTCACGGTTGCGGCTGTCGCCGGGCGGGTAGAGCGGGCTGCCGTCGCGGTACCGGTAGTACGGCACCTCGACGGCCGCGAGCGGGGTGTGCCCGGCGATCAGGTCGGCCGCCTTCTCGGCGACCATCATCACGGGGGCGTAGATGTTGCCGTTGGTGACGTAGGGGAACACGGACGCGTCCACGACCCGCAGTCCGTCGGTGCCGTGCACCTTCATCGACGTCGGGTCGGTGACGGCCATCTCCCCGGTGCCCATGGCTGCCGTGCACGAGGGATGCAAGGCGGTCTCGGCGTCCTTGCGCACCCACTCCAGGATCTCGTCGTCGGTGGCCACCGTCGGGCCGGGTGACAGCTCGCCGTCGTTGAAGGCCGCGAAGGCCGGTTGGTTGAGGATGTCACGGGCCACCCGGATCGCCTCCACCCACTCCCTGCGGTCGGTCGGGGTGGACAGGTAGTTGAACTGCATCGAGGGGTGCTGGTGCGGGTCGGTGGAGCGGATCCGCACCCAGCCGCGGGTGTCGGCGTACATCGGGCCGATGTGCACCTGGTAGCCGTGGCCCTTGGTCGGTGAGCTGCCGTCGTAGCGGATGGCCACGGGAAGGAAGTGGAACATCAGGTTGGGCCAGTCGACATCGTCGTTGCTGCGGGCGAAGCCGCCGCCCTCGAAGTGGTTGGTGGCGCCGAGCCCGCCGCGGTGGAACAGCCACTGGTAGGCGATCTTCGGTCGTTCGCGGTAGCGCAGCCCCGGGGCGATCGACACCGGCTGCTTCGACGCGTACTGGATGTAGACCTCGAGGTGGTCCTGGAGGTTCTCGCCGACCCCCGGCAGGTGCTGCACCACGGGCACGCCGTGCTGCCCGAGCAGGGCGCTGTCACCCACGCCCGAGAGCTGCAGCAGCTGCGGGGTGTTGATCGCCCCTCCGCAGAGGATCACCTCGCCGGCCCGGACACTGCGCCGCAGCCGCCCCGCGCGCAGGTAGTCGACCCCCACCGCGCGGGTGCCCTCGAAGCGCACCTTGGTGGCGAACGCGTACGTCTCGATGGTGAGGTTCTTGCGGCCCTTCACCGGGTCGAGGTAGGCGCGCGACGCCGACCAGCGCCGGCCCCGGTAGATGTTGCGGTCGAACTTCGCGAAGCCCTCCTGGCGGTAGCCGTTGACGTCGTCGGTCAACGGGTAGCCGGCCTGCTGCGCGGCCTCGAAGAACGCCCCGAAGAGCGGGTTCTCGGCCGGCCCGCGCTCCAGCTTCAGGGGGCCGCTGCCGCCGCGCCAGTCGTCGGCTCCGGCCAGGCAGGTCTCCATTCGCTTGAAGTACGGAAGGCAGTGCAGGTAGTCCCAGGTCTCCATGCCCGGGTCGGCGGCCCAGCGCTCGTAGTCCATCGGGTTGCCACGCTGGAAGATCATCCCGTTGATGCTGCTCGAGCCGCCGAGCACCTTGCCGCGGGCGTGGTAGATCCGGCGCCCGCCCATGTGCGGCTCGGGATCCGTCTCGTACTTCCAGTCCCAGAGCCGGTTGCCGATCGGGATCGGCAGCGCCGCCGGCATGTTGATGAACGGGTCGGCCTTGAAGTCGGAGCGGCCCGCCTCCAGCAGCAGCACCGTGGTGCCCGGGTCATCGCTGAGCCGGTTGGCCAGGGCCGAGCCCGCGGAGCCGCCCCCCACGATCACGTAGTCCCACACGTCCCTGTGCCCGGCTGCCATCGTCGTCCTCGCGTTCAGACCGCGAACCAGTGCTGCGGTTCGGGGTTGATGTTGTGCCAGACGTGCTTGGTCTCGCGGTACTCCTCGAGGCCGGCGCGACCCAGCTCGCGACCGATCCCCGACTGCTTGTAGCCACCCCACTCCGCCTGGGCGACGTAAGGGTGGTAGTCGTTGATCCAGACCGTGCCCATCCGCAGCCGGCCCGCGACTCGCTGGGCGCGCCCGGCGTCGGTGGTCCACACCGCGCCGGCCAGACCGTAGATGCTGTCGTTGGCGATGCGTACGGCGTCGTCCTCGTCGCTGAACGTCTCCACGGTGAGCACCGGGCCGAAGGACTCGTCCTGAGTCACCGACATCCCGCTCGTGCATCCGTCGAGCACCGTGGGCAGGTAGTAGAAGCCCTCGGCGAGGGCCGGGTCGTCGGGTCGGGCCCCTCCGCAGCGCAGCACCGCGCCCTCGGCGATCCCGGCGGCGACGTACGCCTCCACCTTGTCGCGGTGCGCGGCGCTGGTGAGCGGGCCGGTCTCGGCCTTCTCGTCGAACGGGCCGCCGAGGCGGATCCGCTGGGCGCGGGCGACCAGGTCGTCGACGAAGCGGTCGTGCAGGTCCTCCGCGACCAGCAGCCGGGCCCCGGCCGAGCAGACCTGGCCGGAGTGCAGGAAGACCGCGGTCAGCGCGAAGTCGAGGGCGGTGTCGTAGTCGGCGTCGGCGAAGACGATGTTGGGGTTCTTGCCACCCAGCTCGAGGGCGACCTTCTTCACGCTCGCCGACGCGGCGGCCATGATCCGCTTGCCGGTGGCCAGGCCGCCGGTGAAGGACACCAGGTCGACCCGGGGGTCCTCGCTCAGCAACGCGCCCGCGCCCGGGCCGTCGCCCAGCACCAGGTTGGCCACGCCCGGGGGGAGCCCGGCCTCGTCGAGGACCCTCATCAGGTGGATCGCCGAGTGCGGGGTGAGCTCGCTGGGCTTGAGCACGAAGGTGTTGCCGGCCGCCAGGCACGGCGCGACCTTCCAGGCCACCTGGAGCAGGGGGTAGTTCCACGGGGAGATCAGTCCGCACACGCCGACCGGCTCGTGCACGATCCGGCTGACCACGTCGGGGTTGCCGGTGTCGACGACCCGCCCGGCCTCGTCGTCGGCGACGTGGCCGAAGTGCCGGAAGACCGACACCACGTCGGCGACGTCGTACTCCGACTCGACCAGGCGCTTGCCCGTGTCGAGCGACTCCATCCGGGCGATCAGGTCGGTGTCGCGGGTCAGCAGGTCGGCGACCCGCAGCAGCAGGTCACCGCGCTCGCGCGCCGACGTGCCCGCCCAGACGCCGGAGTCGAAGGCGGCGCGGGCGGCGGCGATGGCGTCGGAGGTGTCCTCCGGGCCGGACTCGTCGACCTCGGCGACGAGGGAACCGTCGGCCGGGCAGTGGATCTCGCGGCGGGCTCCCGCCCGCGCGCCGACCCAGCGTCCAGCGATCCAGTTCTCCGGCATCCAACCCGCCTCTCCCAGTTGCACATGGCGCAACATCACGCCTCCTGCGCAACCCCCGCGTTTCGAGCATGGTCTGAGCGCCGCGTGCCGTCAAGGTTCCCGGGTGCGAGGTGACCTACCTGTGACCCCAGCCCAACCGGTGTGAGATCTCGGTGGCGGCCTCCAGCAGGAGGGGCAGCACCTCGTCGATCTTGTCCGCGCCCAGCCGGAACGTCGGCCCGCTCACACTCAACGAGGCGATCACGTCGCCGTGCGCGTTGCGGATGGGGGCGGCCACCGCGGTCAGCCCGACCTCGAGCTCGTCGACCGCCACGGCGTACCCCTGCTCACGCGCCACGTCGACCTCGCGGCGCAGCTCCGAGCGCCTGGTGATGGTGAGCTCGGTGTACGCCGGCATCCCGTGCAGCACCTCGTCGAGCCGGTCCGCCCCGAGGCCCGAGAGCAGCACCTTGCCGTTGCTGGTGGCGTGCAGGGGGATGTGCTGGCCGACCCAGTTGTGCGGCTGCAGCGCCGAGGAGCCGGCCACCTGGTCGAGGTAGAGCGCCGACGACTCCGACAGCACGGCCACGTTGACGGTCTCGCCGGTGGAGGCGGCCAGCGCCTTGCAGATCGGCCGGGCCTCCTGCACCACGTCGAGCCGGGCGGTGGTGGCCCCGGCCAGCCGGAGCAGCCCGATGCCGAGCCGGTACTTGCCGCGCTCCCCGGTCTGCTCGACCAGCCCGTGGCCCTCCAGGGTGCTCACCAGCCGGAAGGCGGTGCTCTTGTGCACGCCGAGCTCGGCGGCCACCTCGGTGACCCCGAGTTCACCCGAGCGGGCCAGCACCTCCAGAATGGTGAGGGCCCGATCGACCGACTGCACCGCGCCCGATCCGGGCTCGGGCCTGCTGCTCCCGGTGTTGCTCATGGCGCGACGCTAGCGCAACCTGCGTTGCGCATCGCAGAATGCGTTGTCCCAGTCGCAACCCGGTCGCCGCAACCCAGTCGACGCGCGCGGGCACCCCTCCGACCCCGGCCAGGAGCCACGATGACCGAGAGTCCCACCCGCGAGACGCCCGACGGCACCACCATCACGGCGCCGCCGGGGCAGGCGGCAGGCGACTTCGTGCTCACCCTGGTCTGCCCCGACCGGCCCGGGATCGTGCACGCCGTGACCGGCTTCCTGCTGGCCCGCGGCGGCAACATCATGGAGAGCCAGCAGTTCGGCGACCCCCTCACCCAACGGTTCTTCATGCGCATCGACTTCAAGATCGCGGGGGCTGCGCTCACCCCTGACGCGCTGCGCGCCGACTTCGCGGCGATCGCCGCCGAGTTCGCGATGGACTACGACCTGTGGGCGGCCAAGGCGCCGTTCCGGACGCTGATCATGGTCTCGCGCCAGCTGCACTGCCTCAACGACCTGCTGTTTCGCTGGTCCACCGGCTCGCTGCAGATCGACATCCCTGCGGTGGTCTCCAACCACCGCGACGCCGAGCGGCTGTGCGACGCCTACGGCCTGGCCTTCCACCACGTGCCGGTCACCGCGGACACCAAGGACCAGGCCGAGGCCCGGCTGCTGGAGCTGGTCGACGAGCACGACATCCACCTGGTGGTGCTGGCCCGCTACATGCAGGTGCTCTCCGACGGCCTGTGCCGCACCCTGGCCGGCAAGGTGATCAACATCCACCACTCGTTCCTGCCCAGCTTCAAGGGGGCCAAGCCCTACCACCAGGCCTTCGACCGCGGGGTGAAGCTGGTGGGCGCGACCGCGCACTACGTCACCGCAGACCTCGACGAGGGGCCGATCATCGAGCAGGACACGCTGCGCGTGGACCACGGCTACACCCAGGACCAGCTGGTCGCCGCCGGCCGCGACGTCGAGGCCCAGGTGCTGTCGCGCGCCGTGCGCTGGCACTCTGAGTCACGGGTGCTGCTCAACGGGCACCGCACCGTCGTCTTCCGCTGACGCCGGCCCGGGTCGGGTCGGGTCGGGTCAGTCACCGAGCTCGGCCCGGCGCCGTACGACGTACTCCTCCAGCTCGAGGCGGATCGCGTCGTCGAGCGGCGGGGCGACATACTCCTCCAGCTTCTGCTGGTAGATCTTCTCGGCCCGGTGCGCCGCGTCGGAGCCGCCGTTGCGCATCCAGCGCTCGTAGTTCTCCGACGACGACAGCAGCGGACGGTAGAAGCAGGTGCGGAAGCGCTCCATGGTGTGCATCGCCCCCAGGAAGTGCCCGCCGTGACCGACCTCCTCGTGCGCCCCGAAGGCCATCGACTCCTCGTCGATCTCCAGCGGGGTGAACTCCGCCCGCATCATCTGCAGGATCTCGATGTCGACGATGAACTTCTCGTAGCCCGCGACCAGGCCGCCCTCCAGCCAGCCGGCCGAGTGCATCACCCAGTTCGCGCCGGCCAGGAAGGTCGGCATCATCGTCATCAGCGCCTCGTAGCCGGCTTGCGCATCGGGCACTTGGGACGACGTCAGCCCGCCGCCGGTGCGGAACGGCAGCCCGAAGTGCCTCGCGATCTGGCCGGTGCACAGAAGGCCGATCCCGGACTCGGGGGTGCCGAAGGTCGGGGAGCCCGACTGCATGTCGATGTTGGACAGGAACGACCCGAAGATCACCGGGGTGCCCGGCCGGATCAGCTGCGAGAGCGCGATGCCCGACAGGGCCTCGACGATCTGCTGCACGAGGGCGGCCGGGATGGTCACCGGCGACATCGCGCCCATCAGGATGAACGGCGTGAGCACCACCGGCTGGCCGGCGCCGGAGTACTCGAACTGCGCCTCCAGCATCCGGTCGTCCCAGCGCAGCGGCGAGTTGCAGTTGATCAGGGAGATCGTCGCGGGCGTCTGCTCGATGGCCTCGCGGGAGCCGAAGAGGATCGAGCTCATCGCCAGGGTGTCTGCGGCGTTGACGCCGGACACCACGTTGCCCATGTAGACCTTGTCGGTCAGCGACTGCAGCGCGTAGGTCATGTCGAGGTGCCGGCTGTCGAGCGGGGTGTCGTTGGGCTCGCAGATCACGCCACCCGCGGAGTCGAGCACCGGGAAGGTCTGCGCCAGCTTGGTGAAGTTGCAGAAGTCCTCCATGGTCGCGTCGCGGCGTACGTCGCCCTGGCGCACGAAGGGCGGCCCGTAGACGGCGCCGAAGGCCATCGAGTCGCCACCGATGTGGACGTTGTGTGCGGGGTTGCGGGCCTGCACGTCGAACTCGCGCGGCGCCTTGGCGACCTGCTCGAGCACGAAGTCGGGGTCGAGGAAGACCGTGTTGTCCACGACCCGCTGGCCGGCCTTGCGGAACAGCTCGAGGGCGCGCTCGTCCATGAACTCGACGCCGATCTCGGTCATCAGCCTGCGCCAGCCGCGATCGAGGGTGGCCATCGCGTCGGCCGAGAGGATCTCGTAGCGCGGCATCCGGTTGTGGAACATCGGTCCTCCTACGGTGGCACGCGGAATCGCTTGACCCCGCCTCGCTCGGCATCCTAGCCTCATCATGTGGAAACGGAGTTCCACATGATGGAACATTCCTCCTGGAGCGGCAAGGGGCACCGTGAGCGGCACAGCAACGAGCACCGGCACGCAGGCGATCGACCGCGCTGCACTGCTGGTGGCCACCGTGGTGCAGGCCGACGAGCCGCTGTCGTTCCTCGACCTGCACGACGAGTGCGGGCTCCCGAAGTCGACCACCTCGCGACTGCTGGCGGCCCTCGAGCGCACCGGCCTGCTGGAACGCAACGTCGGCGGCTCCTACCTGGCCGGCCCCCTGTTCTGGCTCTACGCCACCCGCCACGACCCGTGGGAGGAGCTGGTCCGGCTGGCCCGGCCCACCCTGGAGCGGATCGGTGAGGAGACCCGCGAGACCGTCAACCTCTCGGTCGCCCGCGGCGACCGGGTCGTGCAGGTGGCCCAGGTGGACTCGACGTACATGCTCGGCACCAAGGACTGGACCGAGGTCGACGTGCCCGTGCACTCCTCGGCGCTGGGCAAGGTGCTGCTGGCCCACGGGGCCCTCGAGCTCCCCGCCGGCGAGCTGGACCAGGTCACTCCCCGCACCGTCACCGACCGCGGCGAGCTGGCCCGCCAGCTCGAACAGGTCGCCCGGCGCGGCTGGGCGAGCACCGTCGACGAGCTGGAGATCGGGCTCACCGGCATCGGCGTACCCGTGCGCGGCAGCGGGGGCGAGGTGATCGCGGCGCTGGGGGTATCTGGCCCCAACCCGCGACTCGAGCACCGACTCGAGGAGATCGGCCGACTGTTGAACGACCGGGCCGAGCAGCTGTCCGGGCTGCTTCGCCGGCGAACCCGGAAGGAGGGCGTGGCATGAGCACCCCAGAGGAGATCCTGCAAGGCCTGTACGACGAGACGCTGGTGGGCAACGCCCCCCGCGTCCTCGAGCTGACCCACGAGGGCCTCACCCTGGCGATGGAGCCACAGACCCTGCTCTTCGACGCGCTGATCCCGTCGCTGGAGGAGGTCGGCGCCCGCTTCGAGCGCGGCGACTTCTTCGTGCCGGAGATGCTGATCGCCGGCCGGGCCATGTCCGGTGCCATGGAGGTGCTGCGCCCCCTGCTCGCCGAGACCGGCGTGCAGACCATTGGCAAGTTCCTGATGGGCACCGTCAAGGGCGACGTGCACGACATCGGCAAGAACCTGGTCAACATCATGCTCGAGGGTGCCGGCTTCGAGGTGATCGACCTGGGCGTGCAGGTGGCTCCGGAGAAGTTCGTGGCCGCCATCGAGGAGCACCAGCCCGACATCGTCGGGTTCTCGGCGTTCCTCACCACCACGATGCCGATGTTCAAGGCGAACATGAACGCCCTCGAGAAGGCCGGCATCCGCAGCGACGTGATCGTGATGGTGGGCGGCGCCCCGGTCACTCAGGAGTACGCCGACGCGGTCGGTGCCGACGGGTACGCCGCCGACGCCTCGCAGACCGTGAAGCGGGCCAAGGCGCTGCTGCACGAGAAGCGCGCGAAGGTGCCTGCATGAGCGCCCCCCGGCTCGAGACGGTCCTGCGCTCGGCCACCCGGCAGGTGGTCATCGGCCACGACACCCGCTTCTGCCTGATCGGCGAGCGGATCAACCCCACCGGCCGCCGGATCTTCCAGGAGCAGCTGCGCGCCGGCGACCTCTCCGCGATCGAGCGCGACGTCAAGGCCCAGGTCGAGGGCGGCGCCGACGTCCTCGACGTCAACATGGGCGTGCCGCTCACCGACGAGGCCGACCTGCTGGCGCGCGCGATCACCATGGTCCAGCAGCTCAGCGACAAGCCGATCTGCATCGACTCCTCCGTGGTCGAGGCCCTCGAGGCCGGGCTCGCCGTCTACCAGGGCCGGGCCCTGGTCAACTCGATCACCGCCGAGGACGAGCGGATGGCGCAGATCCTGCCGCTGGTCAAGAAGTACGACGCCGCCGTGATCGCGCTGCCCAACGACTCCGACGAGATCCCGATGGAGGTCGAGAAGCGGATCGTGCTGACCCGCAAGATCATCGAGGTCGCGACCAAGGAGTACGGAATCGCCGCCGCCGACATCGTGATCGACCCGCTGGCCATGCCGATCGGGGCCGACCAGGAGGTCGTGAACACCACCCTGGAGACGATGCGCCGGATCCGCGAGGAGTTCGGCGTGAACATGACCTGTGGTGCCTCGAACGTGTCGTTCGGGATGCCGTCGCGGCACGCCCTCGGCGCCGCGTTCCTGCCGATGGCGATGACCGCCGGGCTCACCAGCGCGATCATGGACACCCGGACCCCCGAGATCGTCGAGGCGGTCAAGGCCGCCGACCTGCTGCTCGGCCACGACGAGTGGGGCGGCGCCTGGATCGCGGCGCACCGGGCCCGGCTCGCCCGTGCGGCGGCTGCCACGTCGTGAGCGACGGCACCGACTTCGAGCTCACCGACACCGCGGACGTGGCTCGCGAGGGCCTGCTCGAACCCGCCGGCTCGGCTCCGGCGACCCACGACGGCACCGGCCGCGTCGACCTGGCCTTCACCGTCGCCACCGGCCGGGACACCCCGCCCACCCAGCGCAGCGTGCGGGTGCCGCCGGGGGTCACCGTCTTCGACTCGGCGTCGTGGAACGGCATCGCGATCGACTCCACCTGCGGCGGCCACGGCACCTGCCACAAGTGCCGGGTGCGGGTGGAGGGTGGCGTCGTACCGATCACGCGGCACGACGAGCGCACGTTCAGCAGCGAGCAGATCGCCGACGGCTGGCGGCTGGCCTGCCTGGTGCAGGCCACCCACGACCTGGCCGTCGAGGTGCCGGTGCTCACCACCCGGCCGAAGGCGGCGACCGTCGGAGTCGGGCGCCAGGTCATCCTGCGCCCGGCCCTGCAGAAGCGCTACGTCGAGCTCGAGGAGGCCACCCTCGCCGACCAGCGCACCGACCTGGTGCGGCTCACCGACGCCATCCCCGACCTGGCGCTCACCGCCGACCTGCACGTGCTGCGCCGGCTGGCGACGGTGCTGCGCGAGGCCGACTTCAAGGTCACCGCCGTGATCCTCGACGAGGACCTGATCGACATCGAGGCCGGAGACACCACGTCCGCGCGCTACGCGATCGCCTTCGACCTGGGCACCACCACGGTGGTCGCGACCCTGCTCGACGTCGGCACCGGCACCCCGGTCGCGGTGGCCTCGATGCTCAACAAGCAGCAGCCGTTCGGAGGCGACGTGATCACCCGGATCAGCGCCACCATGATGGACAAGGACACCCTGGGTCGGCTCCAGGAGGCCGCGGGCGCGACCCTGGCGGAGCTCGCCGAGCAGGTGTGTCGTGAGGGCGGGGTCGATCCGGCGCGCGTCTACGAGGTGGCGGTGGCCGGCAACGCCACCATGACCGCGCTGGCGCTGGGCATCGACCCCGAGCCGCTCGGTGTCGCGCCGTTCGTGATGACCTCCGCCCAGCCGCCCGCCGTACTGGCCAGCGAGCTCGGGCTGAGCCTGCACCCGCGGGCGCGGGCGGTGTTCTTCCCGGCGCTGGGGGCCTACGTCGGTGGCGACATCGTGGCCGGGATGCTGGCCACCGGGATGGACCGCGACAAGCGCACCCGGCTCTTCATCGACGTGGGCACCAACTGCGAGATCGTGCTCAGCGACGGCGACACCATCCTGTCCACCGCGGCGCCCGCCGGACCGGCCTTCGAGGGTGGCGCGATCCGGTGCGGCATGTGCGCCGCCGACGGAGCCATCGAGGTGATCAAGCTGGACGCGGCCGGCTCCCCCGACGAGGCGGTCACGCTCGGCGTGATCGGCGACGTCGAGCCGCGCGGCCTGTGCGGGTCCGGCCTGGTCGACGCGGTCGCCGAGCTGGTGCGGGTCGGCCTGCTCGACTCCACGGGCCGGTTCGTGCCCGACGCGGACGCACCCGGACTGGTGCCGGCGCTCGCCGACCGGCTGACCCGGATCGGCGAGGAGCGGGTGTTCGTGCTGCACCGACCCGAGCCGGACTCACCCCCCGAGGAGTGCGTCTACCTCTCCCAGCGCGACGTGCGCGAGCTGCAGTTCGCCAAGGCGGCGATCTCCACCGGGTGGACGCTGCTGCTCGAGCAGCTCGGACTCGAGCACGGCGACGTGCAGCAGGTGCTGCTGGCCGGGTCGTTCGGCAGCTACCTGTCCCCGGCCTCCGCCGTACGCATCGGGCTGGTGCCGCAGCTGCCGGTGCTGCGCATCGTCGCGGCCGGCAACGTCGCCGGCGAGGGCGCCAAGATGGCCCTGCTCTCCCTGCGTGAGCGCGCCGGCGCCACCGCGCTGCTCGAGGAGGTGACCTATGTCGAGCTTTCCGACCGACCCGACTTCAACGACAAGTTCGTCGAGCAGCTGTCCTTCTGAGGGGGTAGTCCGAGAGGTTTCGGTCGCCTCTACCGGCGTGTCGACGACCGAAACCTCTCGGACTATCGCTCCGTGCCGCACCGACCGGACCGCCCTGATCGCGTGCGGGGCGCTGGCGCAGCCGGCTGCGGCGATCGTGCAGGCGCGGGGCTGGCCGGTCGACGTGCACCCGCTCCCGCCGCTGCTGCACAACCAGCCCCAGAGGATCGCGGGCGAGGTGCGGGCGCTGGCCGACGAGCTGATGGCGTCGTACGCACGGGTGGCAGTGGGGTACGCCGACTGCGGCACGTACGGCGCCCTCGACGAGGTGTGTCGTGACCTGGGGCTGGCCCGGCTACCGGGGCTGCACTGCTACGACGTGTTCGCAGGGGCGTCGCGGCTGGAGTCGTTCTTCGAGGACCAGCCCGGCACGTACCTGCTCACCGACTTCCTGGTGCGCTCGTTCGCCCGCACCGTCGAGCGTGAGCTCGGCCTGGACCGCTGGCCAGAGCTGCGCGACGACTACTTCGGCAGCTACACGCGGGTGGTGTGGCTGGCGCAGGAACCCGATGCCGAGCTGCGCGGGCTCGCTCAGGATGCCGCCGACCGGATCGGGTTGCCGTTGACGGTCGTGGAGACGGGGCACGGCGGTCTCGAGGCGGCGCTGGCCGACCTGGTGAGCTGACATGGAGGGTCGACCCGCCGGGCGGGCCGAGGGGTTGCCCCACTCGTCACATCCGCCCCACCCCTCAGCCACTTCCTGACGTTGTCGGGGGTTGCATCGGCCGAGAACGTCAGGAATCGCCGGTGAACCGGTGATTCGCGGTCAGTCCCGCAACCGCTCCAGCATCGCGCTACGCCACGTCTCGGTCGCCTCGATCTGGTTGAACGTGAACACGTGCAACCCCTCGACGAGGGCACCGGGGCGGGCCAGGGCGGGCGCGCACTGCTCCAGGAACCGCTCTCCGGTGAACCCACCGGGCGCAGCCAGCCGGGCGAACGTGCCCTTGTGCTTGGCCAGGAACTTCGTCGACTCGCCGACGCCGATCCGGGTGGCCATGGTGAGCAGCTTGGTGCGCTCGACCGGGCCGGGGATGCCCAGCAGCAGCGGCATCGTGATGCCGCGGGACCGCAGCCGGCCCAGCCAGTCGGCGATCACGGCGGGGTCGAAGGTCAGGTTGCTGACGATGTGCGTGGCGTAGCGGCGCTTGTCCCACATCGACTGCACGGTGAGGTCGTCGTGGATCGTGGGATGGGACTCCGGATATCCGGTGATCCCGACGTGCGTGAACGGCGACCCGAGCTCCTTGAGGTCCTCCAGCAGCGCCAGCGCGTCGACGTAGTCGCCGGCCGGTTCGGCGTCGCCGCCGGGCACGAAGACCCGGCTGATCCCGGCTGCGGTCAGCCGGGCGCAGATCTCGGCCAGCTCGCTGCGGCCGGTCACCATCCGCGCCGCGACGTGCGGTACGACGGGGTAGCCGTGGCCGGCCAGCGCCTCGGCCAGCTCGAACGTCGCCGCCAACCCCTTGCCGGGCGAGGCGGTGACGGTGACCACTCGGTCCACGGGCACGTGGGCGAGGAGCTTCTCCTCGGTCGAGGCCGTGGGCAGCACCTCGTAGCGGGCGTGCTCGAGGAGCTCGAGCAGGATCTGGCGATTCCCAGTTTTGTTGCGCATGATGCATCTCGTTTCGTGATGCGCATCGATGCTCCGCAGCCTAGCGGTGTCAGCGCGGGTCGACCAGTGCGTTCATCTCGAAATGCATCGGGTCGGTGTAGCGCCAGTCACCGCCCCAGGCGAAGCCCCACTTCTTGAAGATCGAGACCACCGTCCGATCCATCTGGCCGGCGGTTCCCCGCTGGTTGCCCGGCACGTTGAGGTCGAGCGCCAGACCGAAGGAGTGGTTGGACAACGTGGTGGTGCCGGCGATGAACCGCGGGTAGTAGCACCCGGCGTACTCGCCGGGGTGGATCGCGTCGGAGAGCCCGCGGGTCACCACCTCCTGGAGGGCGGCCCGCAGCTGCGGGAAGATCAGCCGGTTGCAGGTGACCCGACCCAGGATCGGCACCACACCGGTGCCGATGTGCGACGACACCCAGGACGGCTCGGGTGCGATCCGGCCGCCGCCGAGCACGGTGTAGTTGAAGGTGCCGACCGCGTCGGCGACCGTGCCGACGAGGAACGCGGTCTGCTGCACGCTGATGTCGAGGCCGTAGCGTGCCACCGCGTCGAGGCGCTGCACCGAGGCGGTCTCACCGGCGATCTTCTGCACCGCGCCCCGCACCGCCTGCGGCGACGTGCTCCCGGTGGAGATGAGCACGGCGTTGCCGGGCTTCATGCCCATCTCCGCGCCCCACTTCTCGTTCACGACCGCGTCGATGGCCTGCTCGATCTGGGGGGCCAGGGCGCCGATGTGCACCCGCGGGGCGCCTGCGGTGTTGCCCAGCTGGAGGAAGCCCTGCTCGTCGGTGGGCAACCGTCGACCCAACGCCGGCACGATCGCCAGCTCGCCGCCCGCCACCCGCTGCCACTCCTCGTCGAGGTGCGCACTGGTGTCCGGCGTGAACCGGCGGTACGTCGCCGGGTCGACCGCGGCCACCGTGAGCACCTCGTTCTCGATGCTCACCTGGGCCATCGACAGCGGCTCGACGTCGGTCACTCCCTTGACGGCGCGGATCGCGTCGACGGTCTCCTGGCTCAGCGAGTCCTGGCTCCAGACCAGCATGTCGGCAGGCAGCAGCGACTCGGTGAGCGGACCGGGGGCCGGCACGGCGTGCGCGCTGTCGGCCACCAGCGGGGTCGTCGGAGGGGTCGTGGGTGCCGTGGTCGGGGAGCTGGGAGTCGTGGTCGACGCGCTGAGGCTCGGACTCTCGGTGGGGAGGTCGCTCGGCAGCTGGGTGGGCAGCGACGAGCCCGGGGGCGACCATGACGGGGTGCTGCCGTCGATCGGCTCGGTGAGGGCGACCTGGTCCGGGGGCGCGCTCGCGCAGCCCGTGAGGAGCACCAGCCCCGTCACGAGCCCGACGGCAGCCCGCCGTACGGTCATCGTGTTTCCCCCTTCTCGGACCGAGGTTAACCCGGGGACCGAAGCCCCGGAGCCGGATTCCCGGACCGGGTCGGGGGCCGGGCGGGGTTGCGGATCAGGAGCCAGGCCAGTGATCCTCCCGCCACCAGCAGCCCCGCACACGCGAGCATCGCCCGCCGGTAGGCCGCGTCGAACACGCCCGCGTCCGCGTAGTCACCACCCGACAGCCCCACCAGGGCCGGCAGGGCGGCGATGGCGAACAGGGCGCCTGCCCGGGCCACCGCGTTGTTGATCCCGCTGGCGATCCCGGCGTTGTGGTCGGGCGCCGCGGCCAGCACCGTGGCGGTCAGGGTGGCGACCATCAGCACCAGGCCCAGTCCCACGACGGTCATGCCCGGCAGTACGTCGAGGAGGTAGCTCACGTCGGCGTCGATGCGCAGCAGCAGGAGCACGCCGAGCGCGACCACCATCGGCCCCACGGTCAGCGGGACCCGGGGTCCGATCCGGGCCCCGAGCCGGCCCCCGCGCGCCGCCAGCAGCAGCATGCACAGGGTGAGCGGCAAGGTGGCGACGCCGGCGAACAGCGGCGAGTAGCCCCCGACCGTCTGGAGCTGGAGCACCGCGAAGAACGTCACCGAGCCCAGCGCCGCGTAGACCAGCACCGTCATCGCATTGGCGGCCGAGAAGGTGCGGTTGCGAAACAGCACCAACGGCACCATGGCGTGCGGCGTACGCCGTTCGACCAGCACAAAGGCGACGGCGGCGACCCCGCCGAGCAGGGCTGCAGGAACGGCGCTCGGGGCGCCCCACTCGATCAGCGCGTAGGTGGTCGCCGCCAGCGCGAGGGCGGCCAGCACCGCACCGGGGACGTCGAAGCGGCCCACCTCGTCCTCGTCGCGCGTCTTGGGCACCCATCGGTGCGCCACCGCGACCGTGGCCACCGCCAGCGGCACGTTGATCAGGAAGATCCACCGCCACGAGGCGTAGTCGATGAGCACGCCTCCGATGAACGGCCCGAGCGCCGCAGCGACGCCCCCGAGCCCGGACCACGCCCCGATGGCCGTGGCGCGGTCCCGCGGGCCGAACGCGCCCTGGATCATGGCCAGGCTGCCGGGTGTGAGAAGCGCGCCGCCCACCCCCTGGAGCACCCGGGCCAGGATCAGCACCAGTGGGTTGCCTGCGAGCCCGCAGAGCAGGGACGCGCTGGCGAACCAGACCACCCCGACCAGGAAGACCCGCTTGCGCCCGAACCGGTCACCCAGGGCGCCGCCGAGCAGGATCAGCGACGCCAGCGAGAGCAGGTAGCCGTTGGTGATCCACTGCAGCTGCGCCAGGCTGGCGTCGAGGTCGGTGCCGATGGTGCGCAGCGCGACGTTGACCACGGTGCCGTCGAGCATCGTCATCCCGCTGCCGAGCACGGCCGCCGCGACTACCGCTCGACCGGCGGTCGAGCGGTAGTCGACGTACGTGGTCACGGGCTCAGGCTACGTCCAGCGGCGCCCGGTGAGCCCGGTCAGTGCGCCTGGTCGGTGCGCGCGCGGAACCGGGCGCCCGTCACTCCACGCCGGCGTGCTGGTCGTGGGTCCGGTTGCGCTTGCCGTCGAGCACCTTCACGACCGTCCGCTCGACCGGGTCGCCGAAGTGCTCGTCGAAGTTCCCGGTCAGCTCGTCGGTGACGTCGCTGCCGACCTCGTGGGCGAGCAGCTCACGCCGGTGCAGCCGCTCGGCATGCATCAGCGCGCGGTGCTCGGCATGGAACGCCTTGTACGTCGCCACGCAGATCGCGATCATGATCAGGCTGAACGGCAGCGCGGTGACAATCGCTCCGGTCTGGAGTGCGGCGAGACCTCCGGCGAGCAGCAGGCCGATGGCGACCAGGCCCTCCATCGACGCCCACAGCACCCGGCTCCACGTCGGCGGGTCGGGGTTGCCACCGGAGGCGAGCATGTCCACGACCAGGGAACCGGAGTCCGACGAGGTGATGAAGAAGATCGTCACGAGCACGATCGCCACGACCGAGAGCACGCTGCCCATCGGCAGGCCCTGGAGCACGTCGAAGAGCACGTTCTGGCTGATCAGACTGCCGTCCGGCTCGAGCAGGTCGCCGGCGTTGGTCTGCCGGTAGATCGCCGCGCCGCCGAGGATGCCGAACCACAGGAAGGTGACCAGGGTCGGCACCAGCAGGACGCCGGCCACGAACTGACGCACCGTGCGCCCCCGCGAGATCCGGGCGATGAAGACGCCGACGAAGGGTGCCCAGGAGATCCACCAGCCCCAGTAGAAGGTGGTCCACGACGACTGCCAGGCCTGGCCGTCAGCGCCGGTGAAGGCGCTGGTGTCGAAGCTCAGGGACAGCACGCTGCCCAGGTAGACGCCGATGCTCTGCACGAACTCGCGCAGCATGAACAGGGTCGGCCCCAGCACCAGCACGGCGGCCAGGAAGATACCGGCGAGCACCAGGTTGGCGTTCGAGAGCCACTTGATGCCCTTGCCGACCCCGCTGACCACGGAGATGGTGGCGAAGACCGTGATCAGCACGATCAGGCCGACCAGCAGCGTGTTGGAGGCGGAGTCGAAGACACCGAGGTGCACGAGTCCCGCGGAGATCTGCTTGACCCCCAGGCCCAGCGACGTGGCGACGCCGGCGATGGTGCCCACGATCGCGACCACGTCGACCGCGTGCCCGAGCGGGCCGCGCACGAGACGCTCCCCGAGCAGCGGCTCGAGCGCCCAGCGGATCGACACCGGTCGGCCCTTGCGGTGGATCGAGTAGGCGAGCGCGAGACCGACGACCACGTAGATCGCCCAGGCATGCAGGCCCCAGTGCAGGTAGACCTGTGCCATCGCCGACTGCGCCAGCTCACCACTGCCGCCCTCGACCCCCGGCTTGGGCGAGGTGAAGAAGGTGAGCGGCTCGGCGGTGCCCCAGAACACCAGTCCGATACCCATGCCGGCGGCGAAGAGCATCGAGAACCAGGCCGGCAGGCTGAACTCGGGTTCCTCGCCGTCCTTGCCCAGGGTGATGTCGCCGAAGCGGCTCAGGCCCATGAAGATCGCGAACAGCACGAAGCCGGCGACGAGCAGCACGTAGTACCAGCCGAAGCTGCTGACGATGTCGGCCTGGATGTTGCCGAGCACCTCGCCGGTGCCGTCGGGGAAGGCGATCGCGGTGCCCGCGGCGGCCAGGATGATCACCAGGGCCGGCCAGAAGACGCCGGGCGAGATGCCGGTGTCTCCGGCCTGCGTCGGTGGCGTGGCTTGGGGTGGATCCTCGGGCCTGCTACGGGTGGGGGTCACGCTCACGTGGTTGCCTTCCGTGATCGGATTCGGGGGATCTTCGAGGCTAGGGGCTGGCGCGCACCCGGCGCAAACTCGCCGACCGCCGTGATCCGGCCGCGGTGCTCAGGCCCCGAGCACCCGGCCCGCGATCCAGGCGAGGTCGTCGGCGGACTCCTCCGGGGTGGCCGAGGGGGCCATCACGTGGCTCAGCACCAGACGCACCACCATGTCGACCGCCGCCTCCATCCGGGCCGGGGCCAGGCGCACGTCGTACGCCGCCACCTGCCCGGTGACCAGCGACTTCGCGGTGCTGAGCAGCGGTTCGGCGTGCGTGGTGAGCAGCGGCAGCAGCTCGGTGTCGGCACCATGGGTGGCCGAGACGACCGCCTTGAGCAGGGTGTTGTCGCGAGCCAGCTCGAGCACCCTGAGGCAGGCCTCGCGGACCGCGGCGACCAGGTCGTCGGGGTGGGCGGCGAAGGCCGAGCCGACCTGGTCGAGGAACCGGGCGAGCTCGGTGAGGATCATCGCCTCGGCGAGCGCCGCCTTGGAGCCGACCTCGTTGTAGACCGTCTGCCTGCTGACCCCGACCTGCGCGGCGAGCCGGGCCATCGTCACCGCCGACCAACCCGCCTCGGTGGTCAGCTCGGTGGCGGCGTCCAGGATCCGCGCGCGCATCGGGTCGGGCATGCGCCCATTCTGGGGCCTCAGGCGACCTGGGGCTCCACCGGCACGAAGTCGACCTTGTCGCGGACACCGCAGTCGGGACAGCACCACGAGTCCGGGATGTCCGCCCAGGAGGTGCCGGCGGCGAAGCCCTCGTGCTCGTCACCGGTGCGCACGTCGTAGGTGTAGAAGCAGCCGGGGCACCGGGCCGCGAGCACCTCTGCCGCCGGGGTGACCGGGCCCGCGGCCCCGGGGGCCGCCACGGCCCCGGTCACCGGCAGGGGGTGCGCGGCCAGGATCCGCGCACGCTTGCGGGGGCTGAGGTTGGCGCGGGTGAGGTCGCCGTCCACGTGGGCGAGGACCCGCGGGTCCATCACCCGGCGCCACAGCGGCGGCACCAGGGCGAGCAGGATCATGCCGGCGTACCCCGTCGGCAGCACCGGCGACTCCTCGTAGTCGCGCAGGCTCTGGTAGCGCCGGGTCGGGTTGGCGTGGTGGTCGCTGTGTCGCTGCAGGTGGTAGAGCAGCACGTTGGTGGCGATGTTGTTGGAGTTCCACGAGTGCGACGGGTCGACCCGCTCGTAGCGCTCCCGCTCACCGAGGCCGACCTTGGCCCGCAGCATGCCGTAGTGCTCCATGTAGTTGACGATCTCGAGCAGGGTGAGGCCGACCACCGCCTGGAGCACGAGGTACGGCGCGATGCCGGGGCCGAGCCAGACCACCATCGCCGTCCACAGCAGCGCCGACATCAGCCAGGCGTTCAGGACGTCGTTGTCGAGCCGGAACGCGTGCCGGTGCCGGCGCAGCAGCCGGCGCTCCTCGAGGCGCCAGGCGCTGCGCAGTGAGCCGAGCACCGTCCGCGGCCAGAACTGGTAGAAGTTCTCGCCGACCCGGCTGCTCGCGGGGTCCTCGGGGGTGGCCACCCGCACGTGGTGGCCACGGTTGTGCTCGATGTAGAAGTGCCCGTAGAAGCTCTGGGCCAGGGCGATCTTGGACAGCCAGCGCTCGT
The DNA here is from genome assembly GCA_038214475.1 of Propionibacteriales bacterium. Lineage (GTDB taxonomy): Bacteria > Actinomycetota > Actinomycetes > Propionibacteriales > Nocardioidaceae > Nocardioides. Next base: position 49 of record JBBQRV010000004.1, on the reverse strand, counting down.
TGGCCTCGCGCTTGTGTCCCAGCTCGTGGGCGGTGTTGATGCCGATCCC
>JBBQRV010000003.1:0-54051 GCA_038214475.1 Propionibacteriales bacterium | reverse complement strand
CGCCGCCGAGTCCGTGGCCGCCGGGGTGCTGTACACCACGGCGTTCGCCTTCGAGGCCCCGATCTCAACCACGCACACCATCACCTCAGCGGTGATGGGCGTCGGCGCCACCAAGCGGCTCTCGGCGGTGCGCTGGGGCGTGGCCCGCTCCATCGTGGCCGCCTGGGTGCTCACCTTCCCCGCCGCCGGCCTCGTCGCCGCCCTCTGCTACTGGATCCTGCATCCGCTGATGGGGGCGTGAGGTCCGGGGTTTTCGGGATAGTCCGAGAGGTTTCGGTCGGGTTCTCGGGCCAGAAGCGACCGAAAGCTCTCGGACTATCCCGAAGTCTCGGCTCAGCCCACCCGCAGTCGAGTGCGCAGCCACCGCTCACGCTGCTCGGCGTCGAGCGCCCGACGCTGGGCCACCGTGTACGTCGCCGGCCACCAGGTCGGAGCCTCGATGCTCCACTGCCGCTCTCCTTCCGGCAGAAAGCGCTCGCGGCGGCGGGCGCCCAGCAGCCGCCGTACGGTCGTGTGCCGACCGTCGCCCGCCATGATGGCGACGTACTCGAGCCCGTGATCGCGGAACATCTGCTCCCGGTCGCGGTCCCGGCGTCGCTGCGAGGTGACCAGGTGCAGACTTCCGTCGTACTCGCCCACCAGGCCCGCCACCGGGTCGAGCAGATCGGGAGTCCCGAGGTGGTGCCCGGCCAGGTCGAAGACGGGGCGGTTGCACAGCGGCCGAGGAAGCCCGGCGTCGAACATCCAGACCAGCCGCAACCGGGTCTCCTGCGGTGACCAGCTGTTCTCGTCGGCCAGAGCGAGCGCGCGGCGGCACCGCGGGATCCCGGTCCACCCGTTGCGCCCCCGCGCGTAGTCGGCCGCCTCGGCGACGGAGACCAGGTCGGAGTACGCCGCCAGGTCGAGCGCTTCGACCGCGGCCCGATCCGACCCCGCGTAGCGCATCTCGAAGCAGAGCGATCTCACCGGCTCGGTGATCCACAGGCCGTCGATCCGCGTCAGCTCCGCCGGGCCGAGACGCTCCTGGGACACATCGATGCCGGGCTGTCCGAGCACGTCGGCGTACCCCGTCGCCAGCACGACCGGGCGTCTCCCGACGCCACCCGCACCGCTTCCGTCGAACCATGCACCTCCGGCCCACCGGAGCCCGGCCCAGCCGGTGACGCCGCCGAAGTCGGGCAGCACTGCCGCGGCCTCCACGATCCGCTGTTCCGGCAGGGTGGCGTCGAGCTCGCTCGGCACGTAGAACCCCCGACTCGTACGCCGGTGCCGACGCCCGCGGGCCTGCCGCGGAGTAGGGCCGTCGCGGCCGGTCCGGTCCGTCCGGAGCGGTACGACGAGCCCAGGTCGCGCCGCCTCCAGTGCCATGCGTGCCGTCGGTTCCCATCCCACGTCGGGGATGGTGCCCCGGGACGGGTCGTCCTAATTCGGTCATCCACAGGGCACCGCCGGGATAGTCCGAGAGGTTTCGGTCGGGTTCACGGGTCAGAAGAGACCGAAAGCTCTCGGACTATCCCGACATGACCCCCAGCGAGGCCAGCAGGTCCACCACCCGGGAGCGGATCTCGTCACGGATCGGACGGACGGCGTCGACACCCTGGCCGGCGGGGTCGTCGAGGACCCAGTCCTCGTAGCGCTTGCCGGGGAAGATCGGGCAGGTGTCGCCACAGCCCATGGTGATCACCACGTCGGACTCCTGCACCGCCGCGGTGGTGAGGATCTTCGGGGTCTCGCCGGTCAGGTCGATTCCCTCCTCGGCCATCACGGCGACGGCGGAGGGGTTCACCCGGTCCCCCGGCTCGGAGCCCGCCGAGCGCACCTCGACGGCGCCTCCGGACAGGTGCGCGACGTACGCCGCGGCCATCTGCGAACGGCCGGCGTTGTGCACGCAGACGAACAGCACGGACGGCTTCTCGGTCATCGGGTCCTCCACGGGTCAGCCCTCCGACAGGTGGGAGGGGGCGACGGCAGCCGGGCCGGCCGCCGGGAACAACGCACGCACCAGGACGACGGCCAGTGCCGCACCCACCAGCTGCATCAGCACGAAGACCGGCGCGGACGACGGTGCGATCCCGGCGAACGTGTCGGAGAGCATCCGGGCCACGGTGACGGCCGGGTTCGCGAAGCTCGTGGAGCTGGTGAACCAGTACGCCGCGGTGATGTAGCCGCCCACCGCATAGGCCACCGTGTCGCTGCGCCCGGTGCGCAGGCCACCGAACACGACCACGAGGAGGCCCAGCGTGGCCACCACCTCGCCGAGCCAGAGCCCGCTCCCGCTGCGCTCGTGCACGGACAGGGTCACGGCGGGCAGGTCGAACATCAGGTTGGCCACCACCGCACCCAGCGCGCCGCCGGCGAGCTGCGCGGAGACCAGCACGCCCACGTCACGCGGGCCGAGGAGCCCCAGCGCCCACTCGACCAGGGTGACCACCGGGTTGAACGCCGCCGAGACCGGTTGCAGGGTGAGGATCAGGGCGACCAGGGCGGCACCGGTGATCAGGCTGTTCTCGAGCAGCTGGAGGCCGACGTCGTCCGGCGAGAGCCGGGCGGCGGCGATTCCCGAGCCCACCACGGCGGCCACCAGGAAGGCGGTCCCGACCAGCTCGGCGAGGGCCTTGCGGGCCAGGGACCGGGGGTCCGGTGCGACATCGTCGGTCAGCTCCGGTGCGGGATGGCGCAACGCCATGACTCTTCTCCATATCGATGGGACTCGATGGGTTGAGGTTGGCATCCACATCGACACCTGTCAATATGAAGGCCGAGCGAGAGGAGACCACGGTGACCGGGACCAGTGCGCAGCCCAGCAGCACCGCCGAGTGCTGCACGGGCATCGGGGCGGCGCCCCTCGACCGCGACGACGCCGACGAGCTCGCCCGGCTGCTCAAGGCGGTGGCCGACCCGGCGCGACTCCAGCTGCTGAGCATCATCCGTGCCTCGCCGGCGGGTGAGGCCTGCGTCTGCGACCTGACGCCGCCCCTCGGACTGAGCCAGCCGACCGTGAGCCACCACCTCAAGGTGCTCACGGACGCCGGCATCCTCACCCGGGAGCGCCGCGGCCCCTGGGCCTGGTTCGCGCTGGTGCCCGAGCGGCTCGACCGGGTCGCCCGGATCCTGGACTGAACGACCAGCAGCTCAGCCGAACCGGCCGGAGATGTAGGCCTCGGTCGCCTCGTTGTCGGGGTTCGCGAACATCTTCTGGGTGGAGTTGAACTCCACCAGGTGACCGGGCTCGCCGGTCGCCTTGAGGTTGAAGAAGCCGGTCTCGTCGGAGACCCGGGCCGCCTGCTGCATGTTGTGGGTGACGATCACGATCGTGTAGTCGGACTTCAGGTCGTGGATCAGGTCCTCGATCGCCGAGGTGGAGATCGGGTCGAGCGCGGAGCAGGGCTCGTCCATCAGCAGCACCTCCGGCTCGACGGCGATCGCCCGGGCGATGCACAGCCGCTGCTGCTGACCTCCGGAGAGGCCCATCCCGGGCTTGTTCAGCCGGTCCTTGACCTCGGTCCAGAGGTTCGCGCCCTGGAGCGACCTCTCGACGATCTCGTCGGAGGCCGCCTTCTTCAGCTTCTTGGCGTTGAGCCGGTTGCCGGCCAGCACGTTGTCGTAGATCGACATCGTCGGGAACGGGTTGGGTCGCTGGAAGACCATGCCGATCTGCCGGCGTACGGCGACCGGGTCCACGTTGGCGCCGTACAGGTCCTGCCCGTCGACGGTGACCTTGCCCTCGACGCGTGCGCCCGGGATCACCTCGTGCATCCGGTTCAGCGAGCGCAGCATGGTCGACTTGCCGCAGCCGGAGGGCCCGATGAAGGCGGTGACAGACCGCGCCTTGATGGTCATGTTGACGCCCTGGACGGCGAGGAAGTCGCCGTAGTAGATGTCCAGGTCGGAGACGTCGATGCTCTTGGCCATGTGGTGATTCCCTTTCAGCGCCCGGTCTTGGGGGCGAAGATCCTGCCGATGATGCGGGCGACGAGGTTGAGCAGCATGACGATCACGATCAACACGAACGCGCCACCCCAGGCGTAGGAGGTGCCCTTCGGGGTCGAGGTGGCGTACTGCGTGAAGATGAAGACCGGCAGGGTCATCATCCGCCCGTCGAACAGGTTGGTGTTGGCGGAGTCGGCGAAACCGGCCACCACGAGCAACGGCGCGGTCTCGCCGATGACCCGCGAGATGGCCAGCACGACGCCGGTGATGATGCCGCCGAGTGCGGTCGGGATCACCATCTTGGTGATCGTGCGCCACTTCGGCACCCCCAGCGCGTACGACGCCTCCCGCAGGTCGTCGGGCACCAGCCGCAGCATCTCCTCCGCGGAGCGCACCACGGTCGGCACCATCAGCAGCGACAGCGCGACCGAGCCGCCGAAGCCGATCCGGATGCCGGGGCCGAAGAAGAGCGTGAAGAGCGCCAGTGCGAACAGGCCGGCGACGATGGAGGGGATGCCGGTCATCACGTCGACCAGGAACGTGATCACCCTCCCGATCCGGTTGTTCTTGCCGTACTCCACCAGGTAGACCGCGGTGAACAGCCCCAGCGGCACCGAGATCACCGTGGCCGCGGCGGTGACCAGCAGGGTGCCGATCATCGCGTGGTAGATGCCGCCCTGGGCGTCACCGATGACGTTGCGCATCGAGAAGGTGAGGAAGTTCGGGAAGTTCTCGGTGACCGTGGGCAGGCCGTTCTTGACCACCACGAAGAGCAGCCAGACCAACGGCACGCAGGCGATGCCGAAGGCGGTCCAGATCAGTCCGGTGACCAGCCGGTCGACGGCGGCCCGGCGGTTCTCCACGACAGCCGACCAGGCAGGCAGCGCGACCAGGAAGACCGGCACGGCGACCACGACGACGGCCACCGGGCCCCAGCCCAGGAGCAGGCCCAGTAGTCCGGCCGCGGCCAGCGAGACGACTCCCACCAGCAGCGCGGCCCACTCGGGCAGCTTGGCGTGGCTCAGCGGCATCGAGGCCGCGGGGCCGAGGTCCGGCCCCTTGTCGAGTCCGACGCTCATCGGTTCAGCCTCCGCTCGCTGCGGCCGGCTATCCACCGGGCGGCGAAGTTCACCAGGAAGGTGAACGCGAAGAGGACCAGTCCGGTGGCGATCAGGAGTGCCTGCTTGTCCGCGGTGGCCTCCTTGTAGTTCTGGGCGATGTTGGAGGCGATGGTGGCCGGGTTGGTGCTCGAGATCAGGTTGAGGGTGACGATCGGCGTGGCGGAGAGCACCATGGCCACCGCCATCGTCTCGCCGAGGGCGCGGCCCAGTCCGAGCATGGTGGCCGACACGACGCCGGAGCGACCGTAGGGGAAGACCGTCATCCGGATCATCTCCCAGCGAGTGGCACCGAGGGCGAGCGCCGCCTCCTCGTTGAGCCGCGGGGTCTGCGCGAACACCTCGCGCGAGATCGCGCTGATGATCGGCAGCACCATGATGGCGAGCACCACTCCGGCTGTCAGGATGGTCTTGCCGGTGGCCGACGGCGGACCCGCGAAGAACGGCAGGAAGCCGAGGTGGTCGTGCAGCCAGACCAGCAGCGGCTGGATGGCCACGTTGAGCACGCCGCCACCCCAGAGCCCGTAGACGACGCTGGGCACCGCGGCGAGCAGGTCCATCACGTAGGCGATCGGGACCGCCAGCCGCTTGGGCGCGTAGTGCGAGATGAACAGCGCGATGGCGATCGCGAACGGCACCGCGAGCACCAGGGCGATCACCGCGGCCAGCGTCGTACCGAAGACGAGGGGGCCGACGTAGGACCAGAAGTCGGTGGCCGGCCGGTAGATGTTCTCCGGCAGGGACAGCGCGGGCGCACCCTCGAGGGCGAGGAAGAAGAACACCCCCGCCAGGGCGAGCATGATGATCACGCCGGAGGCGAGGGCAACGCCGGAGAACACCCGGTCGCCGAGTTGCCGAGGCGGCTTGTCGGTGGTGGCGGTGGCGGACACGAGGCTCCTGACGGTCAATCAGTCACGGTGGCGCGGCGGCCCGGGAATGCTCCCGAGCCGCCGCACTCGCATGAACGTGGATCAGGTTACTTGGCCGCGATGCTCCCTACGATCCCTGCCGCCTTCTCCGCCACTCCGGACTCCAGCGGAGCGGAGCCGGCCTCGGCGGCGGCGGCCTGCTGGCCCTCGCTCGAGACGATGAACGACAGGAAGCCCTTCACCAGGGCTGCGGTGTTGGCGTCGTCGTAGTGCTGGCAGGCCAGCAGGTACGACGAGACCAGCAGCGGGTAGGCCCCCGCCTCGGTGGTGGTGCGGTCCACGTCGACGGCCATGTCGACGTCCGAGCGGCCCTCGACGGGCGGCGAGACGGCGACGACCTTGGCGGCACCTTCGGGGGTGGGCGGGTTGTAGGAGTCGCCCACCTTCAGCGAGACGACGCCGAGCGGGGTGTCCTTGACGGCGCTGTCGTCGGCGTAGCCGATGGCGCCCTCACCGTCGGAGACTGCCCCGATCAGGCCCGACGTTCCGTCGCCACCCTCGCCACCCTTGATCGGCCACACGCCGTCGGGGTCGTAGCCCCACGCGCCGTCGCCGGCCTTGGACAGGTAGTCGGTGAAGTTGCCGGTGGTGCCGGAGTCGTCCGAGCGGTGCACGGGCGTGATCCGGGTGCTGGGCAGGTCGACGCTGTCGTTCTCGGCGGCGATCGCCGGGTCGTTCCACGTGGTGATCTTGCCGTCGAAGATCTTCGCGACGGTGGAGGCCGACAGGTTGAGGCTGTCGATGCCCGGCAGGTTGAACGCAACGGCGATCGGGCTGACGTACGCGGGGATCTCGATGGCATCCTCGCCGCCGCAGCGCTCCTTCGCAGCCGACAGCTCACCCTCGTCGTCATTGAGGGCGGAGTCGGTGCCGCCGAACTCGTAGGCGCCGGAGATGAAGTTCTGGCGACCGTCACCCGAGCCGACCGGGTCGTAGTTGATGGTGACGTCGGGGTTGGCACCCTGGAAGCCGGCGCGCCACGCGGCCTGGGCCTTGTCCTGGGCGCTGGAGCCACCACCTGCGAGGGTGCCGCTGAGGCTGCCGCCGGTCGAGGCCGAGTCACTTGAGGCGGGGGCCGGGTCCTCGTTGCCCGCGCCACACGCGCCGAGGCCGAGGCCGAGGCTGAGGGCGGCGACGGTCGGGACGATCATGCGACGAATGGAAGTGCGGTTCACTTCGGAGTCTCCTGCACATTGACGAAGTACTGACGCGCTGACGCTAGGGAGCACAGGTGACCGGATCCGTCGGCGTCGGTGAACGAGGCGTGAACGGTGGCGACCCATTCGGCGACGGCCCGGCGGAATCGTGGCGTCCGTCACATGAACACGCCTGGGCTCCGGGGCTGGCTCAGCGCGGGTGGCGCTCGACGGCGACCGCCCGCCCCTTGCGCAGGTGCACGACGAGCAGCGCACCCGGGTCGAGGGCGGCGTCAGGCACCCCGAGGGAGTCGAACACCGCAGCCAGCACCTGCCGGTGCGTGCACAGCACCACTCCGTCGCGGTGGGCCACCAGCCCGTCGACGATCTCCAGCACCCCGGACGCCGTGGCGTCCTCCTCGGTGAGCCCGTCGAACTGCTGGAGCGTCAGCCCGGCCACGTCGGCGTACGGCGCGACGGTGTCGACGCAGCGCAGGCTGCTCGAGGAGGCCACCAGCCCCACGTCGTACGCCGCGAGCACCGGCACCAGGCGTTCGGCCTGCAGCCCGCCCGCAGCCAGGAGCGGCCGCCGGCGGTCGTCCTTGCGCCAGCTGCCGCGGGCCCGGGCCTTGGCGTGACGGAGCACCACGAACGCGCGGGTCTTCTTGCGCAGCGGCTCTGACTCGCGCAGGGTCTCGCGGTCGTAGGGGTAGGTGAGCAGGTCCATGGCGTCCGCGTAGGTGACCCAGCAGACCTCGTCGATCTCCTCGTTCGCCTGGTAGCCGCTGATGTCGTCGCTGCCGATCACCCGCCCCATCCAGTAGTGGACGGTCTTCATCCTGTTGCCGGCGGCGTAGCGCTGCGAGCGCAGCGGCGGGCCCAGCCGGACGTCGAGGCCGGTCTCCTCGGCCACTTCTCGAACGGCGGCGGCCGTAACGTGTTCGCCCCTGTCCAGTTTGCCCTTGGGGAAGGACCAGTCGTCGTACTTCGGCCGGTGCACGAGGAGCACCTGCAGACCACGCCTGGTCACGACCGCACCCGCAGCGTGCACGTCCGGCCGCGATGTCGACATGCGCCAAGTCTCACACCATCGCGGCCCGGAGCGAGGAGCGACCCGTGAAACGACGCAAGCTGGTCGCCCTGGTGCTGGCGACCCTGCTCGTGGGGATGACTGCCGCCGGGCTGGCGTGGTGGCGCCGTGGCCCCGACACCGAAGCCGCCCGCGCGGTGCACCTGCTGCCGGCCGACACCCTGCGCGCGTCGTGGACCGACTGGGCGGGGGTACGCCGGGAGCTGGGTGCCGAGCCCGGCGACTCGCCCACCGGGGCCGATGTCGACGCCCTCGTGGCGCAGGCCTTCGACCGCGACCTCTCCGGCGCCTCCACGCTTGCCGAGTCGGCTTCGGCGCTGCAGCGGCACTTCGGCTTCTCGCCCGCGACCGCGTCGTGGGAGCTGTACGGACAGTCCGAGAAGGGTGCGGTGCTGGAGCTCCGGCTGCCCGACGACGTCGACTTCGACCGCCTGGCCGACCGGCTCGGCGGCCTGGGCTACCAGCGGCCGGGCCAGGAGGACGGCGTGTGGGAGGGCGGGGCCGATCTGGTCCCGACGATCGACCCCACGCTCACCCCCGAGCTCCAGTACGTCGCGCTGCTGGCCGACCGGCACCTGGTGCTGGCCTCCGACGCGTCCGGCTACCTGTCCGGCGCCGTACGCGCTGCCCGGGGGGAGGGTGACCACCTCACGGGTTCGACCGACCTCGTGCAGGCGGCCGGCGACCCGTTGGCGGCGGTGCTGTTCACCGGGCAGTTCGCCTGTGCAGACCTCGCCATGTCGCAGGCCGACGACGCCGACCAGCGACTGGCCGCCCAGCGGGTCGAGGAGGCCGGCGGCGTGAGTCCGCTCACCGGGCTGCTGGTGGCCGTCATCCCCGACCGGCGGGCCCGGGTGGTGATGGACTTCGAGACCCCGGCGCAGGCCACCGCCAACGCCCGGGCGCGGGCCACCCTGGCCTCGGGGGAGGCCGTCGGCAAGGGCGGTGACTGGGCGGACCGGTTCCGGGTCGACGCCGCGAGCGCCGACGGCACGCTGGCCCGGCTCGACCTCACCGGGGCCCCGGGTCAGTACGTGCTCTCCGAGCTGACCAGCGGTCCGGTGGTGTTCGAGACGTGCTGATCAGGAGAAGCGCCGCAACCGGAGGCTGTTGGTCACCACGAAGACCGACGACAGTGCCATCGCGCCACCGGCGAGCATCGGGTTGAGCAGTCCCGCCGCCGCGATCGGCAGCCCGACCAGGTTGTAGGCGAAGGCCCAGAACAGGTTGCCCTTGATCACTGCCAGGGTCCGCCGCGACAGTCGGATCGCGTCGGCCGCGACCCGCAGGTCACCCCTGACCAGGGTGAGGTCGGCCGCCTCGATGGCCACGTCGGTTCCGGTGCCCATCGCCAACCCGAGATCGGCCTGGGCGAGGGCGGCCGCGTCGTTGACGCCGTCACCGACCATGGCCACGACCCGCCCCTCGGCCTGCAGGCGGCGCACCGTCTCGACCTTGCCCTCCGGGAGCACCTCGGCGATCACCTCGTCGATGCCCACCTCGCGAGCCACGGCCTCCGCGGAGCGCCGGTTGTCACCGGTGAGCAGCACAGGTGTCAGGCCCAGCGCGCGCAGCTCCAGCACCGCCTCACGGGAGGTCGCCCTGACCTCGTCGGCCACCACGAAGAGCCCACGCGCGGCACCGTCCCAGGCCACCGCGACGGTGGTGCGTCCTGCTGCCTGTGCCGCCTCGAAGGCGGCCCTCAGCTCAGGGCTCAGCACCTGCCCGCGCTCCTCGAGCAGCTGGGGTCGACCGACGAGCACGGCCCGGCCGGCGACCCGGCCCTCGACGCCCAGACCGGGGAGGCTGATGAACTCCTCGACCTCGGCCAGCTCACCGACCCGCTGCCGGGACCCCTCGGCCACGGCTCGCGCGATCGGGTGCTCGGACGCGGCTTCCAGGGCGCCGCCGTAGCGGGCGACCTCGTCGCCGCCGACGATCTCCACCAGGGCCATCGCCCCGGTGGTGATGGTGCCGGTCTTGTCGAGCACGACGGTGTCCACCCGGCGGGTGGACTCGAGGATCTCGGGGCCCTTGATCACGATGCCGAGCTGCGCCCCGCGCCCGGTCCCGACCAGCAGGGCCATCGGCGTGGCCAGGCCGAGGGCGCACGGGCAGGCGATGATCAGCACCGCGACCGCGGCGGTGAACGCCGTGGCAGCCGCGGCGCCGCTGACCAGCCAGCCGACCAGGGTGGCCAGCGACAGCGCGATGACCACCGGCACGAAGACCCCGGAGATCCGGTCGGCCAGCCGCTGCACCTGCGCCTTGCCGGTCTGGGCCTGCTCGACGAGCCGCGCGAGCCGGGCCAGCTGGGTGTCGGCCCCCACCGTGCCGGCCCGGACGACGAGCCGGCCGCCGGCGTTGACGGTGCTGCCCACGACCGGATCGCCCGGGCCGACCTCCACCGGCACCGACTCGCCGGTGAGGAGGGAGGCGTCGACCGCGGAGGTGCCGGACTCCACCAGGCCGTCGGTGGCGATCCGCTCGCCGGGGCGCACCACGAACAGGTCGCCGACCCGCAGTCGCGCGATCGGGACCACGGTCTCGACCCCGTCGTACAGCACGGTGACGTCCTTGGCGCCCAGCTCGAGCAGGGCGGTGAGGGCCGCCCCGGCCTGCCGCTTGGCGCGGTGCTCGAACCAGCGCCCGGCCAGCAGGAAGATCGTGACCCCGGCCGCAGCCTCGAGGTAGATGTGGTCGAGTCCGTCGCTGCGCGCGAGGGTGAACTCGAAGGGGTGCGTCATGCCGGGGGTGCCGGCGGTGCCGAGGAAGAGGGCGACGAGCGACCAGCCGAACGCGGCCAGCACGCCGCCGGAGATCAGGGTGTCCATGGTCGTGGAGCGGTGCCGCAGGTTGGCCCAGGCGGCCCGGTGGAACGGCCAGGCCCCCCACACGGCGACGGGCGCGGCAAGGGTCAACGACGCCCACTGCCAATAGGTGAACTGCAACGCCGGGACCATCGCCATCGCGATCACCGGCACCCCCAGCACCGTGGAGACCACCAGTCGCTGGAAGAGCGGGTCGGCCCGCCGCTCCTGCTCCGGTGCCGGACGGTCGGGCTCGGGCAGGCGGGCGGCGTACCCGGCTGCGGCGACGGTGGCCAGCAGGTCGTCGGCACTCACCGAGTCGGGGAACCGCACCCGGGCCTTCTCGGTGGCGAAGTTGACCGTCGCGCTCACGCCGTCGAGCTTGTTGAGCTTGCGCTCGATCCGGTTCGCGCACGACGCACAGGTCATCCCTGTGATGGCCAGCTCGACGTCGCCCAGGTCTCCCACGTCGCCCACGGCACTCATGCGAGTGCGTACCCGGCTTCCGCCACGGCCTCGGCCATCGCGGCTCGCTCCATCGGTGCCGCGCTGGTCACGGTCACCTCCCCGGTCTCGAGGACCACGTCGACCTGCTGCACCCCGGGCAGCTCGCCGACCTCCTCGGTCACCGACGCCACGCAGTGCCCGCAGGTCATGCCCGTCACCGTCCAGGTGCTCACGTCACTCATCGTCTTCCTCCTCACGACCGCACCAGGCGGGCGATCGCCTCGACTGCTTCATGGACCTTCTCCTGCGCCTCCGCGTCGCCCTGGCGCGCGGCGTCGACGACGCAGTGGTTCATGTGCTCCTCCAGCAGCGCCAGGCTGACGGCCTGCAGCGCCTTGGTCATCGCGGAGATCTGGGTGAGGATGTCGATGCAGTACTTCTCCTCCTCGACCATCCGCTGGATCCCGCGCGCCTGGCCCTCGATGCGGCGCAGCCGCTTGAGGTGGGCGTCCTTGTTCTGGATGTAGCCGTAGGACCGGTCCGTCATGACCCCATCATACCCCTACGGGGTATGTGCCACTCCCGGGGGCGGGTCAGGCGGGGGATCGCCGGCGGCCCGCCGCGGCGGCACCACGCCGAGGATCCGGTCGATCTCGGTCAGGCTCAGCGGTCCTTCGGATTCGCTGGCGGCGATGATCAGGTTGGTGGTGAGCTCGACCTCGCCGAGGAGGTCGCTGTCCTCGAGCGAGATGTCGAACTGATCACTCATCGGGTGCACCCTTCTCGCTCGTCGGACGTCCCCCTGCTGACCAGGCCCGCCCGGCGACGGCCGGGCCTGAGCACAGTTTGCCCCAAAAGCGAAGAGACCCCGACCCTTTCGGGTCGGAGCCTCTCCATCAGTTTCAGGACAGGTGCTGTCCTGAGGCCGGAATCAGACCGGGCGAACGTTCTCCGCCTGAGGACCCTTCGGGCCCTGGGTGACGTCGAACTCGACCTTCTGGTTCTCGTCCAGCGACTTGTAGCCGTTGGTCTGAATCGCCGAGTAGTGCACGAAGACGTCGTCGCCGCCGTCCTCCTGCGCAATGAAGCCGAAACCCTTCTCGGCGTTGAACCACTTCACGGTGCCCTGAGCCATTGCTCTTGTACTCCTTAGTCGGGGCGAGAGGCCGTCACTTCGACGACCCCGCACCAGATGCGGTGACACGTCGCTCCGACTTGCGTGGCTTGCAGACACGAAGAAGAAACGCCGTTGGATCACAAACTCCGCGGGCGTCTACCTGCTGGAACTTGCACCTGTTGCAAGTAAGACATTACCAAGGGAACGGCCCAAGACCACGATCCGGGACGCACGAATCTCGCGGAGCTCGTGAACTCTTCGTGTCGGGGGCGTGGCGAGAGCCTCACGGGCGGCCGGTCCGGCCGGTTTCCACGGGCCTTCGCAAGCATTCCCCGGGCCGTACGGCGGGGCGGCTCGTCTGCGATGATGGGCCGAGGCTGCCCGGTCCTGACAGCCGGCGCCCCGCCCGGGCCCCTGGGGCATCTGGACGTTAGTTCTGACCTGCACGCATGGGACCTCGTCGCCATCGTCGGGGTCGGGGACCGGAACGCGTCCAGGCCAATGTCGGAACGCTTGCGATGGCAGATGGCTGACGCCACGACCCGAACGATGCACGCTCATCGGCTAGATCAGGCGCGCACACTGCGATAGATCCGAGGCGTCCTACCGGGCGTCCGTATGGCGCAGATACCGATGCGGGTTACGGCTGCGGTCGTATGGGAGCGTCGTCGTCGGGGATCCCGGTAGCGTCCCCGGTGGCTGGTCGGACGGGGTGGCGCGTGGATCGTAGTGTGGTTCTCGGTGCGGACGAGGGCGTGTTGGTGCTGCGCGCCGGTGACGGCGTCGCGGTGGTGGCGTCAGGCTGGGATGGCAACACCCTCGTCCCACCCGAGGCCATGACCCCCGGGCTGCTGGGTCGCCGGTGACATGCTGTGCTGCGCCGCGTCCACGAGCCGGGAGGTCCCGATGAGCCAGAACACCACGATCGGCAGACGACTCTCGGTGCTCACCGATGCGTTCCGCACCCAGCTGTGGCCGATGCCGAGCCTGGCCATCGTCGTTGCCGTCGCTCTGGGAGTCTCACTGCCGCTCTTCGACGCGCACATCGACGACGCCCTGCCGCAAGGGGTGCGGGCCTACCTGTTCGGCGGCGGCGCCGAGGCCGCGCGGGCGGTGCTGGGCGCGGTGGCGGGGTCTCTGGTGACGATGACCTCGCTGACGTTCTCCCTGACGGTGGTGACGCTGCAGCTGGCGAGCGGGCAGTTCTCGCCTCGACTGCTGCGCACGTTCACCAGCGACCGCTTCGTGCACGGCACGCTAGCGCTCTTCCTGGCGACGTTCGTCTACACCCTCACCGTGCTGCGCTCGGTGCGCACCGACACCGCACGCCAAAGCGCGTTCGTCCCGCAGGTCTCGCTGACCCTGGCGTTCGTGCTGGCGCTGGCGAGCGTGATCGGCCTGGTGCTCTTCCTGGCGCACCTGGCCCGCGAGATCCGCGTCGAGACGATGTTGAAGCGGGTGCATGCCGAGGCCGAGGACACGCTACGCAGGGTGGTGCCCGAGCGTGACCCGGCGAGCCACCCGGTCGAGCTGCCCGAAGTCCCGCCGTACGCGCTTCCCCTGCTCGCCGCGGCGTCCGGGTTCGTCACCGCCCTGGACGAGGAGCGGATCCTCGCTGCCGCCGTACAGGCCGACGCCGTCGTCCTGGTCGAGAGCACCTCCGGTGCCTCCCTCGTTGCCGGCTCACCGTTCGGCTTCGCCTGGCCGCGGTCGGGCAGGACGCTTCAGCGCGACGCCGCCGACCAGCTGCGACGCCAGGTCGCCAGCGCGGTCAGCGTGCGCTACGAGGACACTGCGGCGCAGAACGTGAGCTATGGCCTGCGCCAGCTCACCGACGTCGTCAACAAGGCCCTCTCACCGGGCATCAACGACCCGACAACGGCCGTGCATGCCCTGGCGCACAGCTCGGCTCTGCTGTGCGACCTGGCCACCCGGGACCTGGGACCCTCGGTAAGACACGACCACCAGGGGGTCACCCGCGTCGTCAGCGTGCTGCCCGACCTCAACGACCTGCTCGACCTCGCGATGGGCGGGCCGCGGCGCTACGGGGCCGGTGACCCCGACGTCATGGCCCGGTTGTTCGTACTGCTCCGCGAGCTGGCCTGGTCGACCGACCAGCCGGCGCACCGGGTGGCCGTCCGCGACCAGCTCGAGCGGCTCACCGAGACCGCCGACGGCCAGGACTTCGATGACACCGAGCGCGAGCGTCTGCGGCACCTCCGACAGCACGTGCAGGACGCCCTGCGCGGGGAGTGGCGCCCCGACCACCAAGGCGGCTGACCACCCGAACACCAGCTCCTAGACCACCGGACCGTGCCCGGACCGTGCCCGGACCGTGCCCTGACCGTGCCCGGAACGTGGGCGCCCTCGACTCGTCCAGTTCCGATCCGTCTCGGTCCCGGTGCTCGCAGCCTGCCGTCGCCTTGGACCGTTGAAGGCGACTCCAAGGTGCGGCGGGCGGGGTGGTCGTGGACCGCGCCGACACCGTCTTCGATGTAGCCACGACCCGGTGCTGGAGCGCGACTCAGGTGAGGTGTGAGCGCCACCTCCTATCCGCCGCCGGACCGACCATCCCACTCCCTACACCGGTCTCCCCGGTCAGTGCACCGGGCCAAGACCGCTCATCCGCTCACCACCGGGCCCAGCGTCAACTCGACCTCGCAAGAACGTGAAGTCGTCTCCAAGCACCCCCTGTCGGCCATCTCGCGGGTAGGCCGCCCACTGTGGACCTTCGCTGCGCGAGCATGTCCTAGGTGTGACGCCCGGGGTGAACCGTTCGGCAATGCTGAAATCCACGAGACCCGGACGGTGGGAGCCTCCCGGCTTGTATGCGGACCAGCGCGTTCGAGTCCGTTACGCTGTGCCAGCGGAGCTGAGGACCGTTGAGAACTACACCGGAGTTATCCAGAGGGTTCTCCCGATTAATCCCCAGATCCCCCGGGCCCCTAGCTCAATTGGCAGAGCTCCGGACTTTTAATCCGTTGGTTGTGGGTTCGAGTCCCACGGGGCCTACCGCGTGACTCCTCGGACCGCCCGGACACCTGGGACCCTTGACCGGTCCTCCAGCCACTGGCCGGTGCGGGCGCCGGATCCGCTCAGTCCGCGCCGAGGAAGTCCACCAGGGCCGGACCCACCACGTCAGGACGCTCCGATTGCGGGTAGTGCCCTGCCTCGGCGACCATCAGCACCCTCGCCCCCAGCCGGTCGGCCACGAATCTGGCTTCGGCGGCGGGGTTCGGGAAGTCCGGGTCCCTTTCACCCATCACGACGAGGCTCGGAGCCTGCACCTCGTCGAGCCGAGCCTCGGCCGGAGCATGGCTGGTGCGCGTCGTGGCCGTGAAGGCTCGCGCGTGGCCGGGCCGCTTCAAGCTCTCCGCGATGGCTGCTCGATGCTCGGCGAAGTCAGCGGGCCGTCGACCGGGAGAGAGGTTGCCGAGATAAGACGTCCAGACGCGCGTCGCCCATGGACCGCTCATGGCGATCCGGAACGCCACGCCGAGCAGAGGGTTCATGGGGACATTGCGCACGAAGGGCCCGATCAGCACGAGCCGGGAGACCGCATCGGGCTGCTCGGCCGCGGCCCAGACCACGGCACCGGCGGACATGGAGTTGCCCACCAGCGTGGCGCTGTCGACACCGAGCTCGGCGACCAGCGCCAGGGCGTCGGTCCCGGCAGCGACGTCGTCGTAGGTGTCGAACGTGGCGTCGGAGTCACCATGGCCGCGCAGGTCCATGGTCACTGCGCGGTAGCCCGCATCGACGAGCGCGGGAACCGTGAACCGGTAGGCGCTGCGCAACTCGCCCATGCCGGGCAGGCAGATCACCACCGGCCCCTCGCCTCGACTGTCGTAGGCGATCCGACCTCCCGGACGGTCCAGGTAGCGGGTCTCGACGTCAGCATCGCGACGCCAGGAGGGCTGCGACATCAGGTCCTCCTGGTCGGCGGGGATGTTCGGCGCTCGGTCATGAGGGGTCCTCTCGACGTGGCGGGCGGCGCGACTCGAGCAGTCGCGCGCCCTGGGCGTACACGAGCACGTGATAGCCGACGGACAAGGCGGCCAGGCCCACGCCCCACGAGCGCTGACCGACGGCCCAGAGCCCGGCGGCGGCCAACCCACTGAGGGTGAGTTCCTCGATGAGCCTGAGTGGTTCCGCAGCTCGCCCCCACCGACGGAAGTCGACGATCCCCCAGATTCCGAAGCCCACGACCGGGGCAGCGATCGCCAGCAGCACCCTGGTCCCGGGCGTCTGTCCAGCCTCGTAGCCCCACCAGCCGAAGGCGGCCACCACCCCGGCCTCCAGCAGGCCCCGCAGCACGAGCGTGACCAGCACCAAGGGGGTCATCGATCGTCCTGCGCGGTGGCCCGCCCGGGGAGCGTGCTCGCCCAGAGACGTCGGTGGCGCGCCACTCGCTCCATTCGCTCCAGGAGACCTGCTGCACATCGAGACCTCACCTACGGCTGGCCCGGGAGGATCCTCGTCCGTCCCGGCTTTCCGGTGTGATGCACTACGCTACGTATCGTAGCGTGGGACAGACGGGCTCGACAACGGTTCTGGGTGCGCTAGATTCGCCGACATCGTGACCGACGACGACCGCACCAAGACCGCCGTGGGCGACGGCTCACCCGACACGGTCGAGGCCGCCATCGTGCAGGCCGCGCGGGAGCTCCTGGCCGAGGGCGGTGTGAAGGCCCTGACGATGGAGGGTGTCGCCCGGCGCGCGGCGGTGGCCAAGACGACGATCTACCGCCGGTGGCGCTCCAAGGAGGAGTTGGCGCTGCACGTCGTACTCGAGATGACCAACGCCGTGGTCTCGACGCCTGCGGCCGCGGACACGAGAAGCTCACTCGTCGAGCTGCTCGACGGTGCCGTGACGATCCTGAGGACCACCCTCATGGGTCAGGTCATGCGCGGCCTCGCCTCCGACCTGGCGACCGATCGATCCCTCGGTCGCGCCTATCAGGATCGGGTCGTCACGCTGCGCAAGAGTCGCCTCGCCGACCTGGTGCAGCGCGGTGTCTCACTGGGCGAGCTCTCCCCTGACTGCGACGTGGACCTGCTTCACGACCTGCTGTTCGGCCCCGTCTACTACCGACTGCTGATGGGCGACGGCGCCTTCGCCGCTGACTCGGCGTCGCGCATCGTCGACGCCGTGCTCCCGGCCTTCGCCGCGCGCCCGGCAACGGAGCAGGACCGGCCCCCGCGGCCCTGACCCGACCACCACGCTCCGCCGGTGCGGACCGCACCAGCCGACGTTCAGGCTGGCGACAGGTGGCACGGCCGACGATGGCCGCATGACCCACCTGAGCTCGCGCGCCGTACGGACGCTCGTCTCGCTCGCGGTGACGGTCGGCCTGCTCGTGGCGGTGGTCCCGATGATGTCCGGTGTCGCGTGGTCGGGCGTCGCCCAGAGCCTGGGTCGCCTCCGACTCGTCGACCTCGCCACCCTGACGGCGCTGTGGCTGGTCGGGCTGCTGATCCACACCTTCGCGCTGACCGCGGCACTGCCGCGGCTCAGCCACCGACGCGCCCTCACCCTGAACCTCACCGGGAGCGCGGTGGCCAACGTCCTGCCGATCGGGGGGGCCGCCGGGGTGGCCCTGAACCACCGGATGACCCGGACCTGGGGGTACAGCAACAACGCCTTCGCGGTCTTCACCGTGGTGACCAACGTCTGGGACGTGCTCGCCAAGCTGTGGCTGCCTGCCGCCGCCCTGGGTTGGCTGCTGCTCAGCGGCAACACGATCTCGTCCGGCCTGGTGCACCTCACCGTCGTGGCCACCGGCATCCTCCTGGCGGTGCTCCTGGGCGGGGTGGCCGCGCTGGCCAGCGGGCGGGTCACCGCACGGCTGGCAGACGCCCTCGACCGCGGTACGGCGCGCCTGCTGGCCGCGCTGCGGACTCGCCGCACGTTCCACCCGGGTGCGCAGCTGGTGCACCTGCGCACCGAGAGCGCGACGGTGATCGCCACCGGCTGGCGCACCATGACGGTCGGCATCCTCGGCTACAACGCGGCGGTGGCCCTCCTGCTCTGGGGCTGCCTGCACGTGGCTGGGGCCGGCCTGACGCCCGCCCAGGTGTTCGCCGGCTTCGCCCTCGAACGGGTGCTCACCGTGGTCAGCATCACGCCCGGCAACGCCGGTGTGGTCGAGGTCGGCCTCGGCGGCCTGCTCCTGCTCCTGGGCGGCGACCCGATCGGCACGGTCACCGGCGTCCTGGTCTACCGGGCGCTGACCTTCGGGCTCCCCATCCCCGTCGGCGGCGTCGGCCTGGCCGCCTGGCTGTGGGCGCACCGGGGACACGCCGCTGCCGTGGTGGCACCCCGCCCGGACGCAACCGAGCTCGAGGCGGCGGCCTGATGCGCATCCTGCACGTCACCGACTGCTACCTCCCTCGGCTGGGCGGGATCGAGACCCACGTGCACGACCTGGCGCTCCGCCAGCTCGCGGCCGGGCACGACGTCCGGGTGCTGACCACCACGCCGGCCGACCCGGCTGCACCGGCGGACCCGCCGTGGGTGCGTCGCGTCGAGGAGTCGCACACCGGCACCCTGGCGCCGCTGTTCGTGTGGCCCGGCGTCGCCCGGCTCCTGACCGAGCTCGCACCGGAGGTGGTGCACGTCCACGTCTCGGTGCTGTCCCCGTTCGCCTCGGTCGCGGCCCGGCAGGCGTCCGCCCTCGGCCTGCCCACCCTGGTCACCGTGCACTCCCTGTGGACCCGGCTCGGCCCGCTGCCCGCGCTCGCGGACGCGACGCTCGGACTCCGCGGCTGGCCCGTCCACTGGTCGACGGTCAGCGAGCGCGCCGCGGAACCGTTGCGCCAGATGCTCGGACCGGACGTGCCGGTCTCGGTGCTGAGCAACGCCGTCGATGCCGAGGCGTGGCTCCTCGACGTGGTGGTCCCGGCCGTGCCCACCGTGCTGAGCGTGATGCGGTTGGCCAGGATCAAGCGTCCGCTGCCCCTGGCCCGGATGCTGCGCGACGTACGCGCCGCTCTGCCCGCCGCGATGCCGCTGCGTGCGGTCATCATCGGCGACGGCCCCCAGCGCGGCCGGCTCGAGAACTACCTGGCCCGGCACCGGATGTCGGAGTGGGTGGAGCTGCCGGGCCGCCTGGACCGTACCGAGGTCCGGGCCGCCCTCGCGTCGGCCAGCCTGTACGTCGCCCCGGCCGAGCTCGAGAGCTTCGGGATCGCCGTCCTGGAGGCCCGGTGCGCCGGACTGCCGGTCGTGGCGAGCAGCAGGGGCGGCGTCGGCGAGTTCATCACCCACGGGGTCGACGGGCTGCTCGGCGCGACCGACGCAGAGCTCGTGGCGGCGATGTCGCGCCTGCTCACCGACGAGCCCGGCCGGGCCGCGATGGCGGACCACAACCGCCGGGTGGACCCCGGTCTGGGCTGGGACACCGCGCAGGCGCGTACAGGGGTGGCGTACGAGCGAGCGGCGCACGTCGCCAGGGTCGGCAGTGCGGGCGCCCGGCGGGCCCGGCCCCCGCTGGCCGCCGGTGTGGGCCGATGACCCCCGAGGCACGGTTCACGCTGGTCGCCTTCCACGCCCATCCCGACGACGAGGCCCTGCTGACCGGGGGGACGCTCGCCCGGGCAGCCGAGGACGGGCACCGGGTGGTGCTGGTCGTCGCGACCGACGGGGCGGCGGGGCTGGCCGACGAGGACTACCTCGGGGCCGGCCTCGCCGCACACCGCCGCCACGAGCTCGAGGCGTCGGCGCAGGCGCTGGGGGTGGCCCGGGTGGTGATGCTCGGCTACCCCGACTCGGGCTCCGGGCCGCTGGTCACCGGCGACGACGGGCCGCAGCCGTTCTGCCGAGCCGAGGTCGACGCGGTCGCCGGCCGGCTGGCCACCCTCCTGCGCGCGGAGTCCGCTGACGCCCTGCTGACCTACGACGCGGCCGGTGGCTACGGGCATCCCGACCACGTCCAGGTGCACCGGGTGGGGCGCAGGGCCGCAGAGCTGGCCGGCACGCCGCTGGTCCTCGAGGCCACCGTCGACCGTCAGGCGTTGGTCCGCGCGGTCCGCCCCCTCAGCGCGCTGCGCCGGTTCCTGCCGCTGCCCGAGCTCCCCGACCTGTCCCGGGCCTACACGGCGCACGGAGACCTCACCCACCGTGTCGACGTACGCCGCCACCTGGCCCGCAAGCGCGCCGCGATGGCCGCGCACGCCAGCCAGGCCACCGGCAACGACGGGGCCCGCACCCTCGCGCTGCTGCTGCGGCTCCCTCCACCCGTCGCCTCCCGGGTGCTCGGGACCGAGTGGTTCCGCGAGGTCGGCCGGTCACCCGGTGGCCCGCTGCTCGACGACGTGTTCGCCTCGCTGCGGACGGCTCGCGCAGACGCGGGAGCGTGACGATCTGGGAGAGTCGTCCCGACGGGTCGAGGAGGGGCGGAGCACGATGAGACTGCTGGTGGTCGAGGACGAGAAGGTGCTCGCCGCCTCGCTGCGCACCGGCCTGCAGGCAGAGGGGTTCGCGGTCGACGTCGCGCCCGACGGCGGCGAGGCCCTGTGGTTCGCGCGCGAGAACGAGTACGACGCGATCCTGCTCGACCTGATGCTGCCCGTGGTCAACGGCTACGACGTCTGCCGGACCCTGCGCGCGGAGGGCAACTGGACCCCCATCCTGATGCTGACGGCCAAGGACGGCACGTGGGACCAGGTCGAGGCGCTCGACACCGGCGCCGACGACTACGTGACCAAGCCGTTCTCCTTCGACGTGCTGCTGGCCCGGCTCCGCTCGCTGCTGCGCCGCGGCCGCCCCGAGCGCCCGACCAGCCTGCAGGTGGGCGACCTGGTGCTGGACCCGGCGGGCCGGAGGGTGAGCCGGTCCGGCCAGGACGTCGCCCTGACCACCCGCGAGATGTCCCTGCTGGAGTTCCTGATGGCCCATCCCGACGAGGTCGTCAGCAAGGCGCAGATCCTGGGCCACGTGTGGGACTTCGACTTCGAGGGCGACCCCAACATCGTCGAGGTCTACATCGGCCGCCTGCGCGCGAAGGTGGACCGGCCGTTCGGTCGCGCCGACATCGAGACCGTGCGGGGCAGCGGCTACCGGCTGAGCAGCGAGCCGGGCCGATGACCCTGCTGCGCGGTCGCGGGGCGCGACTCCGGGTCCGGCTGACGGCGGTGGCCGCCCTGGCCGGCCTGGCGGCCATGTCGGTCGGCTCGGCGCTCTTCGTCTTCGGCCTGCACCACACCCTCGAAGCCGGGCTGGTGTTCACCGCCCAGCAGGAGATCGGGACGATCGACGCGCAGCTCAGTCGCGGCGCCAGCGCCCAGCAGGTGGTCATCACCGGCGGCGGCGTGGACGTGGTGATCCAGCTGGTGGGGGCCGACGGCACCGTCCTCGCCAGCGACGACCCCACCACCCTGGGCACGCCGCTGCTCACCGCACCCGGATCGGTGCAGGACCTCGAGGTGC
This sequence comes from Propionibacteriales bacterium, assembly GCA_038214475.1. Taxonomy (GTDB): domain Bacteria; phylum Actinomycetota; class Actinomycetes; order Propionibacteriales; family Nocardioidaceae; genus Nocardioides. Next base: position 32,044 of record JBBQRV010000003.1, on the reverse strand, counting down.
GCGGTGAGGACTCCAGCTACACGGTGGTCGCGGAGGCGGCCTCCGACGACGGCCCGGTCCGGCTGATCGTGGTCGGGCGCTCCACCGCCCAGACCGACAAGGCCGCCGGCACGGCGACCCTGCTGCTCGCCTTCGCCATACCCCTGCTGGTCGGCCTGCTGGCCCTGGTGGTCTGGGTGGCGGTCGGCCGAGCGCTGCGCCCGGTCGAGGAGATGCGCCGGGAGGCGGAGTCGATCACCACCGCCCGGATCGAGCGCCGACTGCCACAACCCCCGGGTGACGACGAGATCACCCGGCTGGCGGCGACCTTGAACGCGATGCTGGACCGGATCGACCGGTCGCATCGGCTGCAGCGCCAGTTCGTCTCCGACGCGTCGCACGAGCTGCGCTCGCCGCTGGCCGCGATCCGCCAGAGCGCCGAGGTGGCCCGCGCCTATCCCGAGCACACCACGATGGCCGGGTTGGCCGACGACGTCCTCGACGAGAGCCAGCGGATGGAGGGACTGGTGGGGGCGCTGCTCCTGCTGGCCCGGCTCGACGACGGCGTCGAGGGCGGCCCACCGGAGCCGACCGACCTCGACGATCTCGTGCTCGCCGAGGTCGAGCGCCTGCGGGGCCGTTCGGGCGCCCTCACCGTGGACCTGTCGGGAGTCAGCGGCGGACAGGTGGCCGGTCACCCGACCCTGCTCGCCCAGGTCGTGCACAACCTGGTCGACAACGCCTTCCGGCACGCCACGTCGCGGATCGCGATCTCCGTCTCCGAGCGGGACGGCGAGGTGCGGCTCGTCGTCGACGACGACGGCCACGGGGTCAGTGCCGACCAGCAGGAGCGGATCTTCGAGAGGTTCGTCCGACTCGACGAGGCCCGCACCCGGGAGTCCGGCGGTGCTGGGCTGGGGCTGGCGATCGTGCGCAAGATCGTGGAGCAGGCAGGCGGCCGGGTGCGGATGGAGTCGTCGCCGCTCGGAGGAGCCCGCGTCGTGGTGGCGCTGCCTGCGGCCGGGTGACGGCCCCCGCGCCCAGACGTCACCCCGCACCGAGGACGATGGGGAGCATGCGCACGATCCTTCGCACCGACGATCCCGACGTGAACGCCTACAAGCTGCTGACCGCCCTGGTGGTCCCGCGGCCGATCGCGTGGATCTCCACGCTGTCGGAGGACGGTGTGGGCAACCTGGCCCCGCACTCGTTCTTCAGCGTGGCCTGCGCCAGCCCACCGATCGTCTCCTTCACCTCGGTGGGCCACAAGGACACCCTGCGCAACGTGCTGGCCACCGGCGAGTTCGTGGTCAACCTGGCGACGCTGCCCCAGCTCGAGCTGGTCAACAACTCCAGCGCCCGCTTCGGGGTCGGCGTCGACGAGGCGCAGCACCTCGACATCGCCATGGAGCCCAGCGCGTACGTCGCTCCCCCACGGGTCAGCGGCTCGCCGGCGTCGCTGGAGTGCACGCTGCACTCCAGCCAGGAGCTCGGCAACTCGGTGCTGGTGCTGGGCAACGTCGTGGCGATCACCGTCGACGACGATGTGCTGGTCGACGGGCACCCGGAGTACGGCCGGCTCCAGCCGGTCTCGCGTCTCGGCAAGGAGGAGTGGGGGCTGCCCTCGGAGGTGCTCACGGTCGCCCGGCCGCAACGGCCCGAGGACATCGGCTGACCCGGATCAGGTGCTGATCCAGTACCTGCGCTTGCCGGCCCTGCTGTCCTCGTAGCCCCCGCCAGCGGCCTCGATCACCCGGCGCGACCCGACGTTGTCCTCGTCGCAGGTGACCAGCACCCGGTCCAGGCCGAGGGCCCTGGCGTGCGGCAGCGAGCGGCCCAGGGCGCGTGAGGCGTGCCCCTCCCGGCGTCGCGAGGGACGCACCGAGTAGCCGATGTGGCCGCCCTGCTGGAGCAGGAAGTCGGTGAGGGAGTGCCTGAGCGCCAGGAACCCCAGCACCTCACCGGCGTCGTCGGGCCCGTCGGAGAGCCAGAAGTAGCTGCAGCGCACCCACCCGTCGGGCACCGACGTCGCCGGATCGGCCTGGGCCCTCCGGCGCGCCACCATCGACTCGAAGCCCTCCCGGGAGAGGTCCGGCTGGTCGCCGCCGAAGAAGCCGGAGCCGTCCATGTGGGCGCCACCGAACTCCACGACCGCGTCCCGCCAGGCGTCGTACCGGGTGGTGGAGGGCAGGGTGAGGGCGGTCACGGAGGTCACGAGCCCAGTCAACCCGATCGGGCGCGCCTGCCTAGAGTTGGTGTCGTGCGCACGAGCGAGACGACCTGGTGGCGCCGCTTCGAGCTCGGCAGGTTCCTCGAGGCGGCGCTGGTACGACGCGTCCCGCGCGACCACCGGCAGAGCGACCGGGCGTTCCTCTACCGCCGCGTCGTCGCCGGCGTCACGCTGCTGGTCGGTGCCACGCTGCTGGCGGTCTCGCTGCGCATCCCCCCGGGCGACAACCGGTTCTACCTGGCGACCGCTGCCCTCGCCCTCACCTGGACCCTCGGCGCCTTCGCCTCGGGTCCACTGCACCTGGGCTGGGCCAACACCCGCGACGGCATGCGGCACGAGCGCCCGTTCGTGCAGCCGGTGGTCCTGGGCCTGCTCGCGGTGGGCATCTTCTCGGCCGGCGCCGTGCTGGTCGCCCAGGTGCCCCTGCTGCGCGATCAGGTCGACTCGGTGCTCGACCATGCCCGGTTCTCCTCGCTCGGCATCGTCGCCCTGATCACGCTGGTCAACGGCCTGGCCGAGGAGCTGTTCTTCCGCGGTGCGGTGTACGCCGCGATCGGGCTGCGCTACCCCGTGACGATCTCCACTGCGCTCTACGCCGCGGCCACCGCCGCCACCGGCAACGTGATGCTGGTGTTCGCGGCCGTCGTGCTCGGTCTGCTCACCGGTCTGCAGCGCCGGGTCACCGGCGGGGTGCTCGCGCCGATGCTGACCCACATCACCTGGTCGCTGGGCATGCTGCTGATCCTCCCGCCGCTGCTCGGCGCCCTCGGCTGACGGGGGCGAACCGGAGGGCACGAGCGTGCTGGGGCCGCGTGAGAGGATCCGGGTCATGAATCCACACGGCCCGGGCCGGGCCCTCGTCACCGGCGCCACGGGCTACATCGGTGCCCGGCTGGTGGCCGCCCTGCTCGACAAGGGCTGGACCGTGCGGGTGCTCACCCGCGACGCCGCCAAGATCGGCCCCCGCGCGTGGGCCGACCGGGTCGAGGTCGTCGAGGGCGATGCCGAGCAGCGCGCCGATCTCGACCGGGCCTGTGAAGGGGTCGACGTCGGCTACTACCTCCTGCACTCCATGGACGGCGTGGGCGACTTCGCCGAGCGTGACCGGGTGCTGGCCCGCAGCTTCGGCGAGGCGATGGCGGCCGCCGGGGCCGGCCGGATCGTCTACCTGTCCGGCCTGCACCCCGACGACGAGACGCTGAGCAAGCACCTCGCCTCACGGGTCGAGGTGGGCGACATCCTGCTGGCCTCGGGCGTCCCGACCGCGGTGCTGCAGGCCGCCGTGATCGTGGGCTCGGGCTCGGCGTCGTTCGAGATGCTGCGCCACCTCACCCACCGGCTGCCGGTCATGGTCGCGCCCAAGTGGCTCGACAACCGGATCCAGCCGGTGGCCATCCGCGACGTGCTGCACTACCTCACCGCGGTCGCCACCCTGCCCGCCGACGTGAACCGCACCTTCGACCTCGGCGGACCTGACGTCCTCACCTACCGGCAGATGATCGAGCGGTTCGCCGCGCACTCCGGGCTGCGCGAGCGGATCGTGTTCACCGTCCCCGTGCTCACCCCCCGGCTGGCCAGCCACTGGGTCGGCTTCGTCACCCCGGTGCCCCGCGGGATCGCCCGGCCACTGGTGGGCAGCCTGGTCAACGAGGTGGTCTGCAAGGAGCGCGACCTCGACGCCGCGGTCCCGGCACCGGCAGGCGGGATGCTCGACTTCGACGAGGCCGTGCAGGCCGCTCTGTCGCAGACCGTGGCCGAGAAGGCCTCCCGCCCGGAGCCCGGTACGGCGAACCCCGCACACCTGGCCGCCTCCGACCCGGCCTGGGCCGGCTGAGCCAGCCCGCCGCTCAGCGCCCCTGGTGGTCGACGTAGGCCAGCGCGCGAGCGAACAGCGCGCCGGCCGAGACGTGGTCGGGGGCGGACACCGGCTCCTCGTCCACGAGCGAGGCCAGCAGCGTGCCTGCACCCGGCACGCCCTGGTCGTCTGCCACCCGGGCACACACGGTCGCAGCCCGCCGTACCGCACGCGGGTCGACGGTCCAGATCGCCTCGAAGGTGCGGTCGCGCTCGGCCACCCCGCGCTGGCCCGGCAGCTCCCAGGCCGTCAGCGCGGCCCGGAAGCCGGGGCCGTCGCAGATCACGGCCCACTCCCGACGCATCGGTGAGTCGCCGGCCAGGTTCACCGGCACGGGACGGCCGGGGCCGGTGGCCGTGGTGCTCGCCGTGGTGGCCGCCGGGAACTCGGCGAGCACCATCGTCGTGGCCGCCACCCGGGCGATCTCGGCCCAGCGGTCGGCGGCGAGCCGGTAGTAGCGCTCCTCCTGGAACGCGCCGAAGACCGACGAGCGCTGGGCATGGGCACAGCACTCGTCCTCGATCGCCCACGACAGCGCCAGCAGGGTGCTCTTGCGCAGCCGGTGCGACGTGAGCTCGGGGTGCGCCCGGCGCAGCTCGGCGTACACCGAGTGCGTTGCCGGGGTGGCCCCGGGCCGCGCCTCGGCGATGGCCACCTCGAGCCGGACCCCGCCGTCGCGGCGCCGGACCACCTCGCGCACCCGCTCGACATCGTCGGCGCCGTAGCGCCGGTGCCCGCTCTCCAGGCGCTGCGGGGTCGGGAAGCCGTGCCGCGCCTCCCACATCCGGATCACCGCCGGAGTGACGCCCGTCTGCCTGGCCAGCTCGCCGATGGTGAGACCGGCGGGGTCCGGCTCTTGCGCTCGAGGGGTCTGAGGGTTCACTCTGGGAGCGTAAACCTAAACAGAGTGTTTAGGTAAGTGTTGAAGATTGGGAGAGTCAGCAATGACCGTCAGCAACGAGACCACCCCCCGCACGGATGAGGACGACGTCGTCGACTGGAGCGAGCTCGGCCAGCGGATGTGGACCTTCCTCACCGGTCGCGAGGCGGCCATCAACTACCGCTTCATCGACATGAGCGTCGAGGTGCCCCGCGACACCGGCGCGCACGCACCCCGGGCCACCTGGAAGCTCGACGGGACGCTGCAGATCACCTCCAGCGACAACGCGAGCACCCAGCCGGACGCGTGAGGGCCGCCCCGTGACGAGCACCCTCGCCGTGGCGGCCGACCTCCGGCTGGAGGTGACGGTGCCCGGCCGGACGCCGGTGCAGGCCACGCTCCGGGGCCGCGGCCGCACCCTCGACCTCGAGGTCGACGACCCGCAGCTGTTCGCCGGACGCGGCGACGCACCGGCGATCCGGGCCCTGGCCGACGAGCTGGCCCGGATCGGGCTGGTGGTGCGGGTCCGCGACGCCGAGCGGCACCTGGTCACCCTCGGCGACGTGAAGGGCCCGTGGTGGCAGCGCCGACTCACCGGCACCCGGCACATCCGGCTCGGCAGCCTGCGCGGCGCCTGGACGTCGGCGCGTGCCCGGAGCCGGGCCACGGACACACCGCTGCTGCCCGACTCCGGGCTCGTGCCACCGGCCACGGTCCTCCCCCTCGCACCGACGCTGATGCGCCGCCCCCGACGACGGGTCACCACGACCGACGACCCGGCCCACGGCGGCAACCCGCGGCTCGCGGTGGCCGGCTTCGAGGGCCAGCTCAGCGAGTCGGTGCGCCGGGTCCTCCCGCTCGACGACACCGTGACCACGATCGGGTCCGGGGAGCGGTGCGACATCCGCCTGCCCCAGCTGCACGCCCTGCACGCCGAGATCCGCCACGACGAGGCGGACGAGTTCGTGCTGACCGCGATCGACCCCGACACCCGGGTGCACGGCGAGCGCGTCACCCAGCGGATCCTGCGCACCGGCAGCCGTATCGACCTCGGCCCGTGGACGCTGACCTTCGCCCGCGACGAGCACGCCGACCACGGGCGCCCGTACGGCGGCCGGATCGGCGGTGAGTTCGGCCGACAGCTCAGCCAGCCGGACGCCCGCTCCGCCGAGCGGCCACGGTGACGGGGTCGGGATGAGGGGGCAGCCTCCTGGTCCGGACGGGCACGGCGAGAGCGACGGCAGTCTGACCCACCTGATCCAGCGGTCGTCCCAGGGCGACGACCGGGCGTTCTCACGCCTCTACGACGCCACCGTCGAGCGGGTGCACGCGCTCGCGGTGCTGGTCGCGGGCGGACAGCGCACCGGCGAGTCGGCCACCCGCGCGGCGTACGTCGAGATCTGGCGCAGCGCCGCCAGCTACGACCCCGCGCTGGCCCGCCCGCTGACCTGGATGCTGGGTATCACTCACGACCTGGCCCTGCACCAGCGCTGACCCCGGGCCCCTGAGGGGAGCGCGAGGGCCGTGCCAGTCTTCCAGCGTGACGATGCGCAGCACGCTCCAGGTCCCCAGCCGCCGGACCCTGCTGCGAGGGGCCGGCCTCGGGGCCTTCGGGGTCGGCAGTGCGGCGCTGCTCCAGCTCTTAGACGTCCCGGGGCCGAGCAGGACCCGGCGCAGTGCCGTCCGCGGACCGCTCCGCCAAGGACCGGCGGATGGTGATCTCGAACTGGCCCGGCTACATAGACCCACGCAAGAAGAAGACCTCGACGGTGAACGTCTTCACCGACCGCACCGGCATCGCGGTGGACTACACCGACGACGTGAGCGACAACGCCGAGTTCTACGCGAAGGTGCGCAACCAGCTCGGAGCCTGCCAGCCGATCGACCGCGACCTGGTCGTGCTGGGCGATCGACCGGCTGGCGGAGGTCGTCGCGTCGGGCCAGATCCGTTCCTTCACCGGCAACGACTACCTCAACGACCTGGCGGCGGGCAACGTGCTCGCCTGCGAGGCATGGTCCGGCGACGTGATCCAGGCCCAGTACGACAACCCCGACATCCGCTACGTGACGCCCGAGGAGGGCGTGTCGTTGTGGAGCGACAACATGCTGGTGCCCAACCAGGCCGGCCACCAGGCGAACGCCGAGGCGTGGATCGACTACTACCGGCCCGAGGTGGCCGCGAAGCTCGCTGCGTGGGTCAACTACATCTGCCCGGTCGAGGGGGCGCGCGAGGCGATGGAGAAGCTGGACCCGTCGCTGGTGGACAACCCCCTGATCTTCCCCGACCCGGCCGACCTGGTGGGGTCCTTCGACTTCATGCCGCTCGACGACCGGCAGACCACGCAGTACGAACGCGAGTGGTCCGACGTCACCGGGGGGTGACCCTCACAGCCAGCCGCGGTGCTTGAAGGCGAGGAACAGGCTCAGCGACACCCCCACCATCAACCCCAGCGCGACCGGGTAGCCGTAGGCCCAGTGCAGCTCGGGCATCTGGTCGAAGTTCATCCCGTAGACCCCGCCGACCACCGTCGGGGCGAAGAGGATGGCTGCCCAGGAGGAGATCCGCTTCACCTCCTCGTTCTGCGCGTGCCCGGCCACCGACAGCTTGCGCATCTCCTCGTTCTGCTCCTGGGCCACCAGGGTCGCGTTGACCGTGAGCATGTCGCGCAGCAGCTGGCGGAAGCTCTCCAGCTGCTCGACGACCACGATGATGTGGTCCTCGACGTCGCGCAGGTAGCGCTGCAGGTCCTCGTCGGTGCCGTACTTGTCGAACCCTCCGCGCAAGGACTCGAACATGCCTCGCATCGGCGCGGCCGCCCGGTGGAACTCGATCACCTCGCGGGTCAGCTGGTAGATGCGCCGCGAGACCTGGGGGTCACCACTGAAGACCTCCGTCTCGATCTCGTCGATGTCGTTGGAGAGCCCGGCGACGACCGGTGCGTAGCCGTCGACGACCTGGTCCATCACGGCGTACAGCACCGCCTCCGCGCCCAGCCTGAGCAGGTCGGGCTCGCCCTCCAGGCGGACCCGGACCCGCGCCAGGTCGGGGGCCTCGCTGTGCCGGACGGTCACCACGAAGTCCCGCCCTACGAACAGGTGCACCTCGCCGAACTCGACCTCCTCGGTGTCGTCGAGGTAGCGGGCGGCACGCAGCACCACGAACAGCGTCTCGTCGTAGCGCTCCAGCTTCGGTCGCTGGTGGGCCAGGACGGCGTCCTCCACCGCGAGCTCGTGCAGCTCGAACTCCTGCGCCAGGGCGTCGAGCTCCTCGCGGGTGGGTCGGTAGAGACCGATCCAGGCCACCGCACCGGGATGCTCCCGGAGCTCGCGGAACGTCTCGTTGAGGCCCGTCGGTGACGACACCCGGCCACCGTCGACGTAGACGGCACTGTCGACCATGCTGGCCCGGAACGGGCGGGACGGGATCGCCCCGTCGGGCAGCACGGTGGGGGCGAGCGGGGTCCGCCGGCGGTTGCCGTGTCGAGAGGGGAACCCAGGCGGCTGGGGCATGTGTGGCAGGTTACGCCCCCGGCAGGGTCACGCTCACCCCGCGCTCACCACCCGCTCACCACCCGCTCACCCCCCGCTCACCCCCCGCTCACCCCCCGCTCACCCCGCGCTCACCCCGCGCTCGTCCCGCGCAGGTTCTCGTCGCTCAGTCTCGACTCCTCCTCGGCGCGCGCCTCCAGCTCGGCCCGCTGGGAGGTCTCCAGGAGGTCGTGGCTCGCGTCGTACGCCCCGGGATGGGAGACCAGGTCGGACGCGCCGCCCTTGAGTCGCGCCAGCGCGCTGCGGGCGAAGATCTGCTGCTCGGTGACCGTGCGCTCGGAGCGACCGCGGCCCAGGAACGAGATCGTCCAGTGCATCAGCGCCGTGAGCCGGTTCTTGAAGCCGGTGAGATAGACCAGGTGCACGCCGAGCCACATCAGCCAGGCGACGACTCCGTTGAGCCTGAGCTTGCCCACCATCGCCACCGCCCGGAACCGGCTGATGATGGCCATCGATCCCTTGTCGAAGTAGTGGAAGGGCTTCTGCGGCGGCTTGCCCGCCACCCGGTTCCCGATCTCCTTGGCGGCGTACTTGGCACCTTGGATCGCCACCTGGGCGACGCCGGGCAGGTGGTCGAGGGAGATCATGTCGCCGACCACGAACACCTCGGGGTGCCCGGGGAGCGTGAGGTCGGGGTTGACGCCGATCCGACCGGCCCGGTCCAGGGGGGCGCCGGACTGCTCGGCGAGGGTGGCGCCCAACGGGGAGGCCTGCACGCCCGCGGCCCAGATCTTGGTGACCGCGGCGATCCGCTCGACCTCGCCGTCCTTGTGCTTGACCTCAATGCCGCGCTCGTCGACGTCGGTGACCATCGCGCCGAGCTGCACCTCCACACCGAGACCCTCGAGCTCCTTCTTGGCCTTGACCCCGAGCTTGGCGCCGAACGGAGGCAGCACCTGCGGGGCCGCATCGAGCAGCACCACCCGCGCCTGCCGGGTGTTGATGTAGCGGAAGTCGCGCTTCAGCGTGCGGTGCGCGAGCTCGGCGATCTGGCCGGCCATCTCGACTCCCGTCGGGCCCGCCCCGACCACCACGAAGGTGAGCAGGTGGTCGACGTCGTCGCCGCGCGCGGCACCGATCTCGGCGAGCTCGAACGCGCCGAAGATCCGGCCGCGCAGCTCGAGGGCGTCGTCGATGCTCTTCATGCCGGGGGCGAACTCGGCGAACTGGTCGTTGCCGAAGTAGGACTGGCTCGCCCCCGCGGCCACGATCAGCGAGTCGTACGGCGTGACGCTGGTGCGACCCAGCACGTGGTGGGTGACCGTGCGCGCCTCCAGGTCGACGTCGGTGACGGTGCCGAGCAGCACCGTGGCGTTCTTCTGGTGGCTGAGCACCTCACGGGTCGGAGGCGCGATCTCGCCCTCGGAGAGGATGCCGGTGGCGACCTGGTAGAGCAGCGGCTGGAAGAGGTGGTGGGTGGTCTTGGCGATCATCGTCACGTCGACGTCCGCGCCCTTCAGCGCCTGGGTCCCGAAGAGTCCGCCGAACCCCGAACCGATCACCACCACTCGGTGCCGGTCGGACTCGTCTGTCGTGGTGCTGGCTGGCATCGGCCTGCCTTCCTGCGAGGGGATCGCCCGAAGGGCGTGCTTCCATGTCCATTCTGGGGCCGCCCGGCGTACCGAGTCACGTCGGGGACCCTCCTTGTGAACGCATTCACATTCGTCTGCATTCCGCATCAGGGGCGCATGTCACAGCGACAACCCGGCGTTTGTGTGCGAGATTTCAGGGCAGGACAATCGTCTCGGCGGGGGGCCGGGCCAGTGCTCGCCCGACATCGGAGAACACCGGAGTAACGCGTTGGCGCCAGACACAGCGGCACTGACACTCAACGTGAGCCCGCAGTCCGTCCGGGATGCGCGGCGTTGGGTGGTCGAGGCCTGCCGTGGCATCGGCCGTGAGGACCTTGCCGACTGCGCCGAGCTGGCCGTCTCCGAGCTGGTCACCAACTCGCTCCTGCACGGCCTCCCACCCATCGTCGTACGGCTCGGCGGCACGGTCGCGCACCCCCGCATCGAGGTGTCCGACGGCTCCCCCGACCCGCCCTCGCTGAACCCCCGGATGGCCGAGGACGACGAGCTGCTCTCGACGATCGGGCGGGGTCTCGGCCTGGTCGCCTCCTGCTCGACCGTGTGGGGCGCCCGGATCCTCGCCGAGGGCAAGGTGGTGTGGTTCGTGCCGTCGACGATGCAGCTCTCCGAGCGGATCCACCGCCCCGGTCGGATCCAGTACGAGGGCGAGCCGCCCGACACCGATCCCGCACCGAAGGAGCCGGCGACGATCCGGATCCTCGGGCTGCCCACCGCGACGTACACCGCGTTCCGCCAGCACTACCGTGAGATCCGCCGCGAGCTCAGCCTGCTGGCCCTGGCCAGCGAGGAGACCTACCCGACCGCGGCCACCCTGTCGGAGCTGTTCCTGCTGTTCGAGCACGACTTCAGGCTGAACTCCGGGTCGTCCGCAGTGGAGCGGGCGCTGGCCACGGGAGGCGACGTCGTCGACGTCGACATCATCGTGGAGCGGTCCTCGATCCCCACGATCGCGCAGATGATCGACGTGCTCGAGCTCGCCAACGAGTTCTGCCGCACCGAGCGGCTGCTGTCGGTGGCCGCCAGTCCCGCCCTGCGCGAGTTCTCCCGCTGGTACCTCGGCGAGTTCGTCCGCCAGGGCCGCCGGCTGCCTCCCACTCCCGGGCCGGGTGCCACCCGCGGCGCTCAGCCGTAGCCGAGGGCGTGCAGTCGCTCGTCGTCGATCCCGAAGTGGTGGGCGACCTCGTGCACCACGGTGATCCGGACCTCCTCGACCAGCTCCTCCTCGGTCCGGCACAGGTCGAGCAGGGGATTGCGGTAGACCAGGATCCGGTCGGGGAGCTCGAGCCCGTAGCCGCCGTCGCGCTCGGTGAGCGCCACCCCGTCGTACAGGCCGAGCAGGTCGGGGTCGTCGGCGGGCGGCTCGTCCTCGACCAGCACCACCACGTTGCGCACCAACCGGGCCAGCTCGTCGGGAATCGTGTCGAGGGCCTGGTCGACCAGGGCTTCGAACCGGTCACGGGGAACGTGGAGGGGCACGGGTCCATTGAACCGAACCCTCGGAAATGACGTACACCCCGGACCGACATGGTCCGGGGCGTACGCGGTGGCGACCCCGACGGGACTCGAACCCGCGGCCTCCGCCGTGACAGGGCGGCGCGCTAACCAACTGCGCTACGGGGCCAGGTGTGGTGCTCCTGTGCTGCTCCGGATACGAACTTTGCGAAGCGGGGGAACTCTAACGCATGCCCGCCTGCAGAACCCAATCCGCACCCCCCACGGGATTCGAACCCGTGCTGCCGCCGTGGACAAGCAACGGAGGGACGCCGGATTCTGATGAAGATCGATGAAATCTCGGGCAGCGGCGTCGTTGCCGGTTGGGCGTTGTCGGTGGGAGTGGGCTGCATCTGGCCCTCGTGTCGCCCCAGCGTCTCGGTGTCGCGCGTCGGCGAGTCTCGCGCGCCGCTGGGACACAACGGTGTCGAAGAGGCTGCCGACCTCTGAAGGGGCGCGGTGTGTGGCCCCTCGTGGGTGGTCGGGCATGCGCGGCTTCGGTCCGGCTCGGTGGTCATGACCCAGCGGCGCCCCCGAGTTGGGGCAGGTCGATGCCGCAGGCCTTGAGGGCGGCTTGGACGTCGGGGTCCTGGAGTGCGCCGAACGCGCCGCCCTGACCGCCGGGGACGCCGCTGGGGAAGCCCGAGGGTGGGTTCTCCGGGTCGAAGTCGCTGGGCAGGTCGCTCGGCAGATCGGTGGGGCGGTCGGTCGGGAAGTCCGAGGGGCGGTCGGTGGGTAAGTCGCTGGGGAAGGCGCCGTCGAGGCCGGCGGCCTGCAGGCAGTCCCTGATCTGTTGGAGCTGGTCGCTATCGAAGCCGCCACCCGGTCCGGGTCGCTCGGAGCCGCCGGAGGGGCTTGCCGTGGCGGAGTCACTCCCGCTGCCGGTGTTTTCAGAGCCGCAGCCGGTGAGGGCGAGGAGGGTGGCGAGCGAGATGGCGCCGAGCGCGGTGCGCGTGGTGGTCACGGTGGTGGTTCCCTTTCGATGGGCCAGTGCGGTGGCTAGCGAAGAGTGATCTGGTCGGCGGAGACCTTGTCGCCGCTGGTGGTGCCGGTGATGCTGACGGTGTCGCCCTGGGCGACCTGGTCGGCGGTGAGGGTCTCCTCGCGGGTGACCAAGGTGTCGTCGGTGATGGTGATCTGGTGTCGCTTGCCGCCGAGGTCCTCCACGGTCCAGGTGTTGCCGTTGATCTGGACGACGTGGCCGATCACGGCCTCGGTGCCTGTGGGCTGGTCACCGCCGCCGGCCGCTCCCTGCTGGTCGCTCTGCGTTCCAGCGCCGGGGAACCCCCCGGCTCCCCCTGGGAAGCCTTGGCCGCCGCCGGGGAAGCCGCCGGGGAGTCCGGCGGTGCCGCCTGGCGCAGCGGTGGCGGCAGTGGTGCTGGGGCCGTAGTGCTTCTGGGTGAACGCACCGCCGAGGAAGCAGACGGCAGCGGCGAGGAGCCCGATCAGGATGAGCCTGCCGCGGGAGCGCTTCGTGGGGGCGGCGAGCCATTCTTCGTCGAGGACCTGGTCGTCGAGATGGTGGTCGGCGGTGTCGTTGAGGCTGGGCTCGGTCATGGGGTCCTCACTCGTAGCGGAGGGCTTCGATGGGGCGCAGCGAGGCTGCACGATTGGCGGGGTAGAGGCCGAAGAAGAGACCGATGAGGATGGCCACCCCGAAGGCGAGGAAGACCGAGTACGGCGCCACGACGGGCTGGACGCCGACGATGGTGAACTGCGACCCGAGGATCCCGATGATCACCCCGACGACGCCTCCGAAGAGGGAGAGAAGGACGGCTTCGGCGAGGAACTGGCCGATGATGTCGGGCTTGCCTGCGCCGATGGCCTTGCGGATGCCGATCTCACGGGTCCGTTCGGTGACGGTGACGAGCATGATGTTCATGACCCCGATCCCCCCGACGAGCAGAGAGATCGCGGCGACGGCGCCCAGCAGGACGGTGAAAGTCTGGTTTGAGGAGGTGGCGGCCTCGAGGATTGAGGAGGCGCTGGAGATGGTGTAGTCCCGGTCGGCGGCACTGACTTTGTGCCGGGTGTCGAGGATGGTCTGGATCTCGGCCTGGGCGGTGGTGACGTCGGCGGCGGTGGTGGCCTTGACCGAGATCGAGCTGAGGGCGCCGTATCCGGAGAGGGTGTCCTGGACGGCGGTGGCCGGTGCGATGACCCGGTCGTCCTGGTCCTGTGGCCCGGTGCTGCCCTTCTCGGTCAGGATGCCGACGACCTCGAACTGGAAGCCGTTGAAGGAGACCATCTGGCCGATGAGGCTGGACACGTCGGACCCGGCCAGCTCCTCGGCCACCGTGGTGCCGAGCAATGCGACGCGGCGGTGGGCGGTGAAGTCGTCGTCGGTGAAGGCGTGGCCGTACTGCACGGTGGTGTTGTCGATGAGCAGGTAGGCGGCGCTGGTGCCGGTGAAGGTGTTCACGTCGTGGGAGGCGCCGGAGTACGTCGCCGTTACCGACGAAGCGCTGACCACGGGGGCGACGCCGAGGACGTGTGGCGCCTCGTCGCTCGTGGCGATCGCCTCGGCGTCGTCCATGGTCAGTTCTGCGGCCCGGGTGGAGGTGGCGTTCTGGCTGGTGGTGGCTTCCCCGCCGCCGATCAGGCCCCCCGGGAATCCACCGCCGCCTGGCCCTCCCCCGCCGGGCCCACCGCCTCCGAACCCGCCACCACCACCGCTGCTGGCGGTGAGGGTGAGGGTGTTGCTTCCCAGGGAGTTGATGGAGTCCTGGACGGCCTTGCTCGACCCGGTCCCGACGGCGACCAGGATGATCACGGCGGCGACGCCGATCAGGATGCCGAGCGTGGTGAGGGCGGAGCGGGTCTTGTTGGCCGTGACGCCTTGCCAGGCGAAGCGTGCGGTCTCGCTGACGTTCACGACGGCACCGCTCCGACGCGGTGCCGTCCGTCGATGTGGGTTCCGGCCCAGCGTGGCGGCGGATCGAGGACGTCGACTTGCCGGTCGTCGGCGACGATGCGGCCGTCGTTCATCCGGATGATCCGCTTGGCGTGCTCGGCGACGGTGTCCTCGTGGGTGATCACCACCACGGTGCGGCCGCCGGCGGCGAGCTCGTCGAAGAGCGCCAGGACCTCAGCGGTGCTGTGGCTGTCCAGGGCTCCGGTGGGCTCGTCGGCCAACAGCAGGACCGGCTCGGTGACGATCGCGCGGGCCACCGCGACCCGCTGCTGCTGTCCTCCGGACAGCTCGGAGGGGACGTGGGAGGCTCGCTGGGCCAGCCCCACCCGGTCGAGCGCGGCGGAGGCGCGTTCGGCGCGCTCGGCGGCGCGGATGCCGGCGTAGGCCAGCGGCAGCTCGACGTTGCGTTGGGCAGTGGTGCGGGCGATCAGGTTGAAGCTCTGGAAGACGAACCCGATCTTGCGGTTGCGGACCAGCGAAAGCCGGCGCTCGTCGAGCCGGCGTACGTCGATCCCGTCGAGCTGGTAGCGGCCCGAGGTGGCGACGTCGAGACAGCCGATGATGTTCATCAGGGTGGACTTCCCCGACCCCGAGGCGCCCATGATCGCGACGTAGTCGCCGTGCTCGACCCGCAGGTCCACGCCGTCCAGGGCGCGGACCTCGGCTTCCCCGTGGCCGTAGAGCTTGTGGATCCCGGTCAGGTCGAGGACCGGCCGGCGGGTCCGGGTCACCTCAGGCCCCCGCCGAAGCCGCCGGCGCCGGGGAAGGTGAACCCGCCACCGGTGTCGGCCTGCTGGGGGATCACGACCGTGTCCCCATCGGCCAGACCGCCGAGAACCTCGGTGAACCCGTCGCCCTCGAGGCCGGTGGTCACCTGGACGGTGTCGGTGGACCCGTCGTCGTGCTGGACGGTGGCGGTGGTGAGGTCGCCAATGGTGGTCAGCGCGCTGCTGGAGACGCGGAGCACGTCCTGCTTGTCGCCGGTGGTGACCACGACCTGGGTGCTTTGGCCGAGCTTGACGCCCTTGGTGCTGTCCAGGGTGACGGTGACGCCGTACTCGACCACGTTGTTGGTGACCGTCTCGATCGAGTCGACGGTGGTGACGGTGCCGGAGATCTCGGTGCCGCTGGCCTCGAAGGTGATGGTTGCGGGTTGGCCGACGTGGACGTCGGCGATGTCGGCCTCGGCGACGTCCGCGGTGACCTGGAGAGCGTCGATGCCGGTGAGCACCACGAAGCCGGAGGTGTCGGTGGTCGAGCTTCCGGAGCTTGTGCCCGTGGAGCTGGAGGTCGACCCCGACGTCGAGGTCGACGGCTCGCCGACGGCGCCGTTGACCTGTGCCACTCGGCCGGCGATCGGCGCCCGCAGGGTGGTCTGTGCGAGCGTGGTCCTGGCCTCCTCCACGCCGACCTCGGCGCTGTCGATCGACGCCTGGGCCTGGGCGATCTGGCTGGCGGTGGCGCCCTGCCGGTTGACCGCGGCCGAGGCTTTGGTCGAGGCCAGGCTCGCCCGGGCGGAGGAGAGCTGCTGCTGGGCGGAGGTGACCTGCTGTCGGGCCTGCAGCAGGGCGGAGTCCCGGGTCTCCTTGGCCAGCGTCAGGGAGGTTCGCGCCGTGCTGACCGCGTCCCGGGCGGTCTGCACCGCTTGCTTGTTCTCCGGGGTCGGGTCGGCCTGGTAGGCCGCCTGGGCCTTGCTCAGCTGCTTCTGTGCCGCGCCGAGGGACTTCTCTGCGCGGGTGACGGCCGCGTTCTGCTGGCGACGGGTCAGCGACAGGGACTGGTGGGCGGACCGGACACCGGACTCGGCGTTCGACACTCCGACCTCGGCCTGGTCGATCGACCGCGCGTCCACCGCCCGCTCGGCGCTGGTGTGACCCTGCACGGTCCCGGCGTATGACGCCCGCGCGGAGTCCAGCTGGGTCTGCGCCTGGGCGAGCCCCTGCCTCGCGGAGGTGGCATCCACCCGAGACAGGGCCTGGGCCTTGCGGACCTTCTGCCCCGGCTTGACCAGCATCGCGGTCACCACCCCGCCATTGCCCTGGAAGTCGACGTTGACTGCTGTCCCGGCGGCCACGTTCCCGTTCGCGGACACGGTCGCGGTCACCTCGCCGGTGCCCACCGTGGCGGTCTGCGCTGTCGTGGTCGGCTCGCCTCCCGTCCCGCGCAGGGTCAGCAGGATCAGCGCGAGCACCACCAACAGGGCCACCACGATCCCGAGGTTCACCAGGACGCCCCGGCGAGGCATCCGCCACCGACGACGCCCCGCGTCGGTCTCGAGCTCCTCCTCGTCCTCGACCTCAGTGCTGGGTTCGACGGCTGTCGAGTCCAGATCGCTCATGAGTGCTCCTTGTACGGCGTGCCTACACGTGATGGGCCCGCCCGGCATCCAGTGGTCACATGAGGAGGAGGCCTCCGGGGCGGGCGGGTGTCCCGAGCATGCTCGACCAGCCTGCGAAGCACCTTTGGCTCTCATGGGAGTTCCCTGGCAATCGCCTACGCACAGGCGGCTCACATGGAACTGCCAGGTTTCTTCCAGTCACCTCACAGAAACACCGGTCAGGCTGAGCCGTCCAGCACCTCGAACGGTCGGAGGAACTCGATGGGTCAACTGACCCGTGACTCGGTGGCGGCCAACCAGCGCATCCTCGTCGTCGAGGACGAACCAGCCATCCAGGAGATCCTCGCCATGAGCCTGGCCTTCGTGGGTTACGACGTCCTCCGGGCAGGCAACGGCATGGACGCGCTCGCCAAGGCCGAGGCCACCCGGGTCGATCTGGCACTGCTGGACGTGATGCTGCCCGACACCGACGGCGTCGAACTGCTCCAGCGACTGCGCCAGATCCACCCCGACATGGCCGCGGTGTTCGTCACCGCCAAGGACGACCTGGAGGACCGGCTGACCGGGCTCACCCGCGGAGGCGACGACTACATCACCAAACCATTCTCCCTCGAGGAGGTCGTCACCCGGGTCGCCGTCGTGCTGCGCCGCACCCGCCCCGCCCCCGACACCCGCGAGACACGACTGGAGTGTGCAGACCTGGTGCTCGACGAGGACCGGCACGAGGTATGGCGAGGCGACCAGCTGGTCGAGCTCTCGCCGACCGAGTTCTCGCTGCTGCGGTTCCTGCTCCGCAACGCAGGCCGGGTGGTCAGCCGGGCCCAGATTCTCGACCACGTCTGGCGTTACGACTTCAACGGCAACTCCAGCGTGGTGGAGTCCTATATCAGCTACCTGCGCCGCAAGGTCGACGCAGTCAACCCGCCGCTGATCCACACCGTGCGCGGGATCGGCTACATGCTGCGGGCCCCGCGAGAGCCATGAGCCGGCTCTCGATCCGTGCCCGGCTGGTCCTAGGCATGGTGCTGCTGGTCTCGGCCGGCCTGGCCATCGCCAACGTCGCCGGCGTCCTGCTGATGCGGTCCTACCTGCTGGACCGCGTCGACAACCAGGTCAGCGCCTTCGCTCCCGGCCAGACGGCACCGGCCGTCGCGCCGAGGAACCTTTGCGACAACCCCGGCGACCCCCGCGGGCTGCGGACCGACTTCGTCCTGCTTGTCCTGGACGCCAACGGTCAGGAGGCCTGCTCGCTCGGTCCCGACCTCGGACAGGGCGCACCCGACCTGACCCAGACCCGGCTCGACGGCGAGACCACGGTGGCCACCGTCACCTCTCTCGACGACAAGACCCGGTGGCGGGTGCGCGCCGTCACCCCCTCCACCGGAGACCAGACGATCGTCTTCGCCGTCTCCCTCGCTGAGGCCGACGCCACCGTCTCCCGGCTCACCGGACTCTCCCTCACCGTCAGCACTCTCGTCCTGATCGGCACCGCCGCAGCCGCCTGGGCCATTGCCCGGCTCGGGCTGCGTCCCCTGGAGAACGTCGAGGACACCTTCGAGCAGATCGCCGAGGGCGACCTCACCCAACGCGTCCCGGACTACCCGCCCCGGACCGAGGTCGGTCGGCTCTCCCGCTCGCTCAACGGCATGCTCGGACAGATCGAACATGCCTTCAACGCACGCGCCGAGTCCGAGGCCAGCCTGCGCCGGTTCATCTCAGACGCCAGCCACGAGCTTCGTACCCCCATCGCCGCCGTCCGCGGCCACGCCGAGATGTGGCGCAACGGCATCACCGACGACCTCGACACCGTGATGACCCGCATCGAGGCCGAGTCCACCCGGATGGGCGACCTGGTCGACGACATGCTCCTCCTCGCCCGGCTCGACCAAGCCCGCCCACTCGACCGCGCCCCGGTCGACCTGCTCAGCCTCGCCACCGACACCCTCATCGACGCCCGCGCCCAGCAACCCGACCGCGACATCACCCTCTCCGCCGCGCCCGGCCCCGTCCCCCCTGTCGTGGTCGGTGACGAGGCCAGGCTCCGCCAGATCCTGGCCAACCTCGTCACCAACGCACTCACCCACACCCCGGCCACCGCGCCGGTCGAGATCCACCTCGACACGACCCCGCAAGACGTGGCGCTGTCAGTCACCGACGCCGGGCCCGGCCTACCGCCCGAAGTCCTCGACAAGGTCTTCGACCGTTTCTACCGCGTCGACGCCAGCCGCACCCGCGAACACGGCGGCTCCGGACTCGGGCTTGCCATCGTCAGATCCCTCACCGAGGCCCACGGCGGTACCGTCACCTGCACTAGCCGCCCCGGCCGCGGCACCACCTTCACCGTCACCCTTCCCATTCAGCCCGACGCGGACCCCGCCGAGAGCAGCACTGCCAGGGAAATGGAGGCCGAATCACAGGCGGCTGACAGGCCGCGCTGACAGCGTCCCGCCATGACTCGAGGACGATCAGGAAGACCGACCATGGTCTTCACACGTGCGGGGACGCACCATCGGTGGCAGCGCCCACTCCGCGGACGGCTCCGCCCAGCGTTTCCCCTGGTCAGAACCCCTTCCCGGAACCGCACCCCCAACGGGATTCGAACCCGTGCTACCGCCGTGAAAGGGCGACGTCCTAGGCCACTAGACGATGGGGGCCCGCTGCCCTGGGGCAACCGCCACATCATAGGGCCAGCCGCGAAGCCGCCCCAAACTCATCGCTCGCGCCAGGTCCCCCGACCCGTCGGGTCTCGGTTTCATCCACCCCGATGCCCTGCGGTATGGTTTCCCCCGCTTGGGCAGGTAGCTCAGTTGGTACGAGCGTCCGCCTGAAAAGTGGAAGGTCGGCGGTTCGACCCCGCCCCTGCCCACAAGCACCGAAGCCGCAGGTCCGGAGCTCTCCGGCCTGCGGCTTCGTCGTTCCCCCGATGCCGAGCTAGCCGGATGACCACCAGTGGGCGAGGAGTCCGCGCACGCGGAACTCCGCGATGTGCGCCGTGGCCGCAGCAGCGGTCGACCCCGGCAGCCCGGTGGCCTCGAACAGCGGCGCCCAGCGGCTGGGCTGCGCCCACGCCGGGTCGCTGGCCGCGAGTGACTCGGGCCCGGCGCCGGGCCGCACCGCCAGCGCCATCGCCTCGCGCACCCCGAGGGCCGCCTGCGCGTCCATCACCGCTGGGTCGGGTTGACCGGGCCGGCAGACCATGTCGTGGCGCAGGCTGTGCACCAGCGCCGACACCGTCCAGTACGGCGTCGCACAGGCCAGCCCGGCCGCCAGAGCCACCACGCTGGTGGGCGGACCGAGCGACGGCACCCGCACCCGGTGCAGGCCGGCCACCTCGGCGTACATGCGCAGGAGTTGTGGGTAGGCCAGCACGTCGGGGCCACCGATGTCGGCGTCGCCCTCCTCGTCGCCCTCGAGCGCGTCGGCGAGCACCCGCACCGCGTCGGAGACGGCGATCGGCTGCACCTGCGAGTGCATCCACAGCGGCACCGGCTGCACGAGCAGCGCCGAGGCCAGCTGGCGGATCACCTCGAACGACGTCGACCCCGCGCCGATCACCACGCCCGCCCGCAGTGTCAGTGTCGCGGCGCTGCTGGTGGCCAGGATCCGCTCCACCTCCAGGCGCGAGGCGATGTGCTCGGACAGCTGCGCCTCGGGCACGTCGGGTACCAGCCCGGAGAGGTAGACGACCCGGCGTACGCCGTGGGCGTCGACGGCCGCCCGCATGGCCGACGCGGCGGTGCGGTCGCGCAACCCGAATCCACGCACCGACAACGAGTGCACGAGGTAGCAAACGGCGTCCACGTCGACAGTCGCCGCGAGCACAGCGTCGGGGTCGGTCGCGTCCATCCGCACGAACTCGACCGCCTCCCCCCACGCGAACCGCTCCGGCGCGGGGGCGGACGACGACGCCGCGACCACCCGGTGGCCTCGGGCGAGCAGCTCGGGGACGAGACGGGAACCGAGGTAGCCCGTGGCCCCCGCGACCAGGATGCGCATGAGGTCAGTCTGCCGGTGCGCTCCAACCGCTCAGCGAGCGCCGCTCCTCGGCAGTCAGGGCACGCGACCGCGCGGCCGAGGGGTCCCAGCGCACGGTCACCGAGCGGCACCGCGCCACCACCCGGCCGTCGCGCGCGTGCATGGTCTCGGCGAGGGTGACGCTGGTGCGCCCGAGTGCCTCCACGACCACGTCGACGCGCACCGCGGCGTCGTCGGGCCCCAGCGAGTCGACCCAGTCGACCTCGGCCCGTGCCACCACGTAGTCGCCGGGTCGGTCAACGCCGACGTCGGCGAACCAGCGGGTGCGTGCCTCGTCGAACAGGGTGAGGTACTCCGCGTGGTAGACGTGCCCGAAGGCGTCCAGGTCGCGGAACCTCAGGGGCACCCAGGCCCCGGGGGCGCTGTCGTCGTCGGTCCGCATCCGTCCAGTCTGTCAGCGGTGCGCCGGGTGCGGACGTGGGTCAGCCCAGGACGCTCTCCCCCAGCCACCCGTCCGCGGCGAATCCCGGGAGCAGCGCGAACGACCCCGACCCGATCGCGGTGGTCCACTCGTTCAGCGCGTCGGACTCGTCGAGCGCCTGCTGCAACGGCACGAACTGCGCGCCCACGTGCGCCTGGTGGCTGAGGAAGAGCAGCCCGCTCTCGAGGGAGGTGCCGGTGGGTGTGGGCACCTCCCAGCGTAACCGTGCGAACGGGGCGGCGTCGGCCACCAGCCGCCGTACCGCGTGCGCGACGGTGGTGCCGTCCTGGGCGCCCACCACCATCACCAGGTCGCCCCCGGACCAGGTGTCGACGAGTCGGTCGTGCCGCATCGGCGGCACGTCCACCAGCTGCGCCGGGCGGCGGGCGGACAGGTCGCCGCGGAAGGCAGCGCCTCCCAACCCCACGGTGACGGTCAGCTCGGTTCCCGCTGCGGCCAGTCCGGGCGCGGATCCACCTGATCGTCATCTCTCGGTCACGGCGTTCCCAGCGCTGCTACCGCCAGGCGTGCACCCGGACCTGGGTGCCGGTGCCGTTCGAGCGCACCTGCACCAGGTCGCACAGCTGGTTGGCCATCCACACGCCGCGCCCCGACTCGGACTCGAAGTCCGGCACCTCGCGACCCACGAGCGGGTCGTCGATGCACCCACCGTCACGCACCTCCACGGCCAGCTCCTCGGGCGTCTGCCAGGACAGCAGCGTGCCGCGGCCGCCGCCGTGCAGCACGCTGTTGGCGGCCAGCTCGTGCACCGCGAGCACCAGGTCCTCCGCGGTCGAGCCGGAGATTCCGGCCGTTCCGATGACCCGACGCACCAGGGCCCGCAGTCCGGCCAGGTCCTCCACGTCGAAGTCCACCGCGAGCGCGTCGCCCGGCGCGTCGGACAGCCACGAGGTGAAGGTGGTGCGCGCCAGCTCGGGCCCGCCGTACCGGACCCCGTCGCGGGGGGTTCCGTGCAGCACCGGGTGCGTCTCCCGGGCGTGCTTCAGGACGCAGTCCGGCAGCGCCCCCGCGTCGTAGGGGCACAGCAACCGCCAGGCAGGGCCCGCCTCGAACGCCAGGTTGAGCAGGCCCTCGTGCAGGATCGCCTCCGCGGTCTCCACGTGCCGTCGCCCTGCCCAGACCGGTTCGCCGATGCCTCGAGCAGGCCCGCCGTGGGCGTCGAGGAACCGCCACCAGGCAGGGATGATCCGGGCCGGGTTGGCGCCGAGGTCCTCCATGTCCACGAACTCCACGGACTCCGCGTCCGCGCCGAGGGCGTCGCGCAGGTCGGCGGCCGCGGCGCCGGAGATCACCGCCAGCACCGGTTCCCCCCGCTCGAGGCCTTCGCCCACGAACCGGGCCAGCACGTCCGCGCGCTCCGCGGCTCCCTCGTAGAAGACGGCCTCGTGCTCGAACCCCTCCAACGCACGACCGCCTCGTTGAGCACCTGCACTCACGAGTCTGCTCCTACCCCCTCAGACTGCTCCCTCCCCGAGCAGCGACCACTCTGCCCCTCTTCGCCCGATTTGGGTATACCCCCACCCCGTCGACCTGCTGACCTCCCTGTGCACCCGCCCGTCCACCGGGTCGGCCGCCCGTCACCCCTTCCCCGGGAGGCCGGCAACCGCTAGCGTCCGATCCGGCCGCATCGCGGCGGTGGGGGCGCCCAACAGCGCAAGGAGCACAACTGATGAAGTCGAGCCGTTCTCGGGCCCTGCTGGCAGGAGTCCTGTCCCTTCTCGTCGCCGGACTGGTGGTGATCGCGAGCACCGGACCTGCGCAGGCGGACGGGCCGGGCGTGGGAGCGCCCTGGGTGGTCACCGTGGGTGACTCCTACATCTCGGGCGAGGCCGGCCGCTGGGCCGGCAGCTCCAACAAGTCGACGTCGTACGCCGACGCACTGGGATCCTCCGCCTACTACGACAACGCGTCGCACACCGCGGAGAGCATCAACCGCTGCCACCGCAGCGGCGCCGCCGAGGCCTACCTCGGTGGAGGCGTGCAGGGCCTCAACCTGGCCTGCTCGGGGGCCAAGACCTCCACGTACACCGACAGCAGCGGCAACTTCAAGCCGGGACTGGACTTCTTCAACTCCGGCGGCAAGCAGGGCCAGGCGCTGATGCTGCAGAACTTCGCGGCCACCCACAACGTCAGCATGGTCGTGGTCTCGATCGGGGGCAACGACTTCAACTTCGCCTCGATCGTGCAGAGCTGCGTGACCGACTTCCTCACCTCGCCCAGCTGGTGGAAGGACTACTGCAACGACGACACGTCGGTGAAGGCCAACTTCACCGCCGCCAACATCGCCACCCAGCGCGCCAAGGTCGCCGCGGCGTACGCGAACCTGCGCACGGCGATGCGCAACGCCGGCTACGCCGACGGCGCCTGGACGATGCTGGTGCAGAACTACCCGTCCCCGATCCCCGGCGGCAGCGGCTTCCGCTACTCCCAGTCCGGCTACACCCGGCAGAGCACCGGCGGCTGCGGCTTCTGGAACGCCGACGCCGACTGGGCCAACAACACCGCCCTGCCCGCCATCAACAACGCCGTGGTCGGTGCCGCCGGCGACGCCGGAGTGGCCAACCTGCGCACCCTCGACCTCTCCGCGGCCTTCAACGGCCGGCGGCTCTGCGAGAACACGGTAGGGCTCTACGAGGAGAAGGGCCTGACCAGCTGGACGCAGGCCGGCGCGGTCGACAAGACCGAGTGGGTCAACCAGATCCGCACCATCTCCACCGTGACCGGCCCCTACTACGTGCAGGAGTCCCTGCATCCCAACTACTGGGCCGAGCTGGCCGCGCGGTCGTGCGTGCGGCAGGCCTTCAACGCAGGTACGCCGCGCAGCGGGCGGTGCACGATCAGCGGCACCGGTCTGGTCAACGGCGAGCCGAGGATGAGCCTGAACTAGGTATCCGGACCCAGAGGAACTGGGTCTCTCGATCCTGTCCGACGGCGGGGCCGGTGTGGGCTAATCAACACATGAACCGCTACGCCGACCCTGCCGTGTGCCCCGGCTGCCACGCCGCCCTCGAGCCGGGGACCCCCGAGTGCCCGCACTGCGGGATCCGACTCACCGGTCAGGCTGCAGCCCAGCTCTTCTCGACCCTGATGCGGGCCGACCAGCTCGTTGCCGAGCTTCGTCGGCCCGTTGCCGTGCCCACCGGCGGCCCGGCGGCGAACGCGCCCTTCCCGGCGGCCTCGCGGCCGGTGCCGACCCCACGGCTGACCTCGGCCTCGGTGCCCCGCATTCTGCTCGGCCTCGGGGCCGTCTGCCTGCTGGTGGCCGCCCTGGTGTTCCTGGCCGTGGCCTGGTCGGCGATGGGCGTGGGCGGACGCACGGCGGTGCTGGTGGCCCTCACCGCTCTCGCGACCGGCCTCGGCACCTGGTCGGCGCGCAGGGAGCTGCGCGCGGGTGCGGAGTCGTTCTCGGTCGTCGGGCTGGGTCTGCTGGCCCTCGACCTGTCGGGGGCGAACTCCTCGGGCTGGTTCGGTGATCTCTCGGCCGAGCACTTCCTCGTGCTGCTCGGCACCGCCCTCGCACTCGCTGGCGTCGCCGCCGCGGTCGTCGTACGGCGCACCGCGATCCCGCGGCTGGTCGGCGCCGAGCTGGTGGCCTCCCTCGGCGTGCTGACGGCCTGCGCGGGCTGGGTGGCCGCGGAGCACACGAGCCCGGCCGCCGGCCTTCTCGCGGCGAGCGTGGTCAGCGCCGGCGCGGCAGTCCTCGCACACCGCCGCCGGCTGGTGTTCCTCGCGGCCGGCGCCGCAGCGGGCGCCGGGCTGTGGTGGGTGGCGCTGTTCGGTCGCGGACTGGTCGACGCGATCGACGAGCCGACCGTGTCGTGGCTGTGGCTGCACGGGCGGATCTGGCCGCTGCTCGCGGCCGCCACCCTGGCCGGCCTGCCCGGTCTCGTTCGTCGGCTCCCCCTTCCCCTCCGCCTCGCCTCGGCCGCCGGCGCGGTGGCGGTGCTGGCCATCGCCGTGGGGGTCACCTCGGTCGGCGACTCCGGCACCGTCAAGGGCGTGGTGATGGTGCTCGTGCTCGCCGCGGCGCTCGCCCTCGCGCTGCTCGCGCCCGGCCGCTGGGGCTGGTCGTCGGTGGGGGCGCTCGTCCTGTCGGCCACCGGCACGCTGGTGCTGGTGG
Organism: Propionibacteriales bacterium; assembly: GCA_038214475.1. Taxonomy (GTDB): domain Bacteria; phylum Actinomycetota; class Actinomycetes; order Propionibacteriales; family Nocardioidaceae; genus Nocardioides. The sequence goes on along the minus strand of JBBQRV010000003.1, from coordinate 6,619 downwards.
CGGCGCTGGCCGCGACCGCGGTGGAGCGGCTCGCCGACGAGCCTTGGTCGCGTGCGGCGGGGGCCCGCCTGGACGGCCCCGCTCCCGACGCCTCTCCCCTCCTGGTGCTGCCCGGCATCCTGCTCCTGCTCATCGCGGTGTGGTCGGTGCGCCGGCTGCTCGGGATCCGTTCCGACCTGTCCGGCCTGCTCGGCTGGTGCGCCGCCCCGGCAGTGCTCGGCGTGGCCGGCACCCTCGCCCTCGAGCCCACCTTCCGGTGGGCCGTGGTCGCGGTGCTCGTCACGGGGGCCGTCGCCACCTGGTGGTGGTCGGCACGCTCCGAGCACGACGTGGCCCGTGGTGCAGGGCTGGCAGCACTGGGGTTGGCCGCCGCACTGCCCTCCGACTGGCTGACAGCCGCCACCCTGCTGGTGCTCACCGGACTGGCGCTGGTGCTCGACCAGCGCGGCCCGGACCGGGTGTGGGGCGTGCCCGGCAGCGCCCCTGTCGTCCCCCTGCTCGGCGCCCTGGTCTGGACGACGGGGCACCTGGCACTCCTGCCCGAGGACTGGGCGGCCGCCCTCGTGATCGCCGTGGTCGGACTGATGGCGCTGGCCCGCCCAGTGCCGACCTACGAACTGGGGGCCGGGGCATCGGCTACGGCGGCCGTGCTGGCCGCCGGGCCCGACCTGGGCTGGCTGGCCGTGCACCTCACGCTCGCCGGCACCCTGGTCACGGCGAGCGCGCTGGTGCACCGCCGGCGTGACCTGGGCTGGGTGGGTTCGGGCCTGCTGCTCGCCGCGACCTGGGTTCGGCTGGTCGACCTGGACGTGACCACGGTCGAGGCCTACACCCTCCCCCTGGCCGCAAGCCTGCTCGGCTTCGGGCTGTACCGGATGCGCACCGACAGGGCGGTCGGCACGCTGACCGCGCTGTCGCCCAGTCTGGTGCTGGCGCTGGTGCCGAGCCTCCTGCTCAGCCTCGAGGACCCGGTGTCCACCCGGGCCCTGCTGCTGGGGCTGGGCTGTCTCGCGGTCGTTGCCGTCGGGGTCGGGCTGCACTGGAACGCACCACTGCTCATCGGCGCGGCCACCGGCCTGCTGCTGGTGCTGCGGGAGGCGGCCTGGGCGCAGGTGCTGCCCCAGTGGGTCGTGATCGGCCTGGTCGGCACCCTGCTCACTGTCGCCGGGGTCACCTGGGAGCGTCGGCTGCAGGAGCTGAGGGTGGCCGCGGGCTACCTGCGCGCGCTGCGCTGACGTTCCTGGGTGGGGGCTGCTGCCAGAGTGGGGGCGTGCTGCCCCCCTTCGAGGTCGTCGACCGGCTGCGGCCCGTCGACCTGGTCGCGCCCGGCCGGGTGCGCGGCGAGCAGCACTGGGGCGAGGCGCCGGCCCCGGAGCAGTGGTGGGAGCCGGCGCCGGCCCGGGCGCCGTACGTCGCGCTCGTGGTCGAGCTCCGGGCCGAGGGCACGCCCGGCGCCGGGCTGCTGCGCTGCGGCTGGACGGCCGCCGGCGGGCTCCGGCTGACCGGCACGTACGACGCCGCCCGCCGGTCGGTCACCGTGGAGCTGGTCTCCGGCGACGGGCGGACCACCCGCCCTCGCAGCCGGCGCTTCGGGAGCCTGGACCAGGCTCCGCACGCCTTGGCGGTGACGCTCACCGGCACCCACCTGGCTGTGCTCAGCCGGCGTCACGGCACCTGGACCGCGCGGGCTCGCGTCGACCTGACCGACCTGGTCGACCTGCACGACGAGGAGGTGCTGGCCGGCCTGGGCGCGGGCTACGACTGGCGGTCCGGCGACGGCGCGCCGGTGCCGGTGGCCGGGCTGCAGCAGGGCGGCTTCGGCCAGCTCGGGCTGCGCGACCTGCACGTGGCCACCCATGCCGACGGTGCGTCCGTCGAGCTCGACGGACGGATCGTGCTCACCGCCTCGCACGCAGGCCCCGGCTTCTTCGACACCGGGCACACGGGGGTCTGGACCTTCGACCGCCGCACCCACGCCCTGGAGCACCTCGCCGACCTCTACTTCCGGCGCCCGGACCGGCCGGGTGTCTTCGGCGACCACGCCACCCATCTGGTGCGCGACGGCGACCAGTGGCTGGTGGCCACCAGCACCTGGGGCGACTTCGACAGGACCTCGGTGGCGATCACGCTCGCGCGCACCTCGGCCGACCTGCTCACCGGCGACCACGTCCTCGACACCGAGCGGCTCGCGGTGCCCTCGACCGGGGTGGGCGTGTGGGATCCGCACCTGGCCCGCATCGACGGCACCTGGCACGTCGCCTACGTCACTGCGGAGAAGTTCTTCTCCTTCCGCCCCGCCCTGTGCCGCGGGCCGAGCCTGGACACCCTGGTGGCGGTCGGCGAGGACCACAGCCGGACGGCCACCGAGGGGACCGTGCTGCTGCGCACCGACGAGGGGTGGCGACTACTGGCCAGCGACGGGCGCGACAACCCGCGCGGGCTGAGGGCGCGCTACCCCGTGTACGACCTGGCGCTGCACGAGGTGGGCGCACTGGACGCGCCGTACGTCGGCAACATCCCGTGGCCGATGGTGGTGCGCGACGGCGACGGGTGGCTGATGCTCACCTTCGACGGCACGACGTACGGCGGCGGGCTGCTCGGGCACGGCAGCCACGGTGGCGTGGTGGTGCAGCGCACGCGGTGATCCCGGTACGCCGGGTGGGTCAGCGTCCGGCGCCGTCGCCGAGGAGCTCGCGCACCTCGGCCTCGCGGAACCGGCGGTGGCCACCCAGGGTGCGGATGGAACTGATCTTGCCCGCCTTGGCCCAACGGGTGACCGTCTTGGGGTCCACCCTGAACAGGGCTGCGACCTCTGCCGGTGTGAGGAGGGTCTCGGAGTCTGGCGAAGGCGTGCCCATGTAGATGCTCATCCACTCTTTCCGTACCTGCGACGCTCCCCGCGAGCGTCGGTGGGATGCTAGAAGTGTGCCATCCACGTTGCCGCCGCCTCATGACATGCGGAAATCCTGTGGCATTTTTACCAAGTTGATCGCGTTCATCCCGAAATGAGCGGCTGCGCATCACCCCCGCGCACCGCTCTACCTCCGGCGCCCCACCCCCGGCGCCCCCGCACAGAAGGACAGCACCCATGTCAGACCAGGTCCACGTCACCGACCTCTTCGAGGCAGCCGCCGAGCACGAGCAGGTGGTGTTCTGCCACGACGCCGCCTCCGGGCTCCGCGCGATCATCGCCCTGCACTCGACGGCGCTAGGCCCCGGCCTCGGCGGCACCCGGTTCTACCCCTACGCCTCCACCGACGCGGCGCTGGCCGACGTCCTCAACCTCTCGCGCGGGATGTCCTACAAGGCCGCCCTCGCCGGGCTGGACCTGGGCGGCGGCAAGGCCGTCATCATCGGCGACCCGCACACCCTGAAGTCCGAGGCGCTGCTGCGCGCCTACGGTCGGTTCGTGCAGTCCCTGGCCGGCCGGTACCGCACCGCGTGCGACGTCGGCACCTACTCTGAGGACATGGACGTCGTCGCCCGCGAGTGCGACTTCGTCACCGGGCGCACGGTCGCCCACGGCGGCGCCGGCGACAGCTCGGTGCTCACGGCGTACGGCGTCTTCCAGGGCATGCGCGCCGCGGCCGAGACGCTCTGGGGCGCCCCCTCCCTGGCTGGTCGTACCGTCGGCGTCGCGGGTGTGGGCAAGGTGGGTCACCACCTGGTGCGCCACCTCATCGAGGACGGCGCCACGGTCGTCGTCACCGACGTCTACGCGCCCGCGATCGAGCAGGTGCGCGACGAGTTCGCGCAGGTCGGCGTCGTGGACAGCGCCGACGCCCTGGTGGCCTCGCCGCTCGACGTCTACGCCCCCTGTGCGCTCGGCGGCGCGCTCACCGACGACGTGGTCGAGGTGCTCTCGGCCAAGATCGTGTGCGGCGCGGCCAACAACCAGCTCGCGCACCCGGGCATCGAGAAGGCACTTGCGGACCGGGGCATCCTCTACGCCCCCGACTACTGCGTGAACGCCGGCGGCCTGATCCAGGTCGCCGACGAGCTCGAGGGGTTCTCGTTCGAGCGCGCCAAGCAGCGCGCCAGCGGGATCTTCGAGACCACGCGCCGGGTCTTCGAGCTCGCTGAGAGCGACGGTGTGCCGCCGGCGGTGGCCGCCGACCGGCTCGCCGAGCGCCGGATGCGCGACGTCGGACGCCTGCGCGGCGTCTGGCTGCCGCGCTGAGGCGACCGCCGCCGCACTCAGCCGGACTCAGTCGCGTTGAGGGTCGTACTCCGACCACTCGTCGGAGTCGTCGTCAGACGACTCCGGCGGGTCGGTGGGCACTCCGTTGCCGGAGTCGCCGTGTAGTTCGGCAGCAAGCGCCCCGAAGTCCGTCTCGTGAGAGCGGTACTTCAGGTCGCGAGCGACCTTCGTCTGCTTTGCCTTCGCTCGGCCGCGCCCCATAGGGTCCGACCCCCTCGCACGCTTGGCCGGGGCACTGTGGCTCCCGGTCTGACTGTCAGGAATATCGTGGGGTCAACGCTACCTGTTCGATGGCTGTTCCCGCACACCCGGGCCAGAATTGGGCAGCGCGTCGTGGCCGGCCCCGGTCCGGACCCTGCTCACCAGCCGGTGTGCTGGCCCGCCAGACGCACTCGGCCGGCATTGTCGCCGTCCGCGGCGGACACCGCTCCGGCCACCCACGCACGCACGCCGTACCGGGCCAGCACCGCGATCGCGGCGTCGACGTCGTGCGGCGGCGTGAGGGCGACCATGCCGACCCCGCAGTTGAGCGTCTGCTCCAGGTCGGCCTGCGGCACGTCGCCGACCCTGCGGACCAGGTCGAAGATCGGCGCCGGGCGCCAGGTGGCCCGGTCGATGCGCACCGTGAGCTCCACGGGCAGCACCCGCTCGAGGTTGGCCGCCAGACCACCACCGGTGATGTGCGACATCGCATGGGTGGCCGTCTCCGCGGCCAGCGCCAGGCACGCCTTGGCATAGATCCGGGTGGGCTCGAGGAGCTCCTCGCCCAGGGTGCGCCCCAGCTCGGGTACGTCGCGGTCGAGCTGCCAGCCCGCGGTCCTCAGCAGCACGTGGCGCACCAGCGAGTAGCCGTTGGAGTGCAGGCCGCTCGACTCCATCGCGATCACGGCGTCACCGGGACGGACCCGGCCCGGGCCGAGCAGCCGGTCGGCCTCCACCACGCCGGTGCTGGCGCCGGCGACGTCGTACTCGTCGACCCCGAGGAGGCCGGGGTGCTCGGCGGTCTCGCCGCCGATCAGGGCACAGCCGGCCTCCACGCAGGCCTCGGCGATCCCCTTGACGATCGCCGCGATCCGTTCGGGGATCACCCGGCCGGTGGCGATGTAGTCGGTCATGAACAACGGCTCGGCGCCACAGACCACCAGGTCGTCGACGACCATGCCGACCAGGTCGAAGCCGATCGTGTCGTGCTTGTCCATGGCCTGGGCGATCGCCACCTTGGTGCCGACCCCGTCGGTCGACGTCGCCAGCAGGGGGCGCTGGTAGCCACGCAGCGCGGAGGCGTCGAAGAGCCCGGCGAAGCCGCCGATGCCTCCGATCATCTCGGGACGGCGGGCCTTCTCGACCCAGCCCTTCATCAGCTCCACAGCCCGGTCGCCCGCCTCGATGGAGACGCCGGCCTCGGCGTACGCGTTGCTGGCGGTGGGGTCGGTCACAGGCCCTCCTACGGGCGGTCGAGGGCGTCGGGGGCACCGCCGCCGGTGACGGACACGGTGAGCCCGTCGGAGTGGATCGACGCGGTGCCGGGGATCATCGGCTGCAGCTCGAGCAGGCTCTTGCCCAGCTGGTCGGCGTCGGGCAGCGGGATCGGGTAGACACCGTCGAAGCAGGCCCGGCACAGGTCGTCGTTGGGCACCGAGGTGGCCGTGACCAGGTCCTCGAGCGAGACGTAGCCCAGCGAGTCGGCGTCGATCGAGCGGCGGATCTCGTCATTGTTCAGCCCGTTGGCGATCAGCTCGGCGCGGGTCGCGAAGTCGATGCCGTAGAAGCACGGCCACTTCACCGGCGGCGACGAGATCCGCACGTGGATCTCGCGGGCGCCGGCTTCGCGGAGCATCCGGATCAGCGCGCGCTGGGTGTTGCCGCGCACGATGGAGTCGTCGACGACCACCAGGCGCTTGCCCTCGATGACGTCACGCAGCGGGTTGAGCTTGAGTCGGATGCCGAGCTGGCGGATGGTCTGCGACGGCTGGATGAAGGTGCGCCCGACGTAGGAGTTCTTGACCAGGCCCATGCCGTAGGGGATGCCGGACTCCTCGGCGTACCCGATGGCGGCCGGGGTGCCCGACTCGGGTACCGGGATCACCAGGTCGGCGTCGGCCGGGAACGAGCGGGCGAGAGCGCGGCCGATCTCGAGCCGGACGCTGTGCACCCGCTGCCCGGACATCATGGTGTCGGGCCGGGCCAGGTAGACGAACTCGAACAGGCAGTGCTTGGGTGCGCGCTCGGCGAAGGTGCGGCTGCGCAGCCCGTCGGCGTCGACCACGACCATCTCGCCCGGCTCGATCTCGCGCACGAAGGAGGCGCCGACGATGTCGAGGGCGGCGGTCTCGGACGCCACCACCCACCCGCGTTCGAGCCGACCCAGGACGAGGGGGCGGATGCCTTGTGGGTCGCGGGCGGCGTACAGCGTGTGCT
>JBBQRV010000002.1:0-56848 GCA_038214475.1 Propionibacteriales bacterium | reverse complement strand
ATCGCTGTGGCGATCTACCTGCTGGTGCGGGTGATCGAGCGACGCGGCCTCTCCGGCCCGTCGCAGCCGCCCGGACCCGCCCGTCCCCGAGGGCCGCTCGGACCCGACGACGACCCCGATTTCATCTGGGGGCTCAACAAGGAGCGCCGCCACCCCGACGAGGGTCCGCCGCCCACGTCGTAGGCCGCCGGGCGCGTATCTGAACGTCGTGGACGCGCCAAGTTCCACTACTTCGACCCCGAGCCACTCGCCGAGATCGCCGCGCGATGGCCTGCCCGTGAGAGGACCCACCGATGAGGATCAACCTGACGAGCGTGTTCGTCGACGACCAGCGAGCTGCCCTCGCCTTCTACACCGATGTGCTCGGCTTCACGAAGCATCGTGACATCCCCCTCGGCAGCGACTCGTGGCTCACCGTCGTCTCCCCCCAGTCGCCCGACGGTCCGGAGCTCCTGCTGGAGCCGTCCAGCCACCCGGCCGTGAAGCCCTACCGCGATGCGCTGGTCGAGGACGGGATCCCCTTGGCGCAGTTCGCCGTCGACGACGTAGTGGCCGAGCACGCGCGGCTGACCGGGCTGGGCGTCGTGTTCACGCTGCCACCCACCGATGTCGGATCCGCCGTCGTCGCAGTCCTCGACGACACCTGCGGCAACCTGATCCAGCTGGTCGCCGAGAAGGCGGACCTCACCGGCTGATGCTCCGGACCGGGGCGTGGGTCAGCGTCGAGCCAGCTGCATGCCCCAGGCGACTCCACCGGCCAGCACGCCCACCAGTCCGCAGGCCACGAGCCCGTACGACGCCGCCGCCACGAGCTCAGGGTCGCGGCTGTCGCCTCCCGCCCCGATCACGAAACCGGCGACGACGAAGCAGACAACACCGAGAAAGGCCGCCCCAAGAGCATTCATGCGCCCGAGGATTCCATGACGGCGCGTCCACGGGCGGCCATGCCGGCTCCCCCGGCGTGTCCGCCACCCGAGCACCGGCTCCGCCGGTCACCCCTTGTGGTCCACGTAGGTGGCGAGCTCCGCATCGGTGCAGGTCAGACCGTCCGCCGCCTCCTCGACCGAGGGTCGTCCCCACCCCTCGCAGTGAGTGGGGGCGGGCGTGACGAACCAGGTGATGAGCATGATCGGCACCAGCGCCAGCAGACCGGCGTAGACGAGGGTCATCAGGCCTCCAGTCGGCGTGCACTCGATGCGGACTCCGTCACCTGGGCTGTGCACCCGCGATGAGGGTCACATGAATGTACTGCGCACGGCTACGCCCGGACCCGGTACCGCACATGGGTGGCGTACGGCGAGCTGTAGACCTTCGCCACCTCGAGATCCACCTCTCGGTCGAATCCATCGAACAGCCGTCTCCCTGCCCCGAGGATCACCGGAGCCGTCGAGATGACCAGCTCGTCGACCCTCCCCGCCGCCAACGCCTGACGGATCACGTCGGCGCCGCCGCCGACGACGACGTCTCCGCCCCCGGCTGCCGCCGTCGACCGGTCGAGTGCCGTGTCGAGGTCACCCACGAACCGGAATCCACTGTCGGCCGACGGCTGGTCCGCGGTGCGGTGGGTCAGCACGAACAGGGTGCCGGGGAACGGGTTGGTCCCACCCCAGCCGCCGGCGGCGTCGTACATGCGCCGGCCGACCACCCCGGAGCCCACCGTCGAGACGAGCTCGTCGTAGAACTCCTTGTCGGGGCCGTGCATCGCGAAGTCGTGGCCAGCCGTGTAGGTCCACGGGCCACCCATCACCCAGTAGTGCAGGCGCTCGCCGCCCCGCCCGAGGCCGTACGTCGGCCCGTCGTCGGCACCGGTGACGTAGCCGTCGACCGACGTGGTGATGAACGCGATGATCCTGCCCATGGTTCCTCCTCCGGTGAGTGTCCGAGGACGGACCCGTCCGGAGCCCCAGACTCATCGGGCCGGCGCCACGCGCGGCCTCGCCGTCACGCCTGGTTGAACGCAACCGCCTCGCGGACCAGGGCGACGAAAGCGACCTCGTCGAGCTCTCCTGCGCTGAAGAGGTCGACGGCGCGTCGCGTTCCGGCGTCCAGGCTCGCGTTGAACAGGGAGTGCTGGTCCACGAGGGAGGCGCCTCTGGCGAAGGTGATCTTCACCTTGTCCTGGTAGGTCTCGACGGTGCAGATCAGACCCGAGCACGAGAAGGTCGGCACGCCGTCCGGGTTCGACGGCTTGCGCCACTTGGTCTCCTCCACGGCCTCGGGCTCGGCCTCGAGGATGAGGTCCCGGATCTGGTCGACGAGTCCCGAGCGCCAGTCAGCTGCCATGAGGGCACCCTACTCATGCCCACCGATCACGCCGGCTGACTAGGGTCGCCCCATGGGCAATGACACCTACGCCGCCGGTTGGGGAACGCTGAGCCTGATCAACGCCGGGCTTGCGCAGGGCAAGGGCCGCAGCGGACTGACGTGGTTCCTGCTCTCACTGCTCCTCGGACCGATCGCCACACTGTTGCTGGTGCTGCTCCCCTTCGGCGACCGGGGCGGCCTCGGCCGCACACCCTGACGGAGGATCGACCATGACGCCGGAAGACCAGCGAGCACCCCAGTCGTACCGCGACCTGGCCGAGCGTGCCTGGGCCTGGGTACTGAGCCAGGTCAGGGAGGGCGAGGAGGGGCTGTGGCTGCCGGAGCACCCCGAGCAGCTCGAGCCCGGTGACTACCCCTACGGGATGCACTCGGGGGTGGGTGGCCTCGCGCACCCGCTGGCCGAGATCCGGCTGACCCGTCCGTTGACCGCCGGCGAGCAGGCCCTGGGTGCCGGCATCGCCGAGACGCTGGTGCGCCGGATCGCCGAGGAGACGGAGTACGACTACTTCGACGGGCTCACCAGCACCGTCGGCGTCCTCCTCGCGCTGGAGGCCCCAGGTGCCGACCTGGCGATCGCGCGACTGCGCGCACTCTGCACACCCGACGGGTGGCCGACCTCGTGGCTGCAGCCGCCACGGGCCGTCGCCGAGGGCCGCGGCAACGACGCGACGCTGGGCACCGCCAGTGTGCTGCTCGGGGCCCTCTGGGCGGCGAGGCACGACGTGCCGGGCGCCGTCGAGCTCGCCACGCAGTCGGTCGACATCCTGGTGGCCGAGCAGGAGCCCCGGGAGCGGGGCACCTACTGGCCGTTCGTGCCGCTGCGATTCCTGCTCGACGACGGCGACGTGCAGATGCCGAACTGGTCGCACGGGCAGGCCGGGGTCGCCGGCGCGATGGCCGCCGCCGGGATCACCCTCCACCGGGCCGACCTGGTGGCGCTCGCCGCCTCGGGCGCCGAGCACCTGCTCACCCTCGCCGACAACGGCGACGGCGGCCTGCGCCTGCCCCACCGGCTCCCGGGTCTGCCCGACCTCGACACCTACACCTACTCCTGGTGTCACGGGCCCTCGGGCACGTCCCTGCTCTTCGCGGCGCTCGACCGGGCCGGCGTGCCCGCTGTCGGCGGCTGCACGCCTGCCGACCTGGAGCGCGCCTGCCTGCACTCGCTGCGCGTGTCGGGCATCCCCGATCGGGCCTACCCCGGCTTCTGGGACAACGACGGCCGCTGCTGCGGTACGGCGGGCGCGGGGGACGTCGTCCTCAACGTGTGGCAACGCCACGGCCACGACGACGACCTCGCATTCGCCACGACCCTGGGCGCCGCGCTGCTAGAGCGTGCCGTCCACGACGGCGAGCACGTCTACTGGCGCTTCCTCGAGCACCGCAACGACGACCCCCTGCTGCCGCCCGGCCCAGGCTGGATGCAGGGTGCGGCCGGCATCGCGGCGTACCTGTTCCGCCTCGCCCGCGTCCTCGACCAGGGTCGCGACGCCGAGGCCGTCGCGCGCATGGACACGTGGTGGGCGCTCCCGGCCTGACGCGTGACCGGCTTCCGCTGGGACGCCGGCGCTATCAGGTGCCGGGGAACGGCACCGAGTCCGCCAAGACCCGACGCATCGGCGGGCCACCCCGGCTCAGCAGACCAACTCGGCCCCGACGCGTCGAGCCGGATGGGCCGAAACACGGACCGAGACGCACCGTCGGGCCTAGGGTCACCCGCATGAAGCAGTGGATCAAGCGACACACGATCCTCACCTGCCTCGCGGTCCTCGTACTTCTCAGCTCGTGCGGCGCGGTGCTCGGCGATGGCACCAACGACGTCGACGCATCTGCCACGAAGCGCCCCCTGTCCGAAGCCGTGGAAGACGCAACGAGCCAGTCCCCGTCCCCCTCCGAAGAAGCAGCGGTTCCCGAACCAACGCAGCAGCAGGTGTGGGCCGCCCACTTCGACGCGAGCCGCAGGTCGTACGTCGTGGCCGTTGCGGCCGCCCTGGCGCTGAAGCCCAGGAACCTCGACGCCCAATCGGGTTCCCTCAACGCGTGCCAGTTGCTGGACAAGAGGCGCAACCTCGACAACCGTGTCGCTCAGGTGCGGAAGTCATTCTCGCTGACCAGCGCGCCGACGTACGACCAGGCACTCGCCGCCCTCGACACGACCACGACCACTATCTGCCCGGAGTTCGCCGCCTTCCACCAGGCGCAGACCGCCGAGCGCACCAAGCGCCTGCGGGTCGAAGAACGACGCCGCAAGGAACGAGAGGCTCAGGCAGCCGAAGAGCAGGCCCAGCAGCAGTACGTCTACTACGAGAACTGCACCGCGGTCGAGGATGCCGGCGCCGCGCCGATCTACGCCGGCGAATCCGGCTACAGCCGCGATCTCGACCGAGATGGCGACGGCGTGGCCTGTGAGCAGTAGCCGCGCCCCCGATCCCGGAGCGGGATGAACACACGACCGTCACGCCGCCCCGACATCCCTAGCCACCGAACGCCCCGAGGGGCGATGCCCGTGGCAGCCCTTGCCGCTGCGTTGGCGGTGCTGAGTGGGTGCGGACTCGGCGGGGCCGAGACCCCGAAGGCCGCCACGGACCCGGCGGCTTCCACCACGACGTCGGCCGAATCGTCGTCGACACCGACCGCGCGCACCTCGGCGGCCGGCACAGAGGCGACGGAGCCGACCAAGGCGCCGGCGCCGTCCCAGACGTCCGCGCACACGGTGGCGAAGCTGTTGGCGACCTTGAAGGTGAAGGGTCGTGCGCCGATGACCGGCTACGACCGCGATCGGTTCGGTCAAGCGTGGTTGGACGCAGACCGGAACGGCTGCGACACGCGCAACGACATGCTCGGGGAGCACCTCGCCGACAAGGTCTTCAAGCCAGGGACCCGTGACTGCGTCGTGAACTCCGGCACGCTCAGGGATCCCTACACCGGGACCGTCATCGACTTCGTCTACGGCGACGGGACCCTGGTCGACATCGACCATGTCGTGGCGTTGGGGAACGCCTGGGTCACCGGCGCTTTCCGGTGGGACATCAAGAAGCGGGCAGCCTTGGCCAACGACCCGATGAACCTGCTGGCGGTCGATGCCTCCGCGAACCGGCAGAAGGGTGACGGGGACGCCGCCACCTGGCTGCCGTCGAACAAGCGCTTCCGGTGCGCGTACGTGGCACGGCAGGTCAGTGTGAAGGCCAAGTACGGCCTGTGGGTCACCCCCGCGGAACGTGCGGCAATCGAGCGGATCCTGGCCGCCTGCCCGGGCCAGGCTCCCGTGCCGGACTCCGGTGCGCCGATACGCGTCGACCACAACATCACCGACCCAGGCGCACCGGTCACAGCCAGTACGCAGCGCACCCCAGGCAGCAACGGGCCGCGGTCACTGACCGGAGGCACGGTCTACTACGAGAACTGCGACGCGGCCCGCGCCGCCGGCGCCGCACCCATCCACCGCGGAGACCCGGGCTACGGCTCCCACCTCGACGGCGACAACGACGGCATCGCCTGCGAGTAGCCCCACGCTCCGTATCGAGTTGGCCATCACCCTGCCGAACGAAGGCTCTGTCGCGGATGTTCCTGGTGATGGCCAAGGTCCGCGCGTTGGTGTGCGCGCGGCGTTGCCCGAAGCCCACGAGGTCCGGGTGGACCGCCTGGTACAACGCCGTGAAGGTGTGCTCCGGGTCGGCAGCCCGCGAAGAGTCACTCAGCCCCCCCACCCGGGCGGCGGAGATCGACAGCAGCCGCGTCGTGGACTATCGCTGTGCTGCCAGTCGATGGGCGAGGTCGATGGCCAGTCCGAGCTGGTGATCGAGGGCCGGCGCACTGCCCCACCACGACACCGACTCCACGACGAGCCCTTCGCCCGTGAGCTTGATCGACCACACCTCGGCGGGCCTCACCACACCGTCGCCGTGCATGGCCGAGGGCCAGTTCTCGATGCGCCGGCGCAGTTCGACGTCGAGGACCCCCACGGGATCGGTGTAGACGAACCGGCCGTCACTGTCGGCTCCGGGTGATCGGCGAGAAGCCTGGCCACCGAGGCGCCGGAGGCTCTTCAAGAATCTGCCGAGGTCGGAGTGGGGACCTGGCCGGCTCACGTCGAGAAGCGGGATGGCCGTCCCTGTCGCCGGACGTCTGACCCGCAGCGTCGGACAGACCCACCGGACGAACGACGCCGGATCGCGGTCGTCAGCGGTCGGCGTACCGTCATCGAGGTCGCAGTGCCAGGCGAGATCATCGGTTTCGCGCGGCTCCACACGGCACGAGTGTTCATCCAGACTCGTCACCACGAGGTCGCGGTCGGCCACGACGATGTCGACGAAGTCGAAGCTCGAGGTCACCACAGCTGGGATGCTAGTCCGTCCTCCGACGGATGGAGCCGTATCGCCCGGGTGGGTCAGGAAGGAAGGACCCGCGGTCGGGCAGGACGACATTCGTCCGGAATCGGTGCGAGGCTGCGGGGATGAGCACGTCGACCGAGGCTTCGGCCACCTGGGCGCAGGCGCTGGGTTGGCGCATGGAGCGACAACTGCTCGACCCCGTGGGGTCTGAGTCGGTCTCGGGTGTAGTCGGTCGGCTCGGCGCGGTGCTTTCGATGGATGAGTCGCTCGCTGAGCTTGCTGTTCGGACTCGCCGTGCGACGTCGCGCCCAGGCGAGCTCGCGGCGGCCCTGGCCGACGGGCACGTGATCAAGGCCTTCGCGTTCCGTGGGTCGATGCACTACCTCACCCCTGAGGAGGGAGGAATCTATCTGGCGCTCCGGTCGGCCGGCCGACAATGGGAGCTGCCGAGCTGGGTGGAGCACTACCGGCTTTCACCATCGGACTGGCCGGACTTCCGGGCCGCGGTGCGCGCGGCGCTGAGCGACGGGCCGTTGACCCTTGACGAGCTCGGCAGAGCGTTGGCGAGGCACCGTGCGTATCGGCACCTGAAGCCGGTCTTCGACGAGGGCGCGGGCACCCTGATCAAGCCGCTGACCTGGCAGGGGGACATGAGCTTCGGTCCGCGACGGGATGGACTGCACACATTCCAGCGCCTCGACAGCAACCCGAGGTGGCGGGGCATCCCGGACCTCGATGACGCCGGCCCGCGCGCCATCACCGCATACTTCCGGACCTATGGGCCGGCAACGTTCGACAACCTCCACTACTGGCTCGGCAACGGCCTGAGTGCGGGCCGTAAACGGCTCCAGACCTGGTTCTCCGAGCTCGGCGACCGGCTGGTGGCGGTCGATCTCGAAGGCACTGCGGCGTACCTCTTGCGCGAGGACGTCGACGCCCTGGAGGCCACGCTTCCCTCGGAGGCGGTGCGGTTGCTTCCCGGGCACGACCAGTGGGTGATCGGTCCTGGCACCAAGGACACCCACGTCACCCCGTTGTCCCGACGAGACCTGATGACCCGCAAGGCCAACCCGATGATCGTCGGCGGGGTCGTGCGCGGGACATGGGCGCGAAAGGGTGACGAGCTCACGGTGACCTGGCTCGATGAGCGACGGCGACCCGACGAGGCGATCGAGCAGGAGTCCGGCCGTCTGGCCGACCTCCTCGGGAGGGACCTCCAGCTGAATCTGATCTCATAGCCGGCCGCCGACGTGCAGGTACCTCACCGCGCCCGTCGCGCGACCCGCACAGAACGGCCCGCGGCTCCGACGTCACACGCCCCGTGGGAGCAGATCTCGAACGCCTCGTCCTTGCGCGCCCAGCCTCGCAGGACCAGCTGGCCGTGGATCTCGCAGCCGAGACACAGACCCACGGCCGACTCGAGCCACATCAGGGTGAGGCACACCAGACAGATCGACCGGGGCAGCCAGCCACGGATGCCGGGGTTGGTGATGACCGTCATCGTGCCCGCCATCGCCAGCCCGAGCGACCACGCGAAGCGCTTCGGCTTGGCCGACACCCAGTCCGGTGTCTGCCGCCGGGTCATCCACCCGGCCGCGAGGCCGACCGGGCTCCGGGAGATCCCGGCGCTCACGCGGACGAGGAACTCGACGAAGAAGAACGAGGACACGACCTGAAGGCCCCAGTACCGATGCTCGAAGTAGGCGTAGGCGAATGCCACGGCGCCCAGAGCCATCGTGGTGCCGGCTGCCGCACGCACCACGTGCTCGTTGACCACGGGCGCGAGCACCGGCGCACCGCCGTCGGCGCGAACCTCCAGGACTTCGTGTGGAAACAGGTAGCGCACCGTCGGTCTCCTCGCTCCAGGTGCCTCGCCACCGCCGGATGGCGTGGAGCAGCTGTGCGACCACTCATCGCCGTGGGCCGCCTCGTAGGGAGGAGGGGCGCGCCGGAGCACTGATACGTGCTGGCCCGCGGCTCGCTGCGCGGTGGTCCCGGGACGCCAGTCGGGCCGCTCGGGCCGGGCGGCAGGCTCGGCGAGTTTCGCCGAAACTGTGAACACGCACCAAGTGCAGTATTGTGGATCCCGTTGAAGGGTCTGGCTCCATGAGCCGTCCTGGCCGCACACGATGGCGCGGCTTGTATCTTGTACTCCTGGTTTTCGGTTCGCTGGACATCAGCACAGGTGGATGTCTTCAGCGGGCCTCGGGGCACAGTGCCCCCGGCATGTAAACAAAGGAAAAGATCATGGCTCAGGGCACCGTCAAGTGGTTCAACGCTGAAAAGGGCTTC
Source organism: Propionibacteriales bacterium (assembly GCA_038214475.1). Lineage (GTDB taxonomy): Bacteria > Actinomycetota > Actinomycetes > Propionibacteriales > Nocardioidaceae > Nocardioides. The sequence goes on along the minus strand of JBBQRV010000002.1, from coordinate 47,900 downwards.
GGCTTCATTGCTCAGGACGGCGGCGGCGAGGACGTGTTCGTCCACTTCTCCGCGATTCAGTCGAACGGCTACAAGTCGCTCGACGAGAACCAGAAGGTCGAGTTCGACCTCGCCCAGGGCCCCAAGGGTCCGCAGGCCGAGAACGTCCGCGTCTCCTGACATCACCACGAAGGGCCCCGACCGCGTCTGCGGTCGGGGCCCTTCGTGCGTGGGGGCCAGAAGGGCGACGAGTTCGGTCGGGTCGCGCCCCCTCGAGGCGAGCTGGACGCGTCGTACGAGCAGCTGCTCCGTCGCGTTGCTGGCGGCGGACTGAGGCACCTGGTGGTCAGTCCCGATCGCGAGAGCTCGGAACCTCGGTCCCGGAGGACTGCTGCCACTGCCGCCTGAGCAGCCCGTACACCCACGAGTCCGACACCTCGCCGTTCACGACGCAGTCCTCCCGCAACGTCCCTTCACGCATGAAATTGAGCTTCTCCAGCACGCGAGCAGATGCCGCGTTGCGCGTGTCGGTCTCGGCCTGCACCCGATTCAGGTCCAGCGTGTCGAAGGCCCACTGCAGCAGGGCCCGGGCGGCCTCCGTCGCGTAGCCGTGGCCCCATGCCGCATCGTCGAGGCAGTAGCCCAACGACGCGCTGCGAAAGTCCGGGTTCCATCGGGTGAAGCTGCACCAGCCGATGAACGCCCCGTCGGAAAGGTCCATGGCCAGCCGCGCACCGCTGCCTTCCTCCTCCATCTGCCGACAAGCCGCGACGAACCGCTCGGTGCGCGCAGGATCGCTCCAGGGAGCAGCGTCCCAGTAGCGCAGCACGTAGGCGTTGCTGTGCAGCGCGAAGAGGGCGGCCGCGTCCGCGTTGGTGAAGGGGCGCAACCGCAGGCGAGCGGTGTCCAGCGTCGGGGTGGGCAGGGCCATGCGCGCCATGGTGCCGTGTGATGAGGGGCGCGGGTCAACCGAATACCCGATGCCCGCGGTCCCGCCTGCAGCCGAGTCGCGGCGCCACGACTGCAGGATCAGGTCCAGCGCTCGAGGTCAGCCCAGCTGTGCGGTGGTGACCTGGCCGTTCTCGACGTGCCAGCGCTGGTCGAGGCGGACGTTGTCCAGGAGTCGGCGGTCGTGCGACACGAGCAGGAGGGCCCCGCCGTACGAGTCGAGGGCTTCCTCGAGCTGTTCGATCGCCGGCAGGTCCAGGTGGTTGGTGGGCTCGTCCAGGACGAGGAGGTTGACCCCGCGAGCCTGGAGCAGCGCCATCGCGGCACGCGTCCGCTCGCCCGGTGACAGCCTGCCCACCAGGCTGGTGACCTGGTCGGACCTGAGGCCGAACTTCGCCAGCAGCGTCCGTACGTCGGCAGGAGCCATCTGTGGCATCGCCGTCTCGAGCGCCTCCCCCAGGGGGAGATCCTCGGCCAGCCCGGTGCGTGCCTGGTCGATCTCGCCGACCGCGACCGAGGCGCCCAGACTGGCTCGTCCGGTCGCGGGATCGAGCCGACCGAGGAGGAGCCGCAACAGCGTCGTCTTGCCGGCGCCGTTGGGACCGGTGACGCCGATCCGGTCACCCGCGCTGACCTGGAGCGACGCCGGACCGAACCTGAACCGGCCGAGGCTCGCGGTGGCCGCGTCGAGCGTTGCGACGACGGAGCTGGAGCGTGGGGCGCTGCCGATCGTGAAGCACAGCGCCCACTCCTTGCGGGGCTCGTCGACCTCGTCGAGGCGGGCGATCCGGGACTCCATCTGGCGGACCTTCTGGGCCTGCTTCTCCGACGACTCCACCTGCGACTTGCGTCGGATCTTGTCGTTGTCGGGGGCTTTCTTGATGGCGTTGCGGACGCCCTGGGAGCTCCACTCCCGCTGGGTGCGGGCGCGGTTGACCAGGTCGGCCTTCGTGTCGGCGAACTCCTCGTACGCCTCACGGGCATGCCGGCGCGCGACGGCACGCTCCTCGAGGAACGCGTCGTACCCCCCGTCGTACACCGCCACCTGGTGCTGGGCCAGGTCGAGCTCGACGATGCGGGTCACGACCCGGGAGAGGAACTCACGGTCGTGGGAGACCAGCACGACTCCCGAGCGGAGCCCCCGCACGAAGCCCTCCAGACGGTCCAGCCCCGCGAGGTCGAGGTCGTTGGTGGGCTCGTCGAGCAGCACCAGGTCGAAGCGGCTGAGGAGCAGCGCGGCCAGCGCGGCTCGGGCTGCCTGACCGCCGGAGAGCGACGTCATCAGGGCGTCCGGGCCGACGTCGAGGCCGAGATCGGCCAGCACCGGCGGCAGCCGATCGTCCAGGTCCGGGGCGCCGCTGGCCAACCAGTGGTCGAGACCGTGCGCGTAGGCGTCCTCATCCGCCCGCGTGTGGCCGGGTTCGCCCAGCGCGACGGCCGCCTGCTCCATCGCGGCGGTCGCGGCGGCGGCCCCCGTACGGCGGGCGACGTACTGGCCGACGGTCTCGCCGGCGACCCGCTCGTGCTCCTGGGGGAGCCAGCCGACGAAGGCGTCGCTGGGTGCGGTCGAGGCCGAGCCGTCGAGCGGCTCCAGGTCGCCGGCGAGGATCCGCAGCAACGTGGTCTTGCCGGCACCGTTGGCACCGACCACGCCCACCACGTCGCCGGGCGCGACGGTCAGGTCGAGGGACTCGAAGAGGACGCGATGAGCGTGCCCGCCGGCAAGGTTCTTCGTGACAAGGTTCGCGCTCATCCAGCGATCGTAGTTTCCTCACCGTTCGCTCGACCGCAGCCCGGTTCGCGACGGAATGCCCCAGCCGCTCCGCGGCGTGGCTTCAGGTGCTGAGGGTGAGTGGCATCAGGGCGTGCACCTGGTCGGTCAGGCGGTCCAGCGTCTCCTGCTGGTCCCCGGTGAGGTAGCCGAGGAGCGCCTGCTGGAACAGCCCGTCCGAGGGGGCCTTGCTGGCTCCCGGTGAGCGTGGCGAGATCGTGGTGCGCAGCTCCCTGGTCATGCGGGGCTGGGGCTACTACCGCAACCCGGAGGCCACGGCCGAGGCCTCGGCGTACGGCTGGCACCACACGGGTGACATCGGCTTCCTTGACCACGACGGGTTCCTGTTCATCGTCGACCGGGCCAAGGACATGGTGATCACGGGCGGCTTCAACGTGTACTCGACCGAGGTCGAGCAGGCGCTGATGAAGCACCCTGCCGTCGCCGACTGTGCGGTGGTCGGGCTGCCTGACGAGAAGTGGGGGGAGCGGGTGACGGCCGTCGTCCAGCTACGGCCGGGACAGAGCGCCTCGGGTCCCGAGCTCGCCACTTTCGTCAAGGAGCGGATCGGCAGCGTGAAGTCGCCCAAGCAGGTCGAGGTCTGGGCAGACCTGCCTCGCTCGAAGGTCGGCAAGGTGCTCAAGACCGACATCAAGGCGACCCTGATCGGCGCCGGCTGAGCGGGTCGGCCCACTCGAGCACGCAGCCGCCGAGCGCTACGCTCCTGGACGTGTGGTCGCTCTGGTCCGAGAACTCGCTGCTCTCCGTCTGCTCGCAGGATTCCGTGCTGTCGGTCGGGAGCGCGGCGTCGTTCGCGTCGTTCGGCAGCGTCTGGTCGTTCGCGTCGGCGGGATCGATCGGGTCGGCGATGTCGGCCGCCTCGCTGCTCTCCTACCAGAGCACCGGGTCGGCGCTCTCGCACCAGAGTGGCGGCTCCGTCCTCTCCAGCCAGTCGCGCGGCGCAGTCCGCGGCCGCCGTACCCGCGGTCGCTTGCCGGCCGGGAGCGTGGCGGTGGGCGTGCTGGCAGTGCTCGCGGCGATCGGACTGCACCGGCTGCGCCGCTGAGCAGCACTCAGGTGCGCGGGACCACGGTCTGCACCACCGGGTGCATGGTCGGCTGGTCGGGCGCGGCATAGGAGTGCTGGCTGGTGGTCGAGAAGTAGTTGATCCCGATGAAGTTGAACCACAGCGTGGCCAGCCCGACCAAGCACAGGATCGCGGCGTTGCGCCCCTTCCACCCTGCGGTGGAGCGCGCGTGTAGGTAGGCCGCGAAGACCACCCAGGTGATGAACGCCCACACCTCCTTGGGGTCCCAGTTCCAGTAGGAGCTCCAGGCCTCGTGAGCCCAGATCGGGCCGGTGATCAGCGCCGCGAAGGTCCACACCGGGAAGCCGAACGCGACCAGCCGGTAGGCGATCCGGTCGAGGTCACGGGGTGCGGGGAGGCGGCCGACGTACCCGGTGGTGCGCTCGGGGTGCCGCTGCTTGACCAGGTAGAGCGCCGACGTCATGCCGGCCAGCGTGAAGGCGCCGGTGGCGAGCACCGCGGAGACCACGTGGATCACCAGCCAGTACGACGACAGCGCCTCGGTGAGCGGCGCGACCCGCTCGTGCAGCCAGATCACGTCGATCATCAGCACCGCGACGACGAAGCCCACCACCAGCGGGGAGAGCCAGGTCAGCTGGAAGCGGCGGTAGAGCAGGAGGTAGAACAGCGCGACCACGAAAGAGCCGGACATCGTGAACTCGTACATGTTGCCCCACGGCACCCGGTTGGGGTCCGCAGCCATGCCCCGGCCGAGCAGCGCCACGAAGTGGATCGCCACGGCCAGGATGGTGAGCAGCACGCCGAGCCGGCGGAACATCGCGACCTTGTCGGCGCGCGCACGGGAGGCGACCGGAGCGACGTCCTTCGCGGCGGGTGACTCGTCGACGGAGGTGGAGCTGCCCGCGGTCACCAGCACCTGGGCGTCGACCGGCACCGTGCGCAGCAGCGACCACTCGACCAGGTGCGCGATGAGGGCGAGGAAGTAGACGATCCCGCACATCGCGACCGCCTGGTCGCTGAGCTGCTCCCATGCCGTGTTGGTCATCTCTTCTCCTCCAGCAGTGCTTCGAGTTCGTGCAGCTCGGCCATCACGTCGCCCCCACCGGAGCGGTCGAGTCCGGCCAGCTCGACCGTGGTCTCCCCATCATCCCTCCGCACCCTGACCCACACCCGACGGGGCCGGATGAACAGCGAGCCGAGCAGCCCGAGCAGCGCGAAGGACACACCACCCAGCGCGATCCGCGACCCAGGCACCCGGCTGATCTGGATCTTGTTCCACTTCTGCACGCCGTCGAGGGTGACCGAGCCGAGCCCGTCGGGCAGCTTCGCGGTCTCTCCCGGGCGCAGGTCGAGGCGGACCGGCGCGCCCTTGTCGTTGCGGAGCATGGTCAGCCCGTCCTGGCGCAGCGAGTAGACCGACTGCGGGGTGCCGTCGTCGAGGCCGAGGTCACCGGTGTAGACGAGCATCGAGACCCGGGGGTCGAGGTCGTCGCCGAAGGCGGAGTAAGGAAGCCGCGGGTCGTTGGCGGCGTACGTCGGGTAGAACTGCCCGCTCAGCCCGAGCTGGGTCGGGGCGGCGTCGGGCACCTTCACCACCCCGAACGACTCGAAGGTCTGGTCGAGCGGCAGGAACACCACCGGCCCCTGGTAGGCGATGTTGCCCTCGCCGTCGCGCACCGTGAACACCGGCGCGTAGCCGTGGCCGATCAGGAACACCTCGGTGCTGCCGATCCGCAGCGGGTGGTTGACCTTGAGGTCGTAGGTCTGCTCGGGCGCCGACGGCGAGGTCTGGTAGGTCAGGTGCGACACGAACTTGCGGGCCATCCCGGCCCGCGGTCCGGTGAACAGCCAGTCGACGTCGAAGCCGTCGATCGTGAACGAGAACGGCTCCATCGTGCTCGCGTCGAAGAGGCTGCCCGGGTCGAAGTCGTCGTACTGCGTGAGGTTGTTGCCGAAGCCGCCGCCCTCGAGGACGATCACGCCGCCCTTGTAGCCGAACAGGCTGCCCATCGCGAAGCCCACCAGCACCACGATCACCGAGAGGTGGAAGAGCAGGTTGCCGGCCTCGCGCAGGTAGCCCTTCTCGGCACTCAGTGCGTCGCCCTGGCCCTCGCGCAGCCGGTAGCGCCGCTTGCGGAGCACGGCGGCCGCGTGCGCGAGCACCTGGTCGGGCTCCGCGGTCGTGACGTAGGACGTGTGGTCGTCGAGGCGGCCCAGGTTGCGGGGGGCGATCGGGGGCCTGGCGCGCATCGCCCGCAGGTAGACCAGGCAGCGCGGGATGATGCAGCCAACCAGCGAGACCATCAGCAGGATGTAGATCGCCGAGAACCACGCCGAGTCGTAGACCGAGAACAGCTGGAGCCGCTCGTAGATCGGGGTCAGCTTCGGGTGCGCGGACTGCCAGTTGGAGGTCTTCAGCGAGTCGACGCCCGACTGCGGGATGATCGAGCCCGGGATGGCTGCCAGGGCGAGCAGCAGCAGAAGGATCAACGCGGTGCGCATCGAGGTGAGCTGGCGCCACGCCCAGCGCAGCAGCTCGCGCAGGCTCAGCTCGCCCACGCCGCGGCCGGGCTCGCTCACACGCCCACCGTCCAGCCTTGGACCAGCTGGATCTGGAGCCAGGTGACTATGTAGTCCCACCAGCCGCTGAGCAGCAGCAGGCCGACCAGGATCATCATCGCGCCGCCGATCCGGGTGACCCAGGCCTGGTGGCGGCGTACGAAGCCGACCGCGACCAGGGCGCGGCGCCAGGCCAGCGCGGCGAGGATGAACGGCAGCCCGAGGCCGAACGAGTAGACGCCCAGCAGGAACGCGCCCCGCCCGGGGGTGCCCTCGTTGATGGCCAGGGTCGAGATCACGCCCAGGGTCGGCCCCACGCAGGGGGTCCAGCCGAGGCCGAAGAGGAAGCCGAGCAGCGGGGCGGCGGCCAGGCCGACCGCAGGCACCTGGTGCACCCGCACGTCACGCTGCAGCCAGGGCACCAGGCCGAGGAAGGCGATGCCGAGCAGGATCGAGATCAGGCCCAGCACCACGGTGAGCAGCCGCTGGTTGACCACCAGCCAGTGGCCCACGGCGCCGGTCGCGAGACCGAGCAGCACGAAGACGGCCGAGAAGCCGAGCACGAAGAGCACCGAGCCGGCGACCATCCGGCCACGGCGTACGTCGCCCGCCGCGATGTCGGCCCCGGAGAGCCCCGTGGCGTAGGACAGGTAGCCGGGCAGCAGCGGGATCACGCACGGCGAGAAGAAGGACACCAGCCCGGCCAGCAGCGCCACCGGGACGGCCAGCAGCAACGATCCCGACCCGGCCGTCTGGCTGAACCAGTCACCCATCGTCGCCCGCCACCTGCGTGACCAGGTCGACCAGGGTCAGCCGCGAGGGCAGCGGACCGGCGATGGTGGCGGCCAGCCGGCCCTGGGCGTCGAGCACCGCGAACGCGGGCACGGTGCGGGGGCCGAGGCCACCGAGGTCCAGCAGCGCCCGGCCCTCGGGGTCGGAGATGGAGGGGTAGGGCACGTCGAAGGTGCGCACGAAGGCCCGGGCGTTGGCCGGGGTGTCGCGGATGTCGACCCCGACGAACTCGGCGGTGCCGGTGAGCTGCTCGGCCGCCGCGGTCACGTCGCCGATCTCGGCCCGGCACGGCGCGCACCAGGCCGCCCAGACTGCCAGGACCGTCGGCTTGCCGCGGTAGGACGCCACGTCGAGCGGCTTGCCGTCGAGGTCGGTGCCGGAGATCGAGACCGGGTCGCCCCGGTCCGCCACGTCGCGGACGACGACCTGGCCGTCGCCCGACACGTAGCCCTTGTCGCCGGTGCCCTGCAACGACGAGCAGCCCGTCAGCGCGAGCAGACAGGCGAGCAGCAGGGCGGGTCGGAGGCTCAGGGCCGGTGCTCCTCGGCGGCTCCACCGGCCGAGAAGGTGGCCTTCTTGTCGCGCACCGGGATCAGGTCGCCCGCGGGTTCGGAGTAGGACACCGAGGTCAGCCGGTCACCGGTGTAGTTGAACGAGGTGAGCGAGCACAGCGTGCACTGGCGCTTGCGCGGGTCGTGCACGAACCGGCGGCCCTCGCCGTGCAGGCGGGTGATCCAGATCGGCAGCTGGTGCGACACGATCACGGCCTCGTGGCCGCGGGCGGCGTCGCGGGCGTCGTGCACGGCCGCCATCATCCGGGCCGCGACCTCCTTGTAGGGCTCGCCCCACGACGGCGTGAACGGGTTCCAGAGGTGCACCCAGGCCGAGGGGGTGCGCAGCGCGCCGTCACCGACGCCGAACTTCTTGCCCTCGAACACGTTGCCCGACTCGATCACCCGGGAGTCGGTCACGATCTCGATCCCGCGGGCGGCGGCCAGGGGCCGGGCCGTCTCCTGAGCCCGCTCCAGCGGCGAGACCCGCAGGTGGGTGATGTCGCGGTCCTTGACGGCCTCCGCCACCCGGTCGGCCATCTGCCGGCCCAGCTCGGAGAGGTGGTAGCCGTCCATCCGGCCGTAGAGCACGCCCTCGGGGTTGTGCACCTCTCCGTGGCGGAGCAGGTGCACGGTCGTCGTCTCGTTGCCTGTCTGGCTGGTCGTCTGGGCACTCGGGTCGGTGTCGCTCATCGGCTTCCCCTGTCGGTGGATCGTGCGGCGGCGACCGCTGCCTCGGGCAGCGCGTCGAGGATCGTCTGGAGGGCGCGGTCGTCGTGGGCCGAGGAGAGGAACCACGCCTCGAAGGCGCTCGGCGGCAGATAGACCCCGTGGTCGAGCATGGAGTGGAAGAAGGCGGCGTACGCCGAAGCGTCGGTGCGCCGGGCGTCGTCGAAGTCGCGGACCGCGCCCTCGGCGAAGAACACCGAGAACATGGTGCCCGTCGACTGGATCACGTGCGGCACGCCGGCCGCGGTCAGCGCCGCACCGGCGGCGGTCTTCACGGTCTCCGCGGCCGCCGAGATGTGTGCGTAGACGTCGTCGGTGGCCAGCCGGAGCGTGGCGAGGCCGGCCGTGGTGGCGATCGGGTTCCCCGACAGCGTGCCCGCCTGGTAGACGGGCCCCTCGGGGGACAGGTGCGACATCACGTCGGCGCGACCGCCGAACGCCGCGGCCGGGAAGCCGCCGCCCATCACCTTGCCGAAGGTGACCAGGTCGGGCCGCCAGCCCTCGGTGGCGCCGTCGAGGCCCCACTGGCCGAGCCTGCTGGCCCGGAAGCCGGTCATCACCTCGTCGGAGACGAAGAGCGCCCCGTGGGCCGAGCAGATGGCGGCCAGGAACGCGTTGAACCCGGGCTCCGGCGGGACCACGCCCATGTTGCCGGGGGCGGCCTCGGTGACCAGGCAGGCGATCCGGTCGCCGTAGTCGGCGAACGCCTTCTCGACCGCGGCGGTGTCGTTGTAGGGCAGCACCACGGTCAGGTCGGTGGAGGAGGTCGGCACGCCGGGTGTGCTCGGAGTGGCTCCGGGTGAGGCGAAGGTGGCCAGTCCGGAGCCGGCGCTGGCCAGCAGCGAGTCGACGTGGCCGTGGTAGCAGCCGGCGAACTTCACCACCAGGTCGCGGCCGGTGAAGCCGCGCGCCAGCCGGATCGCCGACATCGTCGCCTCGGTGCCCGAGGACACGAAGCGCACCTTGTCGACGGGCGTGCGGGCCACGATCTCCTCGGCCAGCTCGACCTCAGGCACCGTGGGCGTGCCGTACGACGTGCCCCGGGCGACCGCCGCCTGGACGGCCGCCTGCACCTCCGGGTGGGCGTGACCCAGGAGCATCGGGCCCCACGAGCAGATCAGGTCGACGTACTCGTGGCCGTCGACGTCGCGCAGCCATGCGCCGGACGCCGACTCGATGAAACGGGGGGTGCCGCCGACGGCGTTGAAGGCGCGCACCGGCGAGTTCACGCCGCCCGGGGTCACCGCGAGCGCCCGTTCGAAGAGCGCGCGGGATCCAGCGGTGGAGGAGGTCACCGGGTCATTCTCCCCGTCGGACCAAGACAGGACCAATCCGGTCGGCCGCTGACGGCGAATCACGTGACGAGGGCCACGCGCGTAACCCGCGGCGTCGCTGCTCGTTGGACGACCTGGAGGACCTGCGGCACGGTGACGTGCCGCAGCACGGGGAGAGGGAGCCGATGGCAGGGACACGATTCAGCCGGGTGCAGCGTGTGGGCGCCCTGGTGTCACTGGCCCTCTTGTCGGCGGCCTGGACCGCGAGCCTGGCAGGTGTCGGGCCCGGCTCCGGGCCGTCGGCCACGGCCCCCGCCGACGCGCCCGCAGCCATCCTCCCCGACGGCTCCTTCCTGCCCGGGGCTGCGGTCGAGGCGCCGGCGAGCGTGGGCAGCCCGAACGCCCTGGCACCGCCGCTCTCGGGCAGCGACGCCCAGCAGGTCGTGGGCGGCTCCTCGACCCGGGGCATCCCGGCCGCCGCGCTGACCGCCTACCAGCGCGCCGCCACCGTCATCAACGCCGCCGACCCGGGCTGCCGGATCCCGTGGGAGCTGGTGGCCGCGATCGGGCGGGTGGAGTCGGACCACGGCCGCTTCGGCGGCAACCACCTCGACGGGGACGGCGTCGCCACACCCGGCATCTACGGCCTCCCCCTCGACGGCACCCACGGCACCTCGCTGATCGCCGACACCGACGACGGACGCTACGACCGCGACACCGTCTTCGACCGGGCCGTCGGCCCGATGCAGTTCATCCCCTCGACCTGGGCGGTGGTCGGGGTGGATGCCGACGCCGACTCCCGACGCGACCCGCAGGACGTCGACGACGCCGCCCTCGGCACGGCCGTCTACCTGTGCTCGGGCCCCGAGTCGTTGGCCACCGACGCCGGGCGCCGACCGGCCGTGCACCGCTACAACCACAGCGACTCCTACGTCGACCTGGTGCTCGCGGTGATGCACTCCTACCAGTCCGGCGACTGGGCCGCGGTGCCCGACAACACGACGTCGGCGACGTACTTCCCGGTGGACACCTCGTTCCCGGGCACCGGCCCCTCCGTCGCACCCGCTCCGCACACCCCGTCGGGAGCGCCCGAGCAGTCGGCCGGCAGCGGTCCCGACCCGTCGGCACCCCCGACCGCCCCGCCGTCCGGTCCGGCGCACCCGCCCGCCCCGGGCCCTTCGACGGAGCCCAGCCACGGCTCGCCCGTCGACCAGGCGACCAGCGACCCCGTGGGCACCGTCACCGGCGCCGTGAGCGACCCGGTAGGCACGGTCGAGGACACCCTCACCTACCTGCAGGCGGTGGCCGCCTGCACCGCGCAGGGCCTGGTCGACAACCCGCTCAGCGGCAGCGACCCCTTCGACGCGTGCATGGCGGGCCACGGCTACTGAAGCCGCACGACGGGGTCAGCCCAGCAGTCGGGCGGCCTCGGTGGCCCAGTAGGTGAGGATCACGTCGGCGCCGGCCCGGCGGATCGAGGTGAGGGTCTCCAGGATCGCCGGCTCACGCTCGATCCACCCGTTCGCGGCGGCCGCCTCGACCATCGAGTACTCACCGGAGATGTTGTACGCCGCCACCGGCACGTCGACCGCGTCGCGGACCCGGCGCAGCACGTCGAGGTAGGCCAGCGCCGGCTTCACCATCACCAGGTCGGCGCCCTCGGCGACGTCGAGCAGCGCCTCGCGCACGCCCTCGAGGGCGTTGCCGGAGTCCTGCTGGTAGGTGCGTCGGTCACCCTGGAGCGAGGAGTCCACGGCCTCGCGGAACGGGCCGTAGAAGGCGGAGGCGTACTTCGCCGAGTAGGCCAGGATCGCGACGTCCTGGTGGTCGGCCCCGTCGAGCGCGGCCCGGATCACCGCCACCTGGCCGTCCATCATCCCGCTCGGCCCGACCAGGTCGACCCCGGCCGCCGCCTGGGCGCGCGCCATCTCGGCGTACACCTCGAGGGTGGCGTCGTTGTCGACGCGTCCGTCGGAGTCGAGCAGCCCGCAGTGGCCGTGATCGGTGAACTCGTCGAGGCACAGGTCGCTCATCACCGACAGTGCGTCGCCGACCTCGCCGACGACGTCGGTGATCGCCAGGTTGAGGATCCCGGACGGGTCGATCGCGCCCGAGCCGGTCGCGTCCTTGGTCTCCGGGATCCCGAAGAGCATCACGCCCCCGAGCCCGACCTCGGCGGCCTCGGTGACGGCGGCCAGCAGCGAGGAGCGGCTGTGCTGCACCACGCCCGGCATCGACGAGATCGGCCGCGGCTCGGTGAGCCCCTCCCGCACGAAGAGCGGCAGCACCAGCTGGTCGGCGCGCAGCGAGGTCTCGCGCACCATCCGGCGCAGCGCAGGGGTACGGCGCAGCCGACGTGGCCGGATCACCGGCCTGTCCACGCTGCCCGCTCCCGCGTCCGCCATGGTCAGCTGGAGGTCGCCTTGCGGCGGGCCGACGGCTTGCGCTCCGAGGGGCGGGTGACCGCCTGTCCCGACTCGATCATCGACAGCCGGCGGGTGGCGCCGAAGTCGGCGAGGGCGTCGACGAGCACCTCGACCGACGGCGAGGACGCCATCACGTCGACGCGCAGGCCGTGCTCCTCGGCGGTCTTCGCGGTGGCCGGGCCGATCACCGCGATCACGGTGGAGGCGTGCGGCTTGCCGGCGATCCCGACCAGGTTGCGCACCGTCGAGGACGACGTGAACACCACCGCGTCGAACTTGCCCGACTTGATCGCGTCGCGGGTCGCCGCCGGGGGCGGGGTGGCCCGCACGGTGCGGTAGGCGGTGACGTCGTCGCACTCCCAGCCCAGGTCGACCAGGCCGGCCACCAGGGTCTCGGTGGCGATGTCGGCACGGGGCAGGAAGACCCGGTTGATCGGGTCGAGGAGCTCGTCGTACTCGGGCCAGTCCGCGAGCAGGCCGGCGGCGGACTGCTCACCCGAGGGCACCAGGTCGGCGCGCAGGCCCCAGTCCGCGATCGCGGCGGCGGTCTTGTCGCCCACTGCGTCGATCTTGAGCCCGGAGAAGGCCCGGGCGTCGAGCCCGTACTCCTCGAACTTCTCGCGCACGGCCTTGACCGCGTTGACCGAGGTGAAGGCGATCCACTCGTAGCGGCCCTCCACCAGGCCACGCACGGCCTTGTCCATCTGCTGGGGGTTGCGCGGCGGCTCCACCGAGATCGTGGGCACCTCCTCGGGCACGGACCCGTAGCCACGCAGCCGCTGCGACAGCGAGGCGGCCTGCTCCTTGGTGCGGGGCACCAGCACCCGCCAGCCGAAGAGCGGCTTGGTCTCGAACCAGGACAGGGTCTCGCGCAGGTCGACCACGTCACCGACGACGGTGATCGCGGGCGGCGCCAGTCGGGCCGCGCGGGCGGCGGCGGCGATGTGCTCGAGCGTGGAGGTCACCGTCTCCTGCGCCGTGGTGGTGCCGACCCGGGTCATCGCGACCGGGGTCTCGGGAGAACGGCCGGCAGCGATCAGCGCCTTCGCGGTCTCCGCGATCGGGCCGACCCCGGAGAGCAGGACCAGGGTGCGGTCGTCGCCGTACTTGCTCCAGTCGACCTTCTCGCCGCAGGTCACGACCGCGACCTCGCGGTTGTTCTTGGTGGTGAGCGGGATGCCGGCGTACGCCGGGACCGCGCCGACCGAGGAGATGCCGGGCACGATCTCGAAGCCGACACCGGCCTTGACGCAGGCCTGGGCCTCTTCGGGACCGGAGGCGTAGAGGAACGGGTCGCCACTCATCAGCCGCACCACGGCGCGCCCGCTCTTGGCCCGCTTGACGACGACCTTGGCCCGCGAGGCGTGGGTCAGCGGCTGGCCGTCCTGACCGAAGCCACCGTCGACGAACTCGGGGCCACCCACGTGCTCGAGGGTCTCGTTGCCGTCCTCGTCGACCAGCACCGCCGGGCGGGGCAGGCCGAGCAGGGCGCGCACCATCTCGATGTGCGCAGGCTCCTCGACGACGACCACCTCCGCAGCACGGAGCAGCTCGGCGGCTCTGAGCGTCAGCAGGTCGGGGTCGCCGGGACCCGCGCCCACGAAGGACACCCATCCCCGCGCGGCGGACGGTGGCGAGACCGTGCCCGTCGCGGTCGTCGGGGTCTGGCTGGAGGTGCGTCGAGTCATGCCTGCTGCCTTCTAGCTGGTGATTCGAGGTGGCTGGTGTTGATCAGGTGGTCGGCGCCGGACTCGAGGAGATCCTCGGCCAGACGTCGACCCACGCCGGCGGCGTCGTCGGGCGAGCCGGTGAGCGAGTTGCGCACGGAGCGGGTCCCATCGGGCGACAACGCCACTGCACGGACCCAGAGTTCCTCACCGAGGTCACCTTCGACAACTTCAGCGAGGGCACCGACCGGTGCGGCACACCCGCCCTCGAGGGTCGCCAGCAGCGAACGCTCGGCCTCGACGGCGGTGCGGGTGTGCGGATCGTCGAGCGCGGCGGCCAGCTCCTTGACGAGCAGCTCGTCGGCACTGCGGCACTCCACCGCGAGCGCGCCCTGGCCTGGGGCGGGCAGCATCTGCAGCGGGTCGATGGTCTCAGTGATGGCGCTCTCGCGGCCGATCCGGGCCAGGCCGGCCCGCGCCAGCAGCACCCCGTCGACCTCGCCGGAGGTCACCTTGCCGAGCCGGGTGTCGACGTTGCCGCGGATGTCGACGACCTCCAGGCCCAGTCCGAGCGCGTGCAGCTGGGCCGCGCGCCGGGGCGACCCGGTGCCGACCCGGCTGCCGGCCGGCAGCTCGCCGAGCGTCAGTCCGTCACGGGCGACCAGGGCGTCGCGCGGGTCCTCGCGCAGCGGTACGGCGGCCAGCGCGATGCCGTCCTGCGACTGGGTGGGCAGGTCCTTGAGCGAGTGCACGGCCACGTCGACGCGGCCGTCGAGCAGGGCGTCGCGCAGCGCGCTCACGAAGACGCCGGTGCCGCCGAGCTGGGCCAGCGAGGTGCCTGCGCTCTGGGAGCGGTCGCCGTCGGTGCGGACCTCGACCAGCTCGACCTCGACCCCCATCCGGGTGCGGATCAGCTCGGCGACCACCCCCGACTGGGTGCGGGCCAGCAGGGAGGCGCGGGTGCCGAGGCGCAGGGGGCCGGTCATGAGCGTCCCTCCGGCCGGGTGACGGCGTCGACGGCCTCGGGGTCGAGGGCGAACAGCTCGGCCAGGGCGGCGGCGTACGACACCGCACCGGTCGAGTTGGCGAGCTCCTTGACGCGGACGGTGGGCTGGTGGAGCAGCTTGTCGGCGACCCGACGCACGGTCATCCGGATCTCGGCGCGCTCGGCGTCGTCGAGGTCGGGGAGCCGTCCGAGCAGCCGTTCGATCTCAGCCTCGACCACCCCGGTCGCCATCGAGCGCAGGGCCACCACGGTGGGGGTTACGCTGGCCTGCCGGCGCGCTGAGGCGAACGAGACGATCTCCTCCTGGACGATCCGGCGCACCCCCTCGACCTCGAGGGAGGCCGGGTGGCCGGCGAGCTCGGCGGCCAGCCGGCGCAGGCCGATCAGGGTGACGCCGGGCAGGTCACCGACCTCGGGGGCGACGTCGTGCGGCAGCGCGAGGTCGACGACCGCGAGCGGGCCGGTGTCGCCGGCGCGGGCGGCGGACATCTCGTCGAGCCCGATCACCACCCCCGCGGCCCCGGTGCAGGAGACCACGATGTCGGCGCCGGCGAGGGCGTCCGCGAGCCCCTCGAAGGGCACCGAGCGGACGGCGTGCTCGTGCGCGAGGCGCTTGGCGTTGCCGGGCGTGCGGTTGACCAGGGTGATCTCGGCGGCGCCGAGCCGGGTCAGTGTGGCGGTGGCCAGCGAGGCCATCGCCCCGGCGCCCACGACCACGGCGCGGCGTCCGGTGAGCTCACCGATCTCGACCACGCACCGGTCCAGCGCGGCGGTCACCAGGGACGGCGCCGCGCGGTCGATGTCGGTCTCGGCGTGCGCCCGCTTGCCCACCCGGAGCGCCTGCTGGAAGAGCACGTTGAGGCCGGGGCCGGCGGTGCCGTTCTCCTGGCCCAGGCGCAGCGCGTCGCGGGCCTGCCCGAGGATCTGGCCCTCCCCGACGACCATCGAGTCGAGGCCCGCGGCCACCTGGAACAGGTGCGAGACGGCCCCGTCGTCGTAGTGCACGTAGAGGTGCGGGACCAGGCCGTCGACCGCCACGTCGGCGCGCTCGCACAGCAGCCGGGAGATGTCCTCGACCGAGCCGTGGAAGCGGTCCACGTCGGCGTAGATCTCGACCCGGTTGCAGGTCGCCAGCACGGTGGCCTCGCTGACGTGGTCGCAGGCCGCGACATCGGCGAGCAGCTTGCGGGCGCCGTCGGCGTCCAGGGCGAGGCTCTCCAGGACCTCGACGGGTGCGGAGCGGTGCGACACCCCGACGACCAGCATGCTCATGCCGGCTCCCCCTCGGCGGGCAGCGGGGTCTTGCGCTGCTCGTGGAAGGCGAGAATCTGCAGCTCGATGGAGAGGTCGACCTTGCGGACGTCGACGCCGGCGGGCACGGCGAGCACGGTGGGGGCGAAGTTCAGGATGCTGGTCAGGCCGACCGCGACCAGCCGGTCGGCGACACTCTGGGCGGCGGCGGCGGGAGTCGCGATCACGCCGATCGACACGTCCTGCTCGGCCACGATCCGCTCGAGGTCGTCGAAGGAGCGCACCCGCAGTCCGGCGACGTGGTCGTCGTGCCGGGCCGGGTCAGCGTCGAGCAGGGCCACCACCCGGAAGCCGCGACTGCGGAAGCCGGAGTAGTTGGCCAGCGCGTGACCGAGGTTCCCGATGCCCACGATGATCACGGGCCAGTCCTGGGTCAGCCCGATCTCGCGAGCGATCTGGTAGCGCAGGTAGTCGACGTCGTAGCCGACTCCACGGGTGCCGTAGGAGCCCAGGTAGGAGAGGTCCTTGCGGAGCTTGGCGCTGTTGACCCCAGTGGCCTGGGCGAGGTTCTCGCTCGAGCAGGTGCCGGTGCCCTTCTCGGAGAAGGTGGTGAGCGCGCGCAGGTAGATGGGCAACCGGGCGACCGTGGCCTCCGGGATGTCGCGACCCGGCCTGACCTCGTCACCCTCGGTCGGCAACACCTCGGCCGGCAGGCCGGAAGCGGGCGTCCGTGCGGTCAATGCTCTCGTCTCCAGAACCGCGATGGGAAGGCTGAATGCCTGAGCGGCTTTGCCACTGTAGGAGTTTGTGAACGTGAGAACAAACTGAGTGCGAGACCCTCCCACCGGCCGGGCTAGCACAGGTGAGATTCGTCACGGGGACCGGGGTCGGGCTCACCCTCCCAGAGCGGTGCGCAGCCGGGTCTCGTCGACCCGCCAGAAGTCGTGGCGACGGCCGTCGACCAGGGTCACCGGGATCTCCTCGCCGTACTCCCTGAGCAGCAACGGGTCACCGTCGACGGCGATCTCGTCGTACTGCTCGCCGAGCTCCGCACACACCCGCGCGACGACCACGCGGGCGTCGTCGCACAGGTGACAGCCGGGACGCGTGTAGAAGGTGACGCGGGCGGTCATTCACCCTCCAGCAGGGAGAGGTCGCGGCGCCTCTCGACGGCGCGCAGCCGACCCTTCTGGACCTTGCCGGTGACGGTGAGCGGCAGCTCGTCGACCACCTCGACGCGGGCCGGTTGCTTGAACCGGGCCAGCCGCTGAGCGCAGTGCGCGCGCACCAGGTCGGCGAGGTCGGGGCCGGCCCCGTCGGCGGCGGTCACGTAGGCCACCACCGCCTCACCGGTGAACTCGTCGGGCGCGCCGATCACGGCGGCACCCCACACCCCGTCGACCTCGACGATGACGTCCTCCACCTCGGAGGGGTAGACGTTGAAGCCGCTCACGATCACCAGGTCCTTGACCCGGTCGACCAGGAACAGGTCGCCGTCCGGGTCGAGGAAGCCGACGTCGCCGGTGGCCCACCAGCCCTCGTCGTCGGGGCCGTCGGCGCCGTCGGGCCCGTAGCCGCGGAACAGGTTGGCGCCGGACACCAGGATCTCGCCCGGGTCGCCACCCTCGGGTGCGTGGCCGTCGTCGTCGAGCAGGCGCAGCGACACCCCGGGCAGGGCCGCGCCGACCGAGCCGGACTGGACCCGGGAGCTGCACAGGGTGCTGGTGACCACCGGCGACGCCTCGGTGAGCCCGTAGCCCTGGTGCACCGGGATCCCGGTCACCTCCGTGAAGCGCTCGACCAGCTCGGGGGCCAGGGGTGCGCTGCCCGACAGCATCAGCCGCACCGACCCCAGCCGGTCGGACAGGTGCTCGACCGGCATCCAGTAGGCGAAGACCGGCGGCGCGACCGGGACCACGGTGCAGGAGTGCGCGGCGATCACGTCGAGGGTGCCCTCGGGCTCGAACCGGTCGACCAGCACCAGCGTCGCCGCCTGCCGCAGCACCACGCCGAGCACCGCGTTGAGGCCGTAGACGTGGAAGAGCGGGAGCACCCCCAGGACGACGTCGTCAGTACCGATCATCGCCGGGCGCACGGCGGCCACCTGCTCGACGTTGGCCAGCAGCGCCCGGTGGCTGAGCATCGCCCCGCGGGGGCGGCCCGACGTGCCGCTGGTGTAGAGCAGGGCTGCCACCGACTCGGGGTCGCGCAGCGCCGACAGCCGGGCGGCAGGGGCAGAGACCAGGTCGGCCCAGGCCCGCTCGCCGTTCTCGGCGGGTCCCTCGACGGCCACGATCCGGGGGCGGACGGCGGCGTCGTCGAGAAGGGTCGTGGCCGAGCGCAGTGCGGCGAGGGTGGCCGGGTCACCCAGGGCCAGCCGGGCGCCGGAATCGACCATCATCCGGGACAGCTCATCGACCGAGGAGCCCGGATTGACCGGCACCGCCACGGTCTGCGCGCGCAGCGCGGCGAGGTAGGCCACCACGAACTCGATCCGGTTGCCGAGCGCGATCAGCACCCGGTAGCCCGCGACCACGCCCTCCACACCGAGTCCGGACGCGCAGCGCTGCACCTCGTCGTCGAGCTCTGCCCAGGTGCAGCTTCGACCGCCGGGCTCGACCAGGGCCACCTTGTCGGGGTGCTGTGCGGCGGCCGCCGTGAGCAGGTCGGCGACACCGTTGATCTCGGCCATGAACTGATCCTTCCACAGAGCGGCGCCACTAGGGTGGGCGCTGTGCACCCCCCGTCACGCGACAAGAAGGTCCGTCAGGACCTGCGTCGTCGCTCGACCCTGGCCGGCGAGGCAGCAGCCTCCGCCGCCGAGGTGGAGACGGCACTCGACGTGGCGGCCGACCCGACCAGTGCGGCGTTCTTCGACGTCGACAACACGGTGATGCAGGGCGCCAGCATCTTCCACCTGGCCCGCGGCCTGCACCGCCGCAACTTCTTCACCACCCGCGACATCCTGGGTGCGGCCTACAAGCAGGCCTACTTCCGCATCGTCGGCGTCGAGGACCCCGAGCACGTCGCTGATGCCCGCAACTCGGCGCTCAGCTTCATCGCCGGGCACACCGTCACCGAGCTCGAGGAGCTGGGCGAGGAGATCTTCGACGAGGCGATGGCGCACCGGATCTGGCCCGGCACCCGGGCCCTGGCCCAGCTGCACCTCGACCAGGGCCAGCGGGTCTGGCTGGTCACCGCGGCGCCGATCGAGATCGCCACCATCATCGCCCGACGCCTCGGGCTGACCGGCGCGATGGGCACGGTCTCGGAGCACCTCGACGGCGTCTACACCGGCAAGCTGGTCGGCGAGATGCTGCACGGCCAGGCGAAGGCGGAGGCGATCAAGGCACTGGCCACCCGGGAGCGCCTCGACCTGAGCCGCTGCTCGGCGTACTCCGACTCCTTCAACGACCTGCCGATGCTGAGCCTGGTGGGCGACCCGGTGGCCATCAACCCCGACTCCGGGCTGCGGGCGCACGCGAAGGCCCACGGCTGGCGGATCCACGACTACCGCACCGGGCGCAAGGCGGCCCGGGCCGGCCTGGTCGTGGGCGCGCTGGGCGGCGCCACCACGGGCGCGGTCGCGGCGGCGCTGGCGCTGCGGGGACGCCACCGGAACAGCTGATCGGTTCCCAGAACCGGCGCTGACACCTACTGTTGAGTAACACGGTGTGGGGAGAGCACGCCGGGGAGGTGACCACATGTGGCTCGGAACTGACCGCCACCACCCGGGGCTCGAGGCCCTGCGCGTGGCGGTCCTGGCCTGCCTCGCCGACGGCGGCCTCACCGTGCAGCCCGCCCTCGCCGGCGCGTCGGGGGTGCTGCTCTCCGAGGCCTCCGGCGGTACGACGAGCCGGGCCGCCGGCGGGCCCGGTCGCGACGACTCCGACCTGGCCGCCTCCAACGCCGAGGACGCCGGTGAGCGCGAGCGGCTGATCGGCCTGGTCGAGCTGGCCCGCTGCGGCGACAAGGAAGCGTTCGGACTGCTCTACGACCACTACCACGGCGCGGTCTTCCGGTTCCTCTACTACCGGACCCGGTCCACGTCGCTGGCCGAGGACCTCACGTCCGACACGTTCTTCCGGGCACTGAGGAGCATGAACGGCTTCCGCTGGCAGGGCAAGGACTTCGGCGCCTGGCTGATGACCATCGCCCGCAACCTGGCGATGGACCACTTCAAGGCCGGCCGGACCCGGCTGGAGCGCCCGACCGAGGATCCCACGGAGCACCGGGGTGTGCACGACGACGTCGCGGAGGGCCCGGAGACCAGCGTGCTGCGCTCCCTCACCAACGAGATCCTGATGAAGGCGCTCCGGCAGCTGCCCGCCGAGCAGCAGGACTGCCTGGTGATGCGGTTCCTGCAGGCGATGAGCATCGCCGAGACCGCGCTGGTCCTGGGCCGCAGCGAGGGCGCCGTGAAGCAGCTGCAGCTGCGCGGCGTGCGCAACCTGGCCAAGCTGATGCCCGAGGGGATCAGGGACCGATGACCACGCTGTCGATGCGCGCCGTCACGGCCGTAACCTGCGCCCCGGGCGCCTCGTTGAGCACAGTGTGCGCCGCGGACCCCGCGTGCGCGCCAGGCACCGACACGACAGGACGGACACGGTGAGCTCCCTGATCCCGGCCCGGCGTCGGGCCGAGGACTTCCAGGCGCTGGTCGAGGGCGATCGCCCTCCCGGCGGGGCTTCGCCGTACGCCGATCTCCTCACCCTGGTGGGCGGGCTGCGCACCCTCGAGGCACCGGTCCCCCGGGCCGTGGTGGTGGCCGACCTGCGTGCCGCGCTGCTGGTCGAGGCCGACGAGGTGCTGCTGCCGCAGGCCTCCGGAACGACCGGTGCGTCGAACCCTGCGCCGACCCGTCGCCCGCGCAGCGACAGGCCGCGTGGGCGTCGCCGGCTCGCGGTCGCGCTCGCCGCCCTCAGCTTCGTCGGCGCCACCGCGTCGGTGGCGGTGGCGGCCCAGCACGCGCTGCCGGGCGACGCGCTCTACCCGGTCAAGCGGGCCCTGGAGAACGTGCAGACCGGCCTGTCGGCGGGCGACTCGCGCACCCGCGAGATCCTCGACAACGCCGGCGCCCGCCTCGACGAGGTGGACCAGCTGATCCGCCGGGGAGACGCCTCCGACGAGCCGCAGATCCGCTCCACCCTGGAGGACTTCTCCGGGCAGGCACAGGAGGGCGGCGACCGGGCCCTGTCGTCGGGTGAGGACGCCCAGGTGCGGGCCCTGCGCGACTTCACGGCCGCGAGCATGGCAAAGCTGGACTCGCTGTCGACGATCGCGCCTCAGCAGCTGCGGCCCGACCTCGCCGCGGCGGCCCAGGTGGTGGCCGCCCTCGATGCCCGTGCCGCGGTGCAGTGCCCGACCTGCGGAGGCCCGACGCTCGACCTGCCACCGGCCCTGGCCGCGCTCGTACCGGGCGCCACCGCGTCGTTGCCGCCCACGGCACTGACCGGCGCGAACCCCACCGGCGCCCCCGGCACCGGCTCCACGTCCGGGCCTGCGGGCGGTCCGTCCGGGGCGCCGACGGCGGCGACGTCGGGCCAGCCGGGCCAGAGCACCGGCGCCACCCAGCCGGGGCCGACGCCGGGCGGCCCGGTCAGCACACCGCAGCCGGGTCAGTCGTCGCCGGCCGGGCCGGTGCAACAGCCCACCGGTGACCTGCTCGGGTCCGACGGGCCACTGCCGTCACTGCCGCCGGCGACCGTGCTCGACCCGATCACGTCCCCGTTGGCGTCCACGATCGACGGCGTGCTGCCCGGCGCCGGCGGGCTGCTCGGCGGGGGCTAGCCTGCCGACCGGCCGGTCTGGCGCAGGTCAGGAGAAGACGGACGTGCGCTGCATGAGCAGCGAGTAGAGCGTCTGCTGGATGGTCTCGCGCACCTGGTCGGTGACGTTGAAGACCAGCATCGGGTCGTCGGCCGCGCCCTCGTCGTAGCTGTCGGTGCGGATCGGCTCGCCGAACTCGATCAGCCACTTCGACGGCAGCGGCACCATGCCCAGCGGGCCCAGCCAGGGGAAGAAGGGCGTGATCGGCAGGTACGGCACCCCGAGCAGCCGGGCCAGTGACGGCACGTTGCCCACCAGCGGGAAGATCTCCTCGGCTCCGACCACGGAGAGCGGCACGATCGGCACGCCGGTACGCATCGCGGCCGACACGAAGCCGCCACGACCGAAGCGCTGGAGCTTGTAGCGCTCCGCGTAGGGCTTGCCGATGCCCTTGAACCCCTCGGGCCAGACCCCGACCAGCTCGCCCTGCGAGAGCATCCGCTCCGCGTCCTCGGTACAGGCCAGGGTGGCGCCCCCCTTGCGGGCCATGCTGCTCACCACCGGCATCTTGAACACCAGGTCGGCACCCAGGGCGCGCAGGAACCGTCCGGTCTCGCGATGGATCGCGAAGAGCGTCATCAGACCGTCGACCGGCAGCGTGCCGGAGTGGTTGGAGACGACGAGCGCGCCGCCCTCGGCGGGGATGTTCTCGATCCCGCGGACCTCGATCCGGAACCACTTCTCGGCCAGCGGACGCAGCGCGGCGAGCAGGAAGCGCTCGGTCAGCTCCTGGTCGAAGCCGTAGTCGTCGATCGCGTAGTCGCCGGTCACCCGGCGCCGCAGGAAGGCCAGGAACTGCGCCAGGCGCGGCTCCCATTCGTCGCCGAAGAGCTCCTGGGCCGCGGAGCCGAGAGCGGACAGCCAGTCGCTCACGGGGATGCCGGCCAGGGGTCCCCGGTCGAGCGCCGAGGTGCTCGAACCGGCTCGGGCAGCAGCCGGAGCAGCCGGGTCGGGCGGCTGCGGCGCGGCGAACGGCTTCGGCCGCTCGGCAGTCGCCGGCCTCGGCCTCGGCGTGGGCGTCGGCGTGGGCTCGGGCTCGGGAGGTGGTCCCGAGCGCCGGCCAGCGGGCGGCCTGCCCGAGCCGCTCAGGCCGCGTGCGGCGGCCGACGGCTTGCGGGTGCCGCTCCCGCGGCCGGGACGCCCACGGGTGCCGATCGGGATGATCTCGGCGTCGGCCATGTCACTCCCCCATCCGGGCCACGGGAGCCGCGAGAGAGTCGGAGAGCCCGGCCAGGGCCCGCTCGGTGGGATGGCGACGGTGCGGGACGCTGTCGGCGAAGTCGGCGAAGGTCGCGGCGGTGGAGTACGCCGGCTCAAATCCGAGGACGCTGCGCATCCGGCTGGTGTCGACGCCGCGACCGTAGGTGAGCAGGGACAGCTGCTCGGGCGAGAAGTCGGCCAGCTTGGCCTGGCGCACCAGCGAGCCGACCCGCGACACCGCGAAGGTCGGCAGCGGCAACGACTGGCGTCCGAGGCGGCGGATCGCCTGGGAGAGCAGGATCACGCCGTCACCGGCCACGTTGAACGTGCCGGCCACCTCGGCGTGCACGCAGTGCGCGAGCACGGCGCGCAGGTCTGACTCGTGCAGGAACTGCAGCCGCGGGTCGTAGCCGAGCACCGTGGGGATCACCGGCAACCGGAAGTACGACGCGATCGGGCTGGACACCAGCGGACCGAGCACGTTGGCGGCCCGGAGCATGGTCAGCCGGACGTCGGGCCGGCGGCGCGCGAAACCGCGCACGTACCCCTCGATCTCGTGCGCGTCCTTGGCGTAGCCCGAGGTGGGCAGTCGGCGGGCGTCGAGCGCCTCGGTGAACATCGCCGGATCGCGGTTGCTGGCGCCGTACACGGTGGTGGTGGACTTGACGACCAGCCGCTCCAGCCGGGGTGCCTTCTGGCAGGCCGCGAGCAGCTGCATGGTGCCGATGACGTTGAGCTCCTTCATCGACGTCCGGCCACCCAGGCTGCCCGGGGTGGCCACCACGCTCATGTGCACGACCGTGTCGACGTCCTCCTTGACGATCACCTTCGCGATCACCGGGTTGCGGATGTCGGCGCGCACGAACGAGACCCGGCCGATGTCGCCACGTGGAGGCACGACATCAACGCCGATGACGCGGTCGACGGCAGGATCGTTCGCCAGGTCGCGCGCGAAGCGGCGCCCCAGGTCGCGCGAGACCCCGGTGACGAGGACGACCCTGCCCACGAGGGCTACTTGCCGAGCTTGCGGCGCTGCACGCGCGTCTTCTTGAGCAGCTTGCGGTGCTTCTTCTTCGCCATGCGCTTGCGACGCTTCTTGATGACAGAACCCACGGAGTGACCTTTCAGAGACTGTGCGTCGCCCGACGAGAGCGTCGGGCGGACCAAGACAGCCTATCGGGCATCAGGTGGGCTGCAGAATCCAGTGGTCTTCCGACCACGTGGGAGCACTGCGTGACTGGCGCGCGCGGCGGCGAAGCCGCTAGCCGGCGTTGAAGAAGCTGTTGCGCAGGTAGTCGTTCACGTCGCTCTCCACGACCCGGAACGACCGGCCGACCCGCACCGCGGGCAGCTCGCCGCTGTGCAGCAGCCGGTAGACCGTCATCTTGGACACGCGCATCGTGGCGGCGACCTCGGCAACAGTCAAGAACTTTGCTTCGGACATATCACCGTTAGACATGGGCACCGTCTCTCTGAGCGGCACGCCACCAGCTTCCCCACCGATGACCCACGTCCCGCTTCGGTGAGAATAGAGCCTTGTGTGACTCATGGGGAAGGGGAGACAGAGATTTTACTTTCACCGCTCCGCGTGGCGGGTTGATTCCCGGTCACGGATAGGGGTCGAGGCCGAGCAGCGGGAAGGCCGCCTGCCGGGTCGCGTGGATGGAACGGTCCAGCCAGGTCTCGGGATCGAACCCCTCGCGCCAGTCCCGCCAGGCCGGCGTACGACCGTCGGTGAGCCGGTACGGCGGGGTCTGCCCCAACCGGTGCCGCACGTGCTCGCGCCAGGCATCCGGCGTCTCGGTGAGCGGGTCCAGCGGGTGCCCCTCGACGATGGCCAGCAGGTGCGTCCAGGCCCGGGGGACGACATCGACGACGGCGTACCCACCGCCGCCGGTGGCCACCCACTTGCCGCCGGTGAGCTCGTGGGCCAGGTCGTGCAGGGCCAGGTAGGCGGCCCGCTGGCCGTCGACGGTGAGCATCAGGTGGGCGAGCGGGTCCTCGATGTGGGAGTCGCAGCCGTGCTGGGTGACCAGGATCTCGGGCTTCCACTCCCGCAGGATCGGCGGGACCACCGCATGGAAGCCACGCAGCCAGCCGGCGTCGGCCGTCCCCGGCGGCAGCGCCAGGTTGACCGCCGAGCCCTCCGCGTCGTGGCCGCCGAGGTCGTTGGGGAAGCCGGTGCCGGGGAACAGCATCCGGCCCGTCTCGTGCACCGAGATCGTCAGCACGCGGGGGTCGTCCCAGAAGATCCGCTCGACGCCGTCGCCGTGGTGCACGTCGACGTCGACGTACGCCACCCGGGTGGCGCCCTGGTCGAGCAGCCACTGGATGCCGACCGCGATGTCGTTGTAAATGCAGAACCCGGACGCCTTGCTGCGCATCGCGTGGTGCAGCCCGCCGGTGATGTTGGCGCTGTGGATCGACTCCCCCGACCACACCTGCCGGAACGCCTCCTGGGTGGCTCCCACCACGTGCGCCGAGGCCAGGTGCATGTGGTCGAACGTCGGGTTGTCCTCGGTGCCGAGCCCGTGCTCCTCGTCGAGGCTGCCCAGCGTCATCCGCTGCACCGCCTCGATCATCCGCGGGTCGTGCACGGTCGCGATCAGGTCGTCGGACGCGATCGGCGCCGCCACCACCTCCGGGGCCACCCCCAGCTCCTGGGCCAGCCGCATGGTCAGGTCGACGCGCAGGGGGGACATCGGGTGGGTGGGGCCGAAGTCGTACTCGCACAGCGTCTGGTCGAACACTACCGTGGTTCTGCCGCAGCCAGACATGGGGGGAGGGTAGCGCGTGCGTGCACGCCAATTGGTCGACAACGACGTGCCCGGGGGCGCTGGCTGGTGTCCCCGCGCGCCAATTGGTCGACAACGACGTGCCGCACGGCTCGTGCGGGTGCCACAACTCGCCAATTGGTCGGGTGTGACACCCCGATCCGCCACCGCACCTGTCGTAGTCGACCAATTGGTGCATCGTGACCGCGTCAGGCCGGGAAGTGGTCCCGCCAGCCGCGATGCGGCCCGCGGAGGGTGACACCCTGGGAACGCAGCGCCTGGGCAACCCGGGCCAGCGTGCGTTCCGGGTGCTGGTAGATGTCCTCGGCGGTGATCACCAGCAACCGCAGGCCCCGCTCGTCCATCCACTCCCGACGTCGCAGGTCGGCCAGCCGTTGCGGCCCGTCGGCATGATGGCGACCGTCGTACTCGACCGCCAGCCCGGCGTCGTCGTACCAGAGGTCGAACCGCGCCAAGACGTGGCCGTCGCTGTCGCAGACCTCGGTGTTCACCTCCGGTTCGAGAAGACCGCCGAGCACGAGGAGCAGCCTGGTCCGCGTCTCCATCGGGGAGTCGACCCGCTCCCTGACGAGGGCGGCAGCGCGCCGGGCGCGGCGTACCGACTTCCCGGAGTACGTCGCCGCCGTCTCGATCAGCTGGAGGGCCGAGACCATGCCCAGCCGGACCATCCGGTCTCCTACCACGACCAGGTCGACCAGCCCGACCACCTCGGCGAGCTCGAGGAACATCCAGCAGGGGGTGGAGACCCGGATGCCGTCCACCACGGTCGTGTGCGACCTGACGGACTCGTGCACGCACAGTCCCGGTGCCCGCCGGCGGGTGCGCCCCGGGCCGACCGAGAGGTGCACGTCGGGAGTCGCCGGGACCGGCAGCCCGTAGAGGACGGCCGCCGACAGGTGGCTGACCCAGGCCTCGGCACCGGCCGCCTTGAGCCCGGCCTCGATCCGTACTGTCGCCGTCTCGACGACGCTGCGGTCGAGGAAGACGCCGCGGAACACCCTGCGGAAGCGTGGGCCGCGCAGCAGGCGCGGGTCGATGCCGAGGGTCCTGGCCTCGGACCGGGTGAAGGGACGTCTGCGCGGGTCGGACGGGTTCATGACCACACCCTGCACCGAGGCGCCGGGCGCCCGCTGGCGTCATCCACAGGCCCGGCGTGGTGGGAGCCGGGCGGCTGTCGTTGCGCACCAATTGGACGGTTGCGACACCGTCCACCGCGTGGCGACACGTCGTGGTCGACCAATTGGCGGGCCGCGACGGCCGTGCCACACTGAGGTCATGTACGACGCCCGCAGCACCGCGTGGTGGGCCGCCTGACCGGCGGACCACTGACGCGTCGTACCACCACCACGACACCCACGGCCGCCCCCAGGGCGGCCGTTCTGCATGTCCGGCGACGTTCCCGAGGGCGACCACGACCCCGAAGGACGACCGACCATGGACCTCCAGACCAACCCGACCCAGACCACCCAGACCACCCAGACCACCCAGACCACCCGGGCCCGCCCCACCACGCTGTCGCTGCTCAAGCCCACCGGCCACCTGACCCTGGGCAACCTGCTCGGCGCACTGGGCCCGATGGCGCGGGCCCAGGCCGGTTCCGACTGCTTCTACGGGGTGGCGGACCTGCACGCGCTCACGGTGGCGCACGACCCGGCCCGGCTGCGGGCGCTGACCACCGAGACCGCGACCCTGCTGCTCGCCGCGGGCCTGGACCACAGCACCCTGTTCGTCCAGAGCGCGGTGCCGGCGCACAGCGAGCTGGCCTACCTGCTCGAGTCGACCGCGCACCTGGGCGAGCTCAACCGGATGATCCAGTTCAAGGAGAAGGGCCGCGACAACCCGCAGGCCCGGGTGTCGTTCTACACGTATCCGGCCCTGATGGCCGCCGACATCCTGCTCTACCGCCCGGCGCAGATCCCCGTCGGCGACGACCAACGCCAGCACGTCGAGCTGGCACGTGACCTCGCGGTCAGGTTCAACCGCGACTACGGCGAGGTGTTCACCGTCCCCGAGCTGGTCACTCCGCCCGTCGGGGCGCGCATCATGGACCTGCAGGACCCGACCGCGAAGATGGGCAAGTCGCAGGCCGACGGCCGAGGCCTGATCCGACTCCTCGACCCCCCGGACGTCGTACGACGCACGGTGGCCCGCGCGGTCACCGACTCCGAGACCGGGGCCGAGGCCGTACGCCGCGACCGGGCCACCAAGCCGGGCGTCACCAACCTGATCGACATCCTCGAGGCCTGCGGAGGCTCGGCTACCGGCCTCACGTCGTACGGCGCTCTCAAGTCGGCTGTCACCGACGCGGTCGTCGCCGTGCTGACGCCGTTGCAGGCGCGCCATTGCGAGCTCAGCGCCGACGGATCGCACGTGTCCCGCGTGTACGCCGAGGGGGCCCACCAGTGCCGCCAGGTCACCGGGCCGGTGCTGGCCGCAGCGCGTTCCGCCATCGGCCTCGCGTAGATACTTGAACACGTTCAAAACATCGTGCTACGCTCGTCCCACGTGTTTTGAACACGTTCAAGCAAGGAGCCCACCGTGACCTGGACCGTCAACACCTACGTCGTCTACCTGCTCGTCGCCGTGCCCCTCACCGTCTGGGTGGCCCGGGTGCTCTCGCGCAACGGCCGGGTGTTCCTGGCCGACGTCTTCGAGGACAAGGTGGAGCTCGCCGACGCCGTCAACCAGCTTCTGGTGGTCGGCTTCTACCTGCTCAACCTGGGCGTCGTGATGCTCTACCTGCGGTCCGGCAGCGAGGTCGCCGACCTCACCGGCCTGTTCGAGGCGCTGAGCGTCAAGATCGGGATCGTGATGCTGGTGCTCGGCGGCGTGCACTTCTGCAACGTCTACGTCTTCAACGCGATCCGCCGGCGCAGCCGCGCGGAGTCGCTGCGGGTGCCGCCACTGCCGCCCCAGGCCTTCGTGCAGCCGCCGGCCGGCTACCCGCCGTCGCGATGAAACGGCTCACGGTGCTGTACGACGCCGACTGCCCGATGTGCCGCGGCTTCCGGGAGTGGCTGGGCGACCAGCCCCTCCTGGTGCCGACCGAGTTCGTCGCCGCCGGCTCACCCGGGGCCCGGCAACGTTTCCCGGGACTCGACCACGACCGGACGCTCGAGGAGATCACCGTCGTCGACGACCGGGGCGGGGTGTGGACCAAGGAGCATGCCTGGGTGATGTGCCTGTGGGTGACGGTCGCGCACCGACCCCTCGCCGAACGGCTGGCCCGGCCGGCCTGGCTGCCCCTGGCCCGCGCCGCGGCGTACACGGCCGCGGGCATCCGCACCCTCACCCGCAGCTCCGCGAAGGGCGACTACATTGACCCGTGTGCCGGAACCTGCGCCCCTGTCAGCCAAGGCTGAGCAGACCCGTCAGGCCATCGTCGACGCGGCCCTGAGGCTGTTCCGGTCCGGCGGCTACGACAAGACCACGATGCGCGCCATCGCCGGTGAGGCCGGCGTCTCGCTGGGCAACGCCTACTACTACTTCGGGTCGAAGGAGCACCTGGTCCAGGCCTACTACGACCAGATGCAGACCTCGCACGCCGCGGCCGTCACCCCCGTGCTCGCGCAG
Source organism: Propionibacteriales bacterium (assembly GCA_038214475.1). Classification (GTDB taxonomy): domain Bacteria; phylum Actinomycetota; class Actinomycetes; order Propionibacteriales; family Nocardioidaceae; genus Nocardioides. Next base: position 18,502 of record JBBQRV010000002.1, on the reverse strand, counting down.
GAACGCACCTTCGCGGCCCGGCTGCACGGCGTGCTCAGCTCATGGGTCGACGTCGCCGAGCCCTACCACGAGTTCGCCGGCAAGTTCTTCAAGAACGCCGCCGAGCCCACCAGCCCGCTGTCCCCCTTCAGCACCGAGTCCAGGCAGGCCCGGGAGAGCGCGACCAGCCTGTTCCGGGAGGCCGTCGAGGGCTCCGACCTCAAGCTGGCCCCGGCGCTGCGCCGCGAGCTGCCCGAGCTGCTCTGGCTGCTGCAGATGGGAGTGGTGCTCTTCTGGGTGTACGACGGCTCCGACGGCCAGCGCCGGACCCGGGCCCTGGTCGACGGCCTGGTGCCCCTGGTCGACCGGTTGGCGCGACTGACCCGGCTCCCGATCGTGCGCGGGCTGGTCGACGACCTGCTCGCCCTGGTGGCCACCCTGCGGCGGCCCGAGCCTCCCCCCGAGCGCGGCGGCGACCAGCTCGACTAGCCGCCCGCCGCCATGAACCCGGCGACCACGCGGCCCAGCTCGGCACCGGCGTCCTCCTGCAGGAAGTGGCCGGCGCGCTCGAGGGTGGGGTGCTCCAGCCCGCGGGTCCCGGGCACCAGCTTGCGCATGATCGGGGCCATGTCGGCGGTGATCGGGTCACCGTCGCTGAACGCGGTGAGGAACGGTCGGTCCCACTGCGACAGCACCGCCCAGGCGGCCCGGTTGGCGACCGCGGCGGGGTCGTCGGGGCGGGTCGGCACCAGGGTGGGCATCACCCGCGGACCAGCCTTGGAGGCCTCGTCGGGGAACGGCGCGTCGTACGCCGCCCGCGCCGCGTCGTCGAGGCCGCGGGCGCAGCCGGAGAACACCAGTCGACCCACGTCGAGGACCTCGGCCTTCTCCACGGCGTTGCGGAACCCCCACCACACGGCTGGCATGTCGTGATCGCCCGTGGGCAGGCCGGTGTTGGCCGCGACCACCCGCGCGAACCGGTCGGGGTTCTCGGCGACCAGGCGCAGCCCGACCAGGCCTCCCCAGTCCTGGCCGACCAGGGTCACGTCGCGCAGGTCGAGCCGGTCGAAGGCGAGCGCACGCACCCACTCGACGTGCCGGGCGAAGCTGTGGTCCGCGAGCCGGGTGGGCTTGTCGGAGCGCCCGAAGCCGACCAGGTCGGGGGCCACGGCGCGGATCCCGGCCTCGGCGAGCACCGCCATCACGTGCCGGTAGAGGAACGACCACGTGGGCTCACCGTGCAGCAGCAGCGCCACCGGACCGTCGGCGGGACCGGCCTCCACCCACGACATCCGCAGGTGGCCGCCGTCACCGTCGGGCACCTCGGCGTACTGCGGCTGCCACGGGAAGTCGGGGAGGTCGGCGAAGCGGTCGTCGGGCGTCCGGAAGGTCTCCATGGCCCGATTGTGGCACCCGGTCAGCCGCGGGCGTCGCGCTCGGCCAGCCGCTTGAGGTTCAGCAGCTGGCGGCGCATCATCACCAGGTCGCCCCACGCCAGCAACCGGGCCTTGGCCCACTGCACCCGGGTGCGTTCCCCCACCACGAACCGGCACACCAACCGCGAGGACCGGCCGTCGGGCTCGACGGCGTACGTCACCCCGATCTGCCCGAAGAGGCGGCTGGCGCCGGCGTGGGTCAGGCCGCTCCACTGGTGACCGGGCTCGACCTCGGTGAGGTCGTAGACGACCAGCATCCGCTGGCCGACCCGCAGGTCGTCGGCGCCGGGGGTGAGGTGCTGGGGGCTGCGTCGCCCGAGGTTGTCGATCAGGTCATAGCTGTACGGCGCCACCGCGGTCTGGCACAGCCAGCGCCAGGTGAGCTCGACGGGTGCGTCGACGGCCACCGCGCGCGTCATCCGTACGGAGCGACCGGCCACCATCGCATCGGCGGGGTAGCTGCGGGTGCGGTCGGCCTCGGTCGCACCCCACACCAGCGGCAGCCCGGCCACGGCTACTTCTTCTGGCGACGGCTGCCGCCGTGCCAGTCCTCCTGCACACCGGCCTCGCCCTCGGCGACCCCGAACGAACGGAGCTGGGGCTGCTCGCGCAGGCTGCGCTTGAGCTCGGCGAAGCCCGGGAAGGTGGCCAGCCCGACGACGTGGTCCCACAGCTCGCCGGCCTGCTCCTCGGTGGGCAGCCGGCTGATCACCGGGCCGAAGAACGCGGCACCCTCCGGCGGGGCGATGTGCAGGATCGGGGTGCCGACGTCCTTGCCGGTGAGCGCGAGGGCCTCGTCGGTCTCGGCCTGGATCTGGGCGTCGCGGGACTCGTCGTCGAGGAACCCGGCCAACGAGACGGGGAGCCCCGCGTCGTCCAGCGCGGTGCGGACCAGGTCGTCGAGGTCGGTGGGGTCGTAGGCCTCCGGGGGCAGGTCGAAGATCCGCGACGAGAGGGCCGGGTAGAGCCGGGCGACCGCCTCGGCCCCGTGCGCGTCACGCACGTGCGCACACACCCGCAGCATCCGTAGGCCGGCCGTGTGCCCGGCCTCGTACTCGGCCGGGAAGTGCGCGTCGTAGTCGACGTCCGCGTTGAGCAGGCGCAGCGAGATGAAGCGCCACTCCACGTGGTAGTCGCGCTGGGCCTGGACGGTGCGGACCCACTTGCTGGTCATCCACGCGAACGGGCAGACCGGGTCGAACCAGAACCGGACGTCGGCTTCACGGGACATCTCAGCTGCCCTCCGCGAGGGCACGGGAGCGGTCCCGCGCGGCTTCCATGGCGGCGAGGAACGCCGCTCGCACCTGGTGCACCTCGAGCTGGCGCAGGGCAGCGGCGGTGGTCCCCCCGGGGGAGGTGACCTGCTCCCGGAGCAGCGCGGGATGGGTGCCGGTCTCCCGGAGCATGGTGGCCGAGCCGACCAGGGTCTGCACGACCAGCTCGGTGGCGGTGTCGCGGGGCAGGCCCAGGTGCACCCCGGCCTCGATCATCGACTCGGCGACCAGGAAGAGGTACGCCGGCCCGGACCCGCTCACCGCGGTGACCGCGTCCTGCTGCTTCTCGGGGACCCGCACCACCCGGCTGGTGCCGCTGAGCAGCGCCTCCACCGTGTCGAGGTGGCTGTCCTCGCAGAGCGTGCCGCCCGAGATGGCGGCCATGCCCTCGTCGACCAGCGCAGGGGTGTTGGGCATCACCCGCACCACGACCACGCCGTCGGGCACCCGGCCCTCGATGAAGCCGGTGGTGATCCCGCCGGACAGCGACACCAGCAGCTGGCCGGGCCGGAGCTCACCGGCGATCTCGTCGAGCACGGCACCCATGTCCTGGGGCTTGACGACCAGGGCCACGGTGTCGGCGAGCCGGGCCGCCTCGACGTTGGCGACCACGCGCACGCCGTACCGCTCCTCGAGCTCGCGGGCGCGGTCAGGGCGCTTCTCGCCCACCAGCAGCTGGTCGACCGGGCGTCCGGAGCGGACCAGGCCGGAGAGCAGCGTCTCCCCCATCACTCCGGCGCCGAGGATGGCGGTCAGCGGTGGCGTCGATGCCATGGGCACCTACTTCCTGGAGACGAGGGACTTCGCGAACAGGGTCAGGTTCTGCGGTCGCGCGGCCAGCCGCTGCGCGAGGTAGCCCTGCCAGTGCGGGCCGTAGGGGATGTAGACGCGCACCCGTTCGCCGCTGTCGACCAGGCGCTGCTGCTCGTCGGGGCGGACACCGAACAGCATCTGGTACTCGTAGCTGCCCTGGGCCCGGCCGAACCGGCTGGCCAGCGACGAGGCGATCGCCACCATCCGGGGGTCGTGGGTCGCGATCATCGGGTAGCCCTGACCGGCGAGCAGCACCCTGAGGCAGCGCACGAACGACTTGTCGATGTCGATCCGGCTCTGGAAGGCGACCGCGGTGGGTTCGGGGTGCCCACCCTCCCAAACCCCCACCCGCGCGCCCTCCCACGCCTGCTCGCGACAGTCGGCCTCGGTGCGGTGCAGGGCGGCCTGCAGCACCGCGCCGGTCTCCGGGAAGTCCTTGCGCAGCTCGCGGAGCGTCGTCAGGGTCCGATCGGTGGTGGTGTGGTCCTCCATGTCGAGGGTCACCGTGGTGCCGGCGTTGCGGGCCGCGCGGCACAGGGTGCGGGCGTGCTCAAGGGTGACCTTGTCGGCCTGGTCGTAGCGGTCGTCCTGGTCGGGCAGGCACTGGCCGATCGCGCGGAGGTCGAGGCTGATCTCGGCCTTGCGGGCCAGACCTTTCGCGGACAGCTGGGCCAGCAGGTCGAGATGGGCGTCGAGAGCGGCCTGGGCCTGGGCCTGGTCGGTGGCCTCCTCACGGAGCAGGCCGAGGGTGGCGGTGAGCCCGTCGCGCACCAGCAGCGCGGTCGCGTCGACCACCTCCTGCGTGCTCTCCCCCGCCACGTAGCCCCGCACCAGCCCCGAGGCGGCGGGCAGCCCGGCGACGAGCCTCTGGACGCGGCTGCTGCGGGCGAGCATCGACAGCGGCGAGCTGGGCAGGGACAACGTTCCTCCAGGGAGACGGGTGCGTTGTGCGACAGGCTACGCCGTACGCCGGCGCAGGGTGGCCGCCCCCACGGCCAGCCCGGCGATCGCGAAAGCGGCCACCACGGCGACGTCCTGCCAGACCTCCGCGGTGCTGGAATCGGCCACCAGCCCCTGCATCGCGTCGATGGCGTAGGACAGCGGGAGCACGTCGCTGACCCTGCCGAGCACGTCGGGCAGCACGGCCCGCGGCACGAACAGTCCGCACAGGAGCAGCTGCGGGATCACCACCGCCGGCATGAACTGCACGGCCTGGAACTCGGTCTGCGCGAAGGCGCTCACGAAGAGGCCCAGCGCGCTGCCCAGGACGGCGTCGGTGATCGCCACCACGGTCAGCAGCCACACCGGCCCCTGCACGTCGAGTCCGAGCACTCCGACACTCAGCCCGACGGCCAGCACCGACTGCACCGCGGCCACCAGGCCGAACGCCAGCGCGTAGCCGCCGAGGAAGTCGAGCTTGCCCATCGGCATCGCGAGCAGCCGCTCCAGGGTGCCGCTGGACCGCTCGCGCAGGGTGGTCACGCTGGTGACCAGGAACATGATCGTGAACGGGAAGATCGCGAGCAGGCCCGGACCCAGCGTGTCGAAGGTCTGCCCCGGGGCGTCCAGGAACATCCACCACAGCAGCGTGATCAGCAGGCAGGGCAGGGCCAGCAGCATCACCGCGGTCCGACGGTCGCGCCGGAGCTGACGCAGCACCCGGCCCGCGACCGCGAACGTGATCCGGGGGGTCATGCCGCCGCCTCCACCAGGCTGAGGAAGGCCTGTTCGATGTCGTCGGCCCCGGTGGAGCGCTTGATCGCGTCGGGGGTGTCGTCGGCGATGATCAGACCCTCGCGCATCAGCAGCAGCCGGTCGCACCGGTCGGCCTCGTCCATGACGTGGCTGGAGACGAAGACGGCCGAGCCGGCGTCGGCGAGTCGGTGGAACAGCGCCCACAGGTCACGGCGCAGCACCGGGTCGAGGCCGACGGTGGGCTCGTCGAGGACCAGCAGGTCGGGCTCGTTGAGCAGCGCGACCGCGAGGCTGGCGCGGGAACGCTGGCCCCCGCTGAGCCGGCCCACCACCTGGTCTCGGTGCGAGCCCAGGTCGACCGCCTCGAGACAGCGCTCGACCTCGCGGCTGCCGCAGCCGAGCACCCTGGCGAAGAACGCCAGGTTCTCGGTGACGGTGAGGTCGTCGTACACGCTCGCGGCCTGGGTGACGTAGCCGACCCGGTCCCGCAGCGGACGGCTCCCGGCCTCCTCGCCGAAGATCTGGACCGAGCCGCTGGTCAGGCGCTGGACGCCGACGAGGGAGCGCATCAGCGTGGACTTGCCGCAGCCCGACGGGCCGAGCAGGCCGGTCACGCCGTCACCGATGCTCAGGTCGAGGTGGTCCAGGACCGTCCGGGCGCCGCGGACGACGACCAGGTCGACGATCTTGACCGCAGTATTCATCATGTGATGAATACTGGCGGTTGGTGGGGGTCCCGGGCAAGGGTAGACCGGCCCTGTCGTGGTCCGGGGCGCTGGACGGTGCTGCCACAACCGACCAATTGGCGCGCTGGGAGGTGGTGGGTGGGTGATTCGGCTGTCGTACTCGACCAATCGGCGGTCGGTGACTGGCTTCGCGGCCGGCCGGGTGTCGCAACCGACCAATTGGCGAGTGACGACCTCACGCCACCGGCAACGCCCCGGTGAGGAACCGCTGGATCGCCGGTGCGTACGCCTCGACCACCTGCTCGGCCGGCATCGAGGCGACCGGCTCGAGCTCCAGCACGTAGCGCACCACGATCAGCCCCAGCACCTGGCTGGCCACCATCGGCATCCGGCGCTGCGGCTCGTCCAGCCCCAGGGCCACGCCGATCGGCGAGATGATCGCGGGCAGCAGCCCGTCGCGCAGCAGCCGCTGGCCGTCGGGGTCGAAGACGCCCCGGACCAGCGCCAGCAGCGGCATCCGCAGCTCGGGGTCGTCCCACACCGACAGGAAGACCCGCAGCATCCGCTCGCCGGCGCCGTCGGGGCCGAGCGCGATCGCCGGGGCCAGCAGCTCGCGCGGGTCGACCGGTATCTCCAGGGCCGCCAGGAACAGCTGGTCCTTGCTGCCGAAGTAGTGGTGCACGAGTGCGGGGTCGACCCCGGCCGAGGTGGCGACCGCACGGATCGTCGTACCGGCGAAGCCGGAGCCCGCGAACGACGCCCGGGCCGCGGTGAGGATGGCCGCCCGGGTGTCGGGTCCCCCCGGCCGGCGGCCCCGTGGCGTGCTCATCGTGGCGCCGCCAGGCCCAGGTGCTCACGTGCGAAGGCCAGCGACTCCACCAGGTCGGCCTCGCGCTCCTCGCGGTCGGCCGCCCGCCGGGTGTTGATCTCGAGGACCACGTGCCCGCCGAAGCCGGCCTCGCCCAGGTGGGCCAGGAACCCGGCTGCGTTCATCGCGCCCCGGCCCGGCACCAGGTGCTCGTCCTTGGCCGACCCCGACCCGTCGGTGAGGTGCACGTGCCGCAGCCGGCTGCCCAGCCGGATGGCCATCTCGATCACGTCGGAGCCGGCGATGGCCGCGTGCGACAGGTCGATCGTGGTGTTGGCGTAGTTCTCCGACGACGGGTCCCATCCGGGCAGGTACATCTCCATGCCGCGCCGCGACGACGCCCGCCACGGGTACATGTTCTCGACCGCGAACGCGATACCGGTCGACTCCTCCAGCGCGGCGATCCCGTCGACGAAGTCACGGGCGTACTCCCGCTGCCAGCGGAACGGCGGGTGCACCACCACCACGTCGGCACCCACGACGTGCGCCATCTCCGCGGACCGCTCGAGCTTGCCCCACGGCTCGGTGCCCCAGACCCGCTGCGTGAACAGCAGGCACGGCGCGTGTACGGCGCACACCGGCATCTCGTGGTGCTCCGACAGCTGACGGATCGCCGAGGTCTGCTGGCTCAGCGTGTCGATGCCGACCATCACCTCGACGGCGTCGTAGCCGAGGGTGGCGGCGTACCCGAAGGCGTGCGCCGTCGACTCGGGGTAGGTCGAGGCCGTGGACATCGCGATCAGGGGGGTCGACGAAGGCATCGGACGGCTGCTCAAGGGCTCAGGATGCCGAGGTGGTCGAACCGCTCCAGGATCACGCCTTCCCGCAGCGCCCATGGGCAGATCTCCAGCTCGTCGAGCTCGAAGATGTCCATGCAGGCGTCGGCCACCAGGGCGCCGGGCACGATCTGGTGCGCGCGGGACGCGGACACACCGGGGAGGCCGGCGAGCTTGTCGTCGCTCATCCCCACCAGCTTGGGGATCCACTCGGCGAGCTCCTCGGCGACCAGGGCGCGGGCGACCAGCGGCCCTTCCGCCGACGGGGCGGCGCCGCAGATCCGGGCCAGCGAGCGGAAGGTCTTGGAGGTCGCGGCCGCGCGGTCGGGGGCGCCGGAGCGGAGCAGGTGTCCGGCGTCGCGGGCGATCTCGGCCCGGATCCGCTTGCGCAGCGCCCGCAGGTCGTCGTCGTCGGGAGCCCCCTTGGCGAAGAACTCGCGGGCCAGCCGGCCCGCCCCCAACGGCACCGACCACGCCACGTCGGGCGCCTCGTTGGTGCCGCCGGCGATCTCCAGGGAGCCGCCGCCGATGTCGAAGACCGCCAGCCGGCCCGCCGACCAGCCGAACCAGCGCCGTACGGCGAGGAACGTCAGCCGGGCCTCGTCCTCGCCGGAGAGCACCGAGATGTCCACGTCGGTCTTCTTGTGCACGTGCGCGAGCACGTCGTCGGAGTTGATCGAGTCGCGCACCGCCGAGGTGGCGAAGCCGAGCATCTCCTCACAGCCCTTGTCCTCGGCCACCACCACGGCCTCCGCCACGAAGCCGGTGAGCGCGGCGATGCCCTTCTCGGTCACCGCACCGTCCTCATCGAGGTGCTCGGCGAGCCGAAGCGGCGCCTTGTGCGAGAAGGCAGGAAGCGGTGCGGCGCCACCGTGGGCATCCACCACGAGCAGGTGCCCTGTGTTGGATCCGATGTCGAGTACGCCCAGCCGCATGGGGCCAACGCTACCGCCGACGCGTAGATTTGCCCGGTGCCCGAAGTTGATCTGGACTTTCCCCGTGCCTGGATCGAGTTCGAGGACCCCTCTGACGCCGACCAGGTGCTGCGCTGTGACCTCACCTGGCTGACCTCGAGCTGGCTGTGCATCTTCGGCCAGGGCTGCCAGGGCATCTACACCTCGTCCCCCGACACCGGGTGCTGCACGCTGGGCGCGCACTTCTCCGACCGCGACGACGAGCGCCGGGTCGCGGCGTACGTCGCCGACCTCACGCCCGAGCTGTGGCAGTTCCACCCCGGCCGCCGGGCGAAGAAGTCCGACTGGGTCGAGACCGACGACGAGGGCGCCCGCAAGACGAAGGTCGTCGACGTCGACGGGCAGTCAGCCTGCGTGTTCCACAACCGCACCGACTTCGGCGCCGGAGCCGGCTGTGCGCTGCACGCCCTGGCGCTGCGCGAGGGCCGCGAGCCCCTCGAGACCAAGCCCGACGTGTGCTGGCAGCTGCCGATCCGGCGCACCTACCGCGCGGTCGAGCGTCCCGACGGCACCGAGTACACCGAGGTCTCGATCAGCGAGTACGACCGGCGCGGGTGGGGCGCGGGCGGCCACGACCTCGACTGGTACTGCTCCGGCAACACCGAGGCGCACGTCGGCGTGGAACCCGTCTACGTCTCCAACGCACCCGAGCTCACCGAGCTGCTCGGACAGGCGGCGTACGACGCACTGGCCGGCCACTGCGAGGCCCACCTGCGCTCCCGGTCGCGGCTGGCGATCCATCCCGCCGACCCGAACTGACCCGGAGCCGCATTCTCGACGTCAAGAGACCCGACCCCGGTGTCCGAGTGGAAATTTCAACCGCGCACAATGCCATGCATGCGCCTGGACCATCTTTCTTTCGCAGCCGGACCGGATGGCCTTGCCAGCACTGCCCAGCGCATCGGGGGACTGCTAGGTGGGGAATTCACCGACGGAGGTATCCATCCTCGGTTCGGCACCCGCAACATGATCATGCCGTTGGCCAACAGCACCTACCTCGAGATCGTCGAGGTGCTCGACCACCCGGCTTCCGACAAGGCACCCTTCGGCCAGGCCGTGCGTGCGCGCTCGGCCTCCGGTGGCGGCTGGCTCGGCTGGGTGGTGTCGGTCGACGACATCGCCCCGTTCGAGCAGCGCCTCGGCCGCCCGGCCGCCCGGGGGAACCGGCACCGGCCCGACGGCGTCGAGCTCGTCTGGAAGCAGCTCGGCGTCAACGGCCTGATGGCCGACCCGCAGCTGCCGTTCTTCATCCAGTGGGTCTCGCCGGCGAGCGACCACCCCAGCCGCGGCGGCAACCCCGAGTTCGCGCTCGCCTGCCTGGAGATGGCCGGTGACCCGCACCGGGTGAGCGAGTGGCTCGGTGAGACCGTCGAGTCACCCCTCGAGGACGTCAAGGTCGAGTGGAACTCGCCGCACGGCACCCCGGGGATCATCGCCGCCCAGTTCCAGACGCCCCACGGACTGGTGCGGATCTGACGGTCCCGCCCGGCGCCCGGCCCAGCCCGAACATCTGGAACCATCCGGCGCTGTACGAGATCGAGAACCACGCCGCCGATCCTGACGGCGCGCTGTGGTCGACGCTGGCCGCGCTGACCGACTGGACCGGTCGCGACGTGCTCGACGTCGGCTGCGGCACCGGGTTCCACCTGCCGCGGTTCGCCGAGACCGCCGGCTCGGTCACCGGCGTGGAGCCGCACCCCGAGCTGGTGGCGCTGGCCCGACGCCGTACCCGCCGGCTCGACGCCGTGCGGGTGCTGGAGGGCAGCGCCCAGCAGCTGCCGCTCCCAGACGCCTCGGTCGACGTGGCGCACGCCCGCTGGGCGTACTTCTTCGGCCCCGGGTGCGAGCCGGGGCTGGCCGAGCTGGCCCGCGTCGTACGACGGGGCGGCACCGCGCTGGTCGTCGACAACGACCCGAGCCGCTCGACCTTCGGCTCCTGGTTCCGCCGCGGCTATCCCCGGCTCGACCACCGGGCCGTCGAGCGCTTCTGGTCGAGCCAGGGCTTCACCCGCAGCACCGTCGACATGGGCTGGCGCTTCGCCGCCCGGGCCGACCTGGTGGCGGTGGTCGGGATCGAGCTCGACCCGGGCACGGCGGCCGCGGTGCTGGCCGAGCACCGGGGCCTGGAGGTCGACTACGCCGTCAACGTGTGGAGCCGGACCTACTGACCGGGCCTACTCAACGTGCCCGTGGCCGGGCCGGACGGTGACGGGTCGAGGAGCAGCGCGATCATGGTGTCCGCCAGCCAGGACTCGTAGTCGCCCGGGCGCCAGCCGCTGCGGCCCACCAGCGACTCGTACAGGTCCGGATCGTTGAGGGTCCACAGCACGTCGGCGGCGGTGGCGCCGGTCAGACCCGGTCGCAGTGCCTCGGTCACGACGGCGCGATCGACCACCATGGCCGCGCCGGCCCGCCGCCCCCGCAGCCAGCCCTCCCAGAGCTCCGCGACCTCGGGCGCCGAGTCGGTGGCGCGGCGCACCACTTCCACGACGCCACCCGCCCGAGCCGCGATGGTCACGCACACCCGGGCATAGGCGATCAGCGTCTCGTGGGCGGTGATGGCCTCCCACACCGGCTGGAACCAGGGCCGGTCGCGCACCGGGACCGGTGCGTCGTCTCCGGACAGGGCCTCGTCCAGGACCCGGGAGAGCAGCTCCGGCTTGCTGCCGCAGGCCGCGATCACGGTCGGCCTGGCCACCTGGGCCCGGGTGGCCACATCGGTCAGCGAGGTTCCGTCGTACCCGCGCTCGAGCAGCAGCTCGGTGGCCGCCACCACGATGGCCTCGCGGGTGCGACGTGCGCCCTCGGCGCGGACCGACGAGCGGTACGGGCGACGTGCGCCCCGGTCGTCCCCCTTGACAGGTGCAGGCATAGCGGCATACTAACAATCTATTCATCATACTGATGATCCAGCCAAAGAAGGGCGGCAGGCGATGACGCACACATCAGCGGATCCCGGGACTCGACTGCCGTACCTGCTCGCACCTGACGAGGGAGAGGCGTGGTGGTTCCTCGGGAACCTGGTCACGGTCAAGGCCGCCGGACCGGAGACCTCCGGCTCGCTCACCGTCGCGCACGTGGTGAACCCGCCGGGTTTCGTACCGCCGCTGCACCGCCACCTGCGTGAGGACGAGATGTTCTACGTCCTCTCGGGACGAGCCGACTTCCACTGCCTCGGGGAGGTGCTGGCGGCCGGCGCCGGAGACTTCGTGATGCTCCCCCGGGGTGCGGCCCACACCTTCACGGTCGGGGCGGACGAGCCGCTGCACGCCCTGCAGCTGACCACGCCTGCCGGCTTCGAGGAGTTCGCCGCGGCCGTGGGGACACCCGCAACCGAGCGCCGGCTCCCCGACCCCGGCCCGGTGGATCCCGCGGCGCTCGGGCATGCGGCACGACTGCACCACATCGAGATCCTGGGGGCGCCGGGCCCGGTCGGGGGCTAGCGGGGGCTAGCGGGGACTAGCGGGGGCTAGCGGGGGCTAGCGGGGGCTCGCGGGGGCTAGCGGGGGCTAGCGGGGGCTAGCGGGGGCTAGCGGGGGCTAGCTGCTGCCGCGCACGACCAGCGCGGGGGTGAGCAGCGCGCTCCCGCCCAGCCGCGGAGGCACCGCCAGCCGGCCCTGCAGGCGGCAGACGATCTCCACGGCCACCTCCTCCAGGGGCTGGCGCACCGAGGTCAGGCCCGGGGGCACCACCTGGGCCACCTGTGAGTCGTCGAAGCCGACCACGGCCACGTCCTTGCCCGGCGCGAGCTGGCGGATCCACAGCGTGTGCAGCACCCCGGTGGCCAGCGTGTCGGAGGCGCACACGAACGCCGTCGGGGCCGCCTCGTCGAGCAGCACCGCGGCCGCCTCGGCGCCGGAGTTGACGGTGTCCTCGACACGAGAGGCCAGGCCGGTGGTGGACAGCCCGTGCTCGTGCATCGTGGTCACCCAGCCGGCCCGGCGGTCCTCGCCGATGTGGGAGTCCTTGCGCCAGCCGATCCAGGCGATCCGGGTGTGGCCGCGCTCGAGCAGGTGCCGGGTCGCCATCGCGGTGCCTGCGGCGCCGTCCACGTCGACCCAGGCGTGCTGGGCCTGCGGCGCGTCCCACGGACGCCCGAAAGCCACGAACGGCGCACCCCGCTGCTCGAGCCACTGCGCCTGCGGGTTGCCCAGGTAGGTGTCGGTGACGATGAACGCGTCGACGGCGGTCGAGCGGAGCAGGTCGTCGTACCCGGCGAGCGGGTCGTCGCCCTCGCCCGCGAACAGCAGCACCTGGTAGCCGGCGTCGCGGCACTGCTCGACCAGCGAGTGCACGAACCGGTCCATGGTCGCGTTGGCGGTGCCCTCCTGCGCGGGCGCGAAGCGCAGGCCGATCAGCTGGGAGGAGCGGGTGCGCAGGTTGCGGGCGGCGCGGTTGGGCGAGTAGCCCAGCGTCGCGACCGCCGCCTGCACCCGGGCCAGGGTGTCAGCCTTGAGCAGATCGGGGTTGTTCATGGCGTTGGACACCGTCTGGCGGGACACCCCGGCCAGCTCGGCGACGTCGGACAGCGTCGCCTGCAGGGCGGCACGCCTGAGGTCGCGAGACATCAGCCCCCCTCCGCCGCAGCCACGTTGATCGTTCCAAGGCTACGCCGTCGGGAACTGTCGGCGACGTGGCCTACCGTTCGGGCATGAGCAGAGCGGCGGGCAAGGCCCGGACCAGGCCGGCCTACCGGTGCTCGGAGTGCGGCTGGGAGACGCCCAAGTGGGTGGGTCGCTGCGGCGAGTGCCAGGCCTGGGGCGCGGTCGCCGAGACGGCCGTGGTCGCGCACGCCACCAGCCGGGCGGGAGCGGTGACCACGCCGGCGGTGCCCATCGGCCAGGTGTCGGTCGAGCATTCGCGGTTCCGCTCCAGCGGCGTGCCCGAGCTCGACCGGGTGCTCGGCGGCGGACTGGTGCCCGGCGCCGCGATCCTGCTGGCCGGGGAGCCGGGCGTCGGCAAGAGCACCCTGCTGCTCGAGGTCGCCGCCCAGACCGCCCGCTACCACCGGCGCACTCTCTACGTCACCGGCGAGGAGTCGGCCTCGCAGGTGAGGCTGCGCGCCGACCGCACCAACGGGGTGCACGACGAGCTCTACCTCGCCGCGGAGACCGACCTGGACGCGGTGCTCAGCCACATCGAGGCGGTCCAGCCCGAGCTCCTCGTGGTCGACTCGGTGCAGACCGTCGGTGCCGCCGACGTCGACGGTGTCCCCGGCGGCGTGACCCAGGTCAAGGAGGTGGCCGCCGCACTGATCCGGGTGGCCAAGACCCGCAACATCACCACCGTGCTGGTCGGCCACGTCACCAAGGACGGCTCCATCGCCGGCCCCCGGGTGCTCGAGCACCTGGTCGACGTCGTGCTGCACTTCGAGGGCGACCGCAACTCGCGGTTCCGGATGGTGCGGGCGATGAAGAACCGCTTCGGCCCCGTCGACGAGGTCGGCTGCTTCGACCTCTCCGCCGACGGCATCGTCGCGGTCACCGACCCCACCGGCCTGTTCATCGAGACCCACCACCAGCGGGTACCGGGCAGCTGCGTGGCGGTCACCATGGAGGGCCGGCGGCCGTTGCTGGCCGAGGTGCAGGCCCTGGTCACCCCCTCGGCGGCGGAGCGGCCGCGGCGCACCACGTCGGGACTCGACGCCTCCCGGGTGGCGATGCTGGTCGCGGTGCTCCAGCAGCACGCCGGCATCCGGCTGCACAACCACGACGTGTTCGCCTCCACCGTCGGGGGCGCCCGGCTCGTGGAACCGGCGACCGACCTGGCACTCGCGGTGAGCATCGCCTCGGCCTTCCTGCACCGACCGGCCCCTCAGGGCATCGTCGCGTTCGGCGAGGTCGGCCTGGCCGGTGAGCTGCGCAAGGTCCGTGACCTACCGCAGCGGCTCAGCGAGGCCGCCCGGCTCGGCTTCCGGGTGGCTCTGGTCCCGTCCGACACCTCCCGGGGTCCGCGCAGTCCCGAGGAGTGGGACGTCGACGGCATGAAGGTGATCGACGTACCCGACATCGCCTCGGCGCTGCGGCTGGTCGGCCTCGGGACCCGGGAGGATCGTGCGGACCGCGAGTCCGGGCCGCACCCGATCCCCTAGACTTCACGACAACAACGTCGCACGAGCGGATTGGGGGTCGGCGTGGTCGGCATCGAGCGCACCGAGGACCACCTGCGTCTGCGTGCCACCCTCGCCTCGATCGCGCCCGGTACGGCGCTGCGCGACGGCCTGGAGCGGATCCTGCGCGGTCGCACCGGCGCCCTGATCGTGCTGGGCTTCGACAAGACCGTGGAGTCGATCTCGACCGGCGGCTTCACCCTCGACGTCCCCTTCACCGCCACCGGCCTGCGCGAGCTGGCCAAGATGGACGGCGGGATCATCCTCGACGGCGACATCTCGCTGATCCACCGGGCCGCCGTGCACCTGATGCCTGACTACTCGATCCCGTCCGAGGAGACCGGCACCCGGCACCGCACCGCCGACCGGGTGGCCCGGCAGACCGGTTTCCCGGTCATCTCGGTCTCGCAGTCGATGCAGATCATCGCGGCGTACGTCGGCGAGACCCGGCACGTCCTGGAGGACTCCGGTCAGATCCTGTCCCGCGCCAACCAGGCGCTGGCGACCCTCGAGCGCTACAAGCTCCGCCTCGACGAGGTGTCGAGCACCCTGTCCGCGCTCGAGATCGAGGACCTCGTCACCGTGCGCGACGTCGCCGTGGTCGCCCAGCGCCTGGAGATGGTCACCCGGATCGCCCGCGAGATCGAGGACTACGTGCTCGAGCTCGGCACCGACGGCAGGCTGCTGTCGCTCCAGCTCGAGGAGCTGGTCACCGGTGTCGACGCCGAGCGCGAGCTGGTGATCCGTGACTACCTGCCGGCCGGACGGCGGGCTCGCACTCCCGAGACCCTGCTCAACCGGCTGGAGTCGCTCTCCCCCACCGAGCTGGTCGACCCGGCCGCCGTGGCCCGGGCCCTGGGCCTGGGCGCCAGCGAGCACCTCGACGGCGCGGTGGCCCCGCGCGGCTACCGGCTGCTGGCGAAGGTGCCACGCCTTCCCCCGACGGTGGTCGATCGCCTCGTCGACCACTTCGGCAACCTGCAGAAGCTGCTCTCCGCCGGCATCGACGACCTGCAGGCGGTCGAGGGCGTCGGCGAGCTGCGGGCGCGCAGCGTGCGCGAGGGACTCAGCCGGCTGGCGGAGTCCAGCATCCTCGAGCGCTACGTCTGACCCGGCTTGCCCGGACTCTTGGACGGGCTCTTCGACGGGCTCTTGGACGGCGGCTTCGACGGGGACGGGCTCGCCGTGATCGTCCGGGTCACCGTCGCCACCGGGCCCAGCCGGAACTGCACGTCGGTGGGCTCGCCGCCGAGCGCCGACGCCACGGCGTGGTACCAGCCCGGCTCGGCCCAGCCGGCCTGGAGGCTGCAACTGCTGTCGGAGCGCCGTCCCGACCAGTAGATGTTGACCCGCGCCGGCACGGTGCGCCGGGCCACGACGTCCGTCTTCGGCATCGCCCTCGGGCACTCCTGCGTCGACCAGATGAAGTCCTTGCCCGAGACCAGCTTGAGCACCGCGGTCGTCCGCGACACCGTGAAGGTGCAGGCCTCCGAGTCGCTCGAGGAGATCTCCAGCACGACGGTGACCCGGCCACCTGCGGCGGCATCTGTCACCTTCGGGGTGAGCACCACCTCGTTGTCGGCACACGGCCCGTCGGGCTGGGCCAGGGCGGGCGCGGTGTGCGTCTGCTTCGGCTTCTTCTTCTTGGTGTGCCGGGCAGTGGGCGACGTGCTGCCCGAGGTCGGGGCGGCGGCAGCGGGGTTCGCGGTGATGCCCGCGCCCGAGCTGCCGTCACTGCCGCCGTCGAGGAGGTGGCCGATCCCGAACACCAGCAGCAGCGCGACCGAGAGCACGGTGAGCCGGCGGACCCAGTAGACGCGCGCGGGCAGGGGGCCGCGCGGGCGGGTCACAGGGGTCATGCCGCCACGCTAGTCATGGCGGTGCGGTCGATGGCGGTGCCACACCGTGGACGAACGGGGTTGACCTACGATCACCCCGATGAGCGACCTGCACGCACCGATCCTGGAGTGGTACGACGAGCACGCGCGCGACCTGCCCTGGCGGCGACCCGAGGCCAGTGCCTGGTCGGTGCTCGTCTCGGAGTTCATGCTCCAGCAGACACCCGTGCAGCGGGTGCTCCCGGTGCACGAGCAGTGGCTGCTGACCTGGCCCACTCCGGCGGCCCTGGCCGCGGTGAGCCCCGGCGAGGCGGTGCGCGCGTGGGGACGGCTGGGCTACCCCCGGCGGGCACTGCGGCTGCACGCCGCCGCCACCGCGATCGTGGCCGAGCACGGCGGCGAGGTGCCTGCGTCGTACGACGCCCTGCTGGCGCTGCCCGGGATCGGTGACTACACCGCAGCCGCGGTCGCGTCGTTCGCACACGGCCGCCGTCACGTCGTGCTGGACACCAACGTGCGCCGGGTCTTCGCCCGGGTGATCGGCGGCGTCGAGTTCCCCGGCGCCTCGGTGACCCGCGCCGAGCGCGACCTGGCCGAGGCCCTGCTGCCCGACGAGGACGCGACGGCCGCGCAGTGGGCGGTCGCGGTGATGGAGCTGGGCGCCCTGGTCTGCACCGCGAAGGACCCCCGCTGCGGCGGCTGCCCGGTGCGGGACTCCTGCGCCTGGCGGGCCGCCGGCCACCCGGCGTACGACGGGCCACCGCGCCGGGTGCAGGCCTGGGCAGGCACCGACCGTCAGTGCCGGGGTCGCCTGCTGGCGGTGCTGCGCGAGAGCGAGGGTGCCGTGCACCGCTCCCGGCTCGAGGGGGCCTGGGCGCCGGCCGAGCAGCGGGAGCGCTGCCTGGCCGGGCTGCTCACCGACGGCCTGGTCGTCGCCGACTCCGACGAGAGCTACGCGCTGCCCTGACCCCGGCTGTCACTCCCGGCGGCGATCGCCGCCACCGCGTCGGCCAGGTCGGCCACCGCGAGCCGCTGGGCCGGGTCGTGTGCGTCGAGCGGCAGGTCGAGCTGGAGCCCCATGAAGGTGGCGTCGAGCAGCACCACTGCCCGGCGGGCCCGGTCCCTGCTGGTCCCGGCGGCCACCAGGTGGTCGGTCAGGGAGTCCACCCAGCGTTCGTTGGCCTCACGCACGACGCTGAGGTAGGGCTCGCGCCCCAGCAGACCCAGCGCCGCGGCCTCGACGTACACCCGCTGGCAGCGGTCGAGGCGGTCGGAGATGGTGGCCGTCCACAGGTCGAGGACCGCGCTGCGGGCGTCGCTGGAGGGATCCAGCGCTCTGATCTCGTGCACCGAGCGCTCGTTGGACACCCGGAGCACGGTCGCGACCAGGTCGTCCTTGTCGGCGAAGTGGTAGAGCAGCATCCGGTCGCTGGTGCCGATCTCGGCCGCCAGCGGACGCAGGCTCAGCCCGATCAGCCCGTGCTCGAGCACGTAGTCGGTCGCCGCCTCGGCCAGCGCCTCGCGCCGGGTGCTGTCTGCCATCGGTCCCCTCTCGTGGTGGCCGCTGAGTGTAGCGGGTGCTACATTTGTAGCAACTGCTACAACAAGGAGCACGAGAATGCTGGCCGCGTGGGTTCTGTTGATGTCTGCGATCGGGATCGAGGTCGGGTCGACCGCGGTCCTGCCGCGCACCCACAGCTTCACCCAACCGTTCTGGACCGCGGTGGTGCTCGCCGGCTACGCCGTCTCGATCTGGCTGCTGGCCCTGGTGATCAAGGACATCCCGGTCTCGGTGGCCTACGCCGTCTGGTCGGGCCTCGGCACCGCCGGCATCGCCCTGGTCGGCATCCGGTTCCTCGACGAGCCGATCGACCTGCTCAAGGCGGGCGCCCTGCTGATGATCATCGTCGGCGTCGTCGTCCTCAACCTGCACTCCGCACACTGACCTGTCGCAGATGTACGCCTGAAACGACGCGACCCGTGGGCCGAGTTCAACGGGGGGGGGTGATGAGCGGAGGGGGGGGGCGGGGGGGGGGGGGGGAGCCGGAGGGCCT
>JBBQRV010000001.1:0-58057 GCA_038214475.1 Propionibacteriales bacterium | reverse complement strand
TCCATCAGCGGCAGGGCGACCTCGCGCAGCGGGAGGCCCTGCGGCGCCAGCGATCCCAGCTCGTAGAGCTTCAGTCCGATCCGGTAGCGCCCGTCGGCCCCCCGCACCAGCGCACCCCAGTCGGTGAGCTCCCCGACCAGTCGGTGCGCGGTGCTCAGCGGCATGTCCGCGAGCCGGCTGATCTCGCTCAGCGACAGGTGGCTGTGCCGGGGGGTGAACACGTCCAGCAGCGCGAGCAGTCGCGCTGACACGGTGCTCCGCGGTTCGGCCACGCTGGTCCTCCCGCTCGTCATGTGCACCCGTCCTCTCGTGTGTGGGAGACGTGACGACCATCACGCCTGGCCCGCCCGTCGCGGAACCCGACTTCCGGTGGGCGGAAGGATTGTCGCTCAGCCGCCGCGCCCCGGCAGCAGCACGGTGATGAGGGCGCCGCCGCCGGGGCCGGTGGCGGCGTTGGTGGTGCCCCCGTGCCGCTCGGCCACCTGGCGCACGATCGACAGGCCCAGACCGGAGCCGGGCATCGCGCGCGACTCGGTGGAGCGGTAGAACCGGTCGAACACGTGCGGAAGGTCCTGCTCCGAGATGCCCGGGCCCTGGTCGGCCACCGAGAGCACCCCGTCGCTGAGCCGCACCGTCACCCGGCCGCCCGGCGGACTCCACTTGGCGGCGTGGTCGAGCAGGCTCGTCACCGCGCGCTCCAGCTGGAGCGCCTCGCCGTCGAGCAGCCAGCGGTGCACCCGGGTCTCGAACTCGATCGACGGCGCCCGCAGCCGGACCCGGGCCAGGGCTCGTTCCACCACCTCGGCGAGGTCCACCTCCTCGACGACGGTGGGCGCCGGTTCTTCGCGCGCCAGCTCGATCAGGTCCCCGATCAGGGTGGTGAGCTCCTCGATCTGGGCGCGGACGTCGTCGAGCAGCTCGGTGCGGGCCTCGGCCGGGAGCCCGCCCGAGCCGTCGGCCTGGGAGAGCAGGTCGAGGTTGGTGCGCAGGGAGGTCAGCGGGGTGCGCAGCTCGTGGCCCGCATCGGCCACCAGCTGGCGCTGGCGGCTGCGTGAGCCGGCCACGCTGGCGACCAGGGAGTTGAAGGCGGTGGCCAGGCGGGCCACCTCGTCGTCGCCCTCGACGGGCAGGGGGGCGAGCTGCTCGGTGCGGGCGATCTCCTCGACCTCGTCGGCCAGCCGTCGTACCGGCCGCAGCCCGTTGCGGGCCACCGCCCAGCCGGCCAGCCCGGCAGCGATCACGCCGGCCAGGCCGAAGAGCAGCATCACGATGCCGAGCTTCTCGAGCACCGACTCCTGGGCGTCCAGCGACTGCCCGAGCATCAGGGCGCCGTCCTGGGCGGTGGGCACCGTGACGACCCGGTAGTGCACATCGTCCACCACCACCGTGCGCGCCGACTGCGGCGAGCGACGCTGGAGGACCGCGACGTCGGCGCGGCTCGGCACCAGCTGCGGCGCCGGACCGAACGACTCCACCCGGCCGAGCCTGTCCATGTAGGTCATCCGTACGTCGCCGGCGCTCAGCGCCGCCGCGTTGAACTGCTGCCCGGTCGTGGTGAAGATCCGGTAGACGCTCTGCTCCGCGGCCACGTGCGCGCGGTTGAGCAGCGACTCGTCGAGGCTCTGCTGCATCTGCACCCGGGCGGTGACGTAGGCGCCCAGCGCCACGAAGGCCACCGCCATGCCCACCGCGATCGTGGTCAACAGGGTGACCCGGCTGGCGAGGGAGCGGCGGTAGTGCCACCGGGTGTCCCAGACCGGGAGGC
The DNA here is from genome assembly GCA_038214475.1 of Propionibacteriales bacterium. Taxonomy (GTDB): domain Bacteria; phylum Actinomycetota; class Actinomycetes; order Propionibacteriales; family Nocardioidaceae; genus Nocardioides. The sequence goes on along the minus strand of JBBQRV010000001.1, from coordinate 56,292 downwards.
TCATGACTCCTTGAGCACGTAGCCCACGCCGCGCACCGTGTGGATCAGCCGGGACTCGCCCTCGGCCTCGGTCTTGCGGCGGAGGTAGCCTACGTAGACCTCGAGCGAGTTGGCGGTGGTCGGGAAGTCGTAGCCCCACACCTCCTCCAGGATGAACGAGCGCTCCAGCACCCGGCGGGGGCGGCGCAGGAACATCTCGAGCAGGGTGAACTCGGTGCGGGTGAGCTCGATCGCCCGCTGGCCGCGCAGCACCTCGCGGGTCGCGGGGTCGAGGCTCAGGTCGGCGAAGGCGAGCACCTCGGCCTCCTCCGCGGTCGGCACCGCCCGGCGCAGCAGCGCGCGCAGCCGGGCCAGCAGCTCCTGGAGGGCGAAGGGCTTGGTGAGGTAGTCGTCGGCTCCGGCGTCGAGACCCTCGACCCGGTCGCCGACGGCGTCTCGCGCGGTCAGCACCAGCACGGGGACGTCGTTGCCGGCCGAGCGCAGCGCCTTCGTGGTCTCGACCCCGTCGAGGCGCGGCATCATCACGTCCATGATCACCACGTCGGGATTGCTCGCGCCGATCCCGGCCAGGGCCTGGGCGCCGTCCTCGGCCAGCGACACGTCGTAGCCGTTGAACTCCAGGGAGCGGCGCAGCGAGTCGCGCACGGCCCGGTCGTCGTCGACCACCAGCACCCGGGGTCGGGGTTCGGCGCTGCCGTGGGATCCGTTCACGCTGCCACTGTGCCAGTTGCGCCTGAAGCGCCGCTGAGAATCGGGCGCGGGTCAGCCGACGTAACGGGCGGCGACGGCGGCGGCCCGGGGCCCGTAGGAACCGCCGAACATCGCCGCGTGCACCAGCAGCGGGAAGAGCTGGTGCAGCCCCACCCGGTCCTCCCAGCCGTCGGTCAGCGGCGCGACCTCCTGGTAGGCCTCCAGCACGCGGGGCAGGTTGGCCAGCCCGAACAGCGCGAGCATGGCCAGGTCGACCTCGCGGTGCCCGCCGTACGTCGCCGGGTCGATCAGCCAGACCTGACCGTCGGCACCCCACAGCACGTTGCCGTTCCACAGGTCGCCGTGCAGGCGGGCCGGGCCCTCCTCCGGGAGCAGGTCGGTGAGCCGTCCCACCACGGAGTCCACGGTGGCCGCCTCTCCGCGGGTCAGGTGGCCACGGTCGGTGGCCAGCTTGAGGTAGGGCAGCACCCGGCGGGTCGCGTAGAACTCCGCCCAGGTGGGGGCGGTGGCGTTGGGCATCGGGAGCCGGCCGATGAAGCCGTCGGCCTCGAGGCCGTACGCCGCGGGCGCGTCGGCGTGGGTGCGGGCCAGCCCCGCTCCGAAGGCGGCGGCCGACTCGGCATGCACCTTGCCCGGCTCGACCCAGGGGAGGATCAGGCAGTCGCGGTCGACCGCGATCACCTCGGGAACCGGCGCCCCCCCGGCGACGCGCAGCCAGTCGAGGCCGCGTGCCTCGGCCTCGAAGAACCCGTCGGGTGCGTGCGGATGGGTCTTCATCAACACCATCCGGCCGTCGTTGAGGCGGAGCCGGTTGGCGGTGCAGATGTCGCCTCCGGCGACAGGCGAGGTGGCGATCACCGACGAGCCGACCAGCTCCTCTGCCCGCCGGGCGAGGGCCGGCTGCCTGGTCACGCCTGCCCCTGCAGCAGCCGGACCAGCGAGTCGCTGGTGCGTTCGACCATGTCCAGCACCGACGCGAACCCGTCCTCGCCCCCGTAGTAGGGGTCGGGCACGTCGCCGGGGCCCTCGGGGTCGAAGTCACGGAACAGGCGCAGGGCCGGGCCGACCCCCATGCTCTGCAGGTCGGCGCGGTTGTCGGAGTCCATCGCCAGCACCAGGTCGTGCTCCCCGGAGTGACCGGGCGTGAACTGCGCCGCCCGGTGCCCGCTCGGGTCGTAGCCACGGGCCTCGAGGGTGGCGGCGGCCCGGGTGTCCCACGGGCCGCCCACGTGCCAGCCGCCCGTCCCGGCGCTGTCGACCCCCACCCCGGCGCCCCGGCCCGCGCGCCGGAGCCGCTCGTCGAGCACCACGTGCGCCATCGGCGAGCGGCAGATGTTGCCGAGGCAGACCACGGCGACCCGGTAGGGCCCCGCGGAGTGCTGCGCCGGCAGGTCCATCAGTCGTCCTCGAGCACCACGACGTTGATGAAGCCGGTGACCAGGGTGATGATCAGGGCCCCCACCACGGCCGTCCAGAAACCGTTGACGTGGAAGCCGATGTCGAACTGCCGGGCGATCCACTCGGTGAGCAGGAGCATCAGCGCATTGATGACCAGCAGGAACAACCCGATGGTCAGGATGATGAAGGGCAGCGAGAAGAACTTCACCACCGGTTCGACGAACATGCTGACCAGGCCGAGGATCAGCGACACCACGATGAGGGGCACGAGCTTGGCCTGCCAGTCGGCGCCGTCGAACCGGATGCCGCCGAGCAGCCAGGCGGCCACGGCGACCGCGGCGGCGTTGGTCAGGAGCCAGGTCACGAATCTCACGGGGCCAGACTAGGCCCTGCTCAGTCGGGGGGCAGGTGCAAGGCATCGAGGATGGCCACCTCGGCGCCGGCGAGGTGCTCCTCGATGTCGGACACGGCGGCCTCGATGTCGCCGTGCTCGAGGAGCCGGAGGAGGTGGCCGTGGCTGCCGGCCTGGTCATGGGCGTTGCGGCGGATCCGGTCGATCTGGGCCAGCGCGAGCCGCAGCTCGGCGTACAGGCTCTCCGCCATCGCGAGCAGCCGTGGGGAGTCGACCAGGCCCACCAGGGCCAGGTGCAGGGCCAAGTGCTCGGCGTTGAGCTGCTGGTACGACGCCCCGTCGCGCACGGCCGCGGTGTAGCTGACCAGCGCCGAGCGGAGCGCGTCGCGACGTGGCTCGGGAGCGGTCGGCCAGCTGCGCACCCCTTCGACCTCGAGCACCTGGCGGGCCCGGCAGACGTCCCGGATGGAGTCGGGGTGCGGTGAGGTGACGGCGACACCGCGGTTGGGCGAGCGGGTGGCGATGCCCTCGGCCACCAGGAGGCCGAGGGCCTCGCGGATGGTGGAGCGGGAGACGCCGAGCGACTCGGCCAGGGCCACCTCGCGCAGCGGCGTGCCCGACTCGACCTCGCCGTCGAAGACCGCGCGACGCAGCTCGCCCGCGACCCGGTCGACGGTCGAGGAGATCTCCAGGCTCAGCCGCTCGAACGGCGAGCCGTGCTGGTCGTCCACCCGTGCATTGTCGACCAGTTCGTGCGTGGAAGGCGAACCGAGCCGTACACTGGGCAATCGTCTGATTGTCCGACAATCAGACGAGTCACATTCCGCGGCAGCGCGAGGAGGCGAGAAATGCTCGACTGGGGCAGGCACTACGTGATGGTGCGTCCGGACCACTTCCGGATCGACTACGTGATCAACCCCTTCATGGACCCGCACGAGCAGCCCGATCCCGCTCGCGCGCACGACCAGTGGAACCACCTGGTGGCCACCCTCGAGGGCCTCGGCGGCACTGTGGACGTGATCGGTCAGCGCGCCGACTCCCCCGACATGGTCTATGCGATGAACCTCGGACTGGCGGTCGTCCGACCCGCCGGGTCCCACGTGGTGATGAGTCACATGCGCTACCCCGAGCGCCGGTACGAGGGCGAGACCGCCGGGCCGTGGTTCACCGACCACGGGTTCTCCGCCTCGACCGTCGGCCTCGACGGCGTGGGTCCGCACTTCGAGGCGGGGGACGCCTTCGCCTGGGGCGACGCGCTGGTCGTCGGCTACGGCCCGCGCACCGAGGAGCTCGCGCTCAAGGCGCTGGCGAACGAGCTGGGCGTGCGGGTCCGCGGCTTCCGGATCGCGCACCCCGGGATGTACCACATGGACCTGGCGTTCTGCCCGCTCGACGAGACCCGCGCGATGGTGTGCCCCGCGGCGTACGACGAGGAGAGTGCCGCCGCGCTGCTCGCGCTGGTGCCGGAGCCGCTGGTGCTCAGCGAGGAGGAGGCGATGACCTTCTGCGCCAACTCCGTCGTCGTGGGCCGCACCGTGGTGATGCCGGCCTGTCCTGACCGGGTGCGCCGGCAGCTGGAGGTGTGGGGCTTCGACGTCGTGCTCGTCGATCTCAGCGAGTTCCACAAGGGCGGCGGGTCGGTGCGCTGCCTGACCAACCCGGTCGACGTCACCCTCGGTCGTGACCTGCCGCTGGTGCGGAACGCGGAGGTGGTCCTGGCCTGACGCCGGGCGAGAGGGCCTCGAAGGCGACCGGCCCGGCAGCGTGGCTGTCGGGCCGGTCTCTTCTCATGGCAGGCGCGCCGTGCCGGGGCTGGGGGGAGGACTCCGGACGCGCCGCCTACCTCTGTGGGGCGGCTGAACCGCCATCTGCAGGATACCCGCCGTGTCTGCCCCCGGGGTGCTCGACGTAGCGCCGGACGCTGCCCCCCGGCTCCTCCCATGGTGCTGCGCCCGGCCGCTCAGGGCAATGGTGCTCGCCCCAGATCCGACCCCAAGGTCGCGATGACCCGGATGCACTATCGCCCGGTAGCGTCGGGAGGGTGGTTCCGGTCGGAGGGGTGGGCGTCATGCTCGCCGGCGCACTCGCCGCGGGCGTCCTGCTGGGGCTGGCCGCGCTCCTCGCGCAGCGCTGGACCGGCTGGCTCGGCGCCCTGACCTGGGCTGGACTGCTGTGGTGGCTGGTGGTCATCGCGCTGGTCACCCTGGTGCCGGCGCAGGGGGCACCCGGTGTGGTGCCCGCCGAGGGCCGCTCGACCTCGTGCTCCTGGGATCTCGGGGGCCCGGCGCCCGGCGGGTTCTGGATCTTCGACGGTGGGCAGCGGATGCTCAACACCGCGCTCTTCGCACCCGCGGGAGCGCTGCTGGTGCTGGTGGCTGCCCGTCGCCGCAGCGGCTGGCTGCTCGCGCCGCTCGGCCTGCTCCTGCTTTCCGGGTTGTCGGTCGGCATCGAGTGGACCCAGCTCGAGCTGGCCCGCATCGACCGGGCCTGCGACGTCACCGACGTCGTCGACAACGTCACCGGCGCGACCCTGGGTTTCGGGGTCGGCCTGGTGCTGGCGGTGGTGCTCCGACCGTGGCGACACCGTCGGGACGTCCGTGGCTAGGGTGTGGCCATGACCGGCCCCCAGCCCCGCGAGAACGTCCTGCGGATCCCCACCTACGTGCCCGGGAAGCCGCCGACCGCCCGCCCGGGACTCACGACGTACAAGCTGTCGTCGAACGAGAATCCCTACCCGCCGCTGCCCGGCGTCCTCGAGGCGGCGACCGCTTCGGCCGCCCAGATGAACCGCTACCCCGACATGGGCGCCGCGGCGCTGTACGCCGCCCTGTCGCAGCGACTGGGCGTGCCCATCGACCACCTGGCCTGCGCGACCGGCTCGGTGGCGCTGATCTACCAGCTGCTCCAGGCCTTCTGCGATCCCGGCGACGAGGTCGTCTATGCCTGGCGCTCCTTCGAGGCCTACCCGATCGCGGTCACCGCAAGCGCCGCGGTGTCGGTGCAGGTGCCCGTCACGGAGTCGGGCGAGCACGATCTCGACACGATGGCGGCGGCCGTCACCGACCGCACCCGGGTCGTCATCGTGTGCACCCCCAACAACCCCACCGGCCCTGCGGTGACCCAGGCCGCCCTCGACGCGTTCCTGGCGAAGGTCCCGTCGCGGGTGCTGGTGGTCGTCGACGAGGCCTATCTCGAGTTCGTGCGGATGGACGATGCCGTCGACGGGGTCGCCACCTGCACCGCGCGCGACAACGTGGTGGTCACCCGCACCTTCTCCAAGGCCTACGGGCTGGCCGGCTTCCGGGTCGGCTACGCGATCGCCCCCGCGCCGATCGCCGGCGCGCTGCGCGCGGTCTCGCTGCCGTTCGGGGTCTCCGCGGTGGCGCAGGTCGCCGCCGTCGCCTCGCTCGCGGCGGAGCCGGAGCTGCTCACCCGGGTCGATGCTCTGGTCGAGGAGCGCGCCCGCGTCCGGTCCGGACTGCTCGGCGCGGGCTGGGACGTCCCTGACGCCCAGGGCAACTTCGTCTGGCTGGGGCTGGGGCAGCGCACCGCCGAGTTCGCCGCGGTGTGCGATGCCGCCGGCGTGGTCGTGCGTCCGTTCGCGGGTGAGGGTGCCCGGGTGTCGATCGGCGAGCCGGAGGCCAACACCCGGCTGCTCGAGGTCGCCCGCGTGTTCCGCTGAGGCCTCAGGGTGTGGCCTGCGACGCCGCAGTGCCCGGGTGCAGCGCGGTACGCGTGTCGAGCTCGCGCCAGGCGGGATCGACCGCGGGCAGCATGGTCACCACGAAGTACGCCGCGCCGACCACCAGCAGGCCGGCGGAGAGCCCGAAGCCGCTGACCAGTCCGCCCCCGAGCAGGCCGCCCAGGGGGATCAGGGCGTAGCACAGCGCGGTGGTCAGCGAGCTGACCCGGCCGACCAGCGGTGCCGGGATCCGTTCGAAGACGACCGCCCCGAGGACCGGGTTGATGAACCCCGCCGAGAAGCCGGCGGCGACCGCGACCCCGAGCACCGCTGCCAGGGAGGAGTCGAGGGCGAGCACCACGAACCGCGGAGCGCCCGCGACCAGGAACGCCACCAGGTAGGTGCGGTAGCGGGGCAGCCGGGTCGCCCACGAGGCCGCGCCCAGCGCGCCCAGCGCGGCGGCTCCGCTGAACACCGCGAGCAGCAGTCCGACCGCGGCCGCACCACCACCCGAGTCGACCGCCCACACCGGCACCAGCACCGTCACGTACGCCGCGTCGAGCAGGTTGGTGAGGGCCACCATCGCCGTGATCGCGAACAGCACGCGGTCGCGGTCGCGGCGCAGGAACGCGAAGCCCTCCCGGAGCTGGGCCCGGTAGCCGCCGGTGGCCGGATCGGAGGACCCGTCCCGGTCCCCGGACGCTGTCTCCTGGCGTGCGTCCGACAGGGGCACGGTGGCCCAGGCCAGCACAGCCGCCGACAGCCCGAAGCTGGCAGCGTCGAGCAGCAGGGCGTCGGCCGCGCCGACCGCAGCCACGAGCAGACCTGCGAGCCCCGCCCCGAGCATCGACGCGGTGCGCTCCACGGTCGAGTGCAGGCCGGTCGCACGCTCCATGGGCACGCCCGCCGTCGCGACCAGCTGCGGCACCAGCGCCTGCTTGGCACCGTCGCCGGGACCACGCAACGACCCGGCCAGGGCGACCAGCCCGAGGAACGCGGGGAAGGAGAGCAGGCCGGCCTCGTGCAGCAGCGGGATCGAGCCGACCACGGCGACCGAGGCGACGTCGCAGCCGATCGCGATCCGTCGGGCACCGACGCGGGCGATCACCGGTCCGCCGAGGACCTTGAAGAGCACCAGCGGCAGCATCTCGGCGAAGGCCGCCAGCCCGGTCCTGGCCGCGCTGCCGGTGGAGCCGAGCACGTAGAGCGGGATCGCGATCATCGACACGCGGGTGCCCATCAGCGAGATCGCCTCGGCGGTGAGCCAGCCGTGCAGGGGGCGTCGCCGGCTCATGCGGGAGGCTCCACCGGGACCGATCCGGGCCGCGGGAACGCACTGACCTGCACCACGAAGTCGACCGCTCCGGGATCGTCGACGTCCTCCTGCTCGCCCATGGTCTGCTCGAGCAGGCGCACCAGTGCGGCGGCCCGAGTCGGTGTGAGCCGGACCGCCCAGTCGCTGAACGTCGAGGCGTCGCGCCACGGGTCGGGGAGCAGTGGACGCTCCTCCACCGCCCGCTGCAGGTGCTCGGTCATCACCACGGCCACGGCCTGGAGGTAGGCGTCGACGGTCTCGTGGCTGGCGGCGTCCGGGGCCGGGTCGAGCTCGGTCACGGTGCTCTGGTGCGCCGCCCGCCACCACCGGTCGCGGCCGTTCCCGCGCTCGCTGTCGTCCTCGACGAAGCCGTGCTGGGCAAGCTGGCGCAGGTGGTACGACGTGGCACCGGTGTTGAGGCCGAGTCGGGCCGCCAGCGTGGTGGACGTGGCCGGGCCCTCGGCGCGCAACAGGCCGAGCATCCGCAGCCGGACCGGGTGGGTGAGTGCCTTCAGCTGGTGCGGGGACGGGGTGATCGACGTGACGTCCATGAGGCCACGGTAGAACCGCAGCGAATCATTTGCAAACAAATCTTTGCGGAATGTCTGGAGCCCGTTGCCTCACCCCGGTGGGTGAGGAGCCGGCGTACCCGCTGTGCGAGGCTCGCCCGGTGAAGGCCTACCGCTGCCGGGTGTGCGACCACGACCTGTACTTCGAGAACTCCGCGTGCGTCTCCTGTGGCAGCGCCCTGGGCTACTCACGCGACGAGCGGGCCATCGTCCCGGTCGACGCGGAGGGCCGCTACGTGGACGCCACCGGCCGGGCCTGGCACCGCTGCGCCAACCACCGGCTGGCCGGCTGCACCTGGCTGGCTGCCGAGCCGGGGGGCTGGTGCGCGAGCTGCGCACTGACCCGCACCCGTCCGCGCGACGACGACGCCGTGGGCCTGGCGGAGTACCGCGTCGCGGAGGAGGCGAAGCGACACCTGGTGGCCGAGCTCGACGCGCTCGGGCTGACCGTGGTGGGCAAGGACGTCGACCCGGTCGACGGGCTGGCGTTCGACCTCCTGTCGAGCGTCGCGCAGGACGTCACGATCGGGCACGCCGACGGCGTGATCACCATCGACCTCGCCGAGAGCGACGACGCCCACCGCGAGCAGGTCCGGGCCCGGCTCGACGAGCCCTACCGGACCATGCTCGGGCACTTCCGGCACGAGATCGGGCACTACTACGAGTGGCAGCTGGTGCGCGGGGAGGAGCGACAGGCCCGGTGCCGGGAGCTCTTCGGTGACGAGTCGGCCGACTACCAGGCCGCGATCGACCGGCACTACGCCGACGGGCCGCCGGACGACTGGAGCGCGTCGTACCTCAGCACCTACGCGACCATGCACCCGTTCGAGGACTTCGCGGAGACCTGGGCGCACTTCCTGCACATCTGCGACACCGTCGACACCGCCTCGGAGCAGGGGCTGAGCACGGTCGGGCCGGTGGCCTCGTTCACCTCGTTCCGGGACCTGGTGGTCGGGGTCTGGGTGCCGTTGTCGGTGGCGCTCAACCAGATCAACCGGAGCATGGGCAAGGACGACCTCTATCCGTTCGTGATCCCCGAGCCGGTCCTCGACAAGCTCGAGTTCGTGGCCGAGCTGGTGCGGGGCACCGGGTGAGCGACGCACCGGCGTACGTCGAGCAGGGCCGGACCCGGGGGGTGTGGCTGACCCCGCACGGCCGGGGGCTCCTAGGCTGAGGACCATGGGTCACAGCCACTCGCACGCGCAGGGCCGCTCGCAGGACCGCGGGCGGCTGCGCTGGGTGCTGCTGGTGACTGCCGTGGTGCTCGCGGTCGAGCTGGTCGGTGCCTACGTCGCCGGCTCGCTGGCGCTGCTCGCCGACGCCGGCCACCTGGCCACGGACGCGGGCGCGATCGTGCTGGCCCTGGCGGCGTCGTACCTCGCCTCCAGGCCGGCCACCGACCGCTCGACGTTCGGCTGGCACCGTGCCGAGATCCTGGCCGCGGCCCTCAACGCGCTGGTCCTGCTCGGGGTCTGCGTCTTCCTGGCCGTGGCCGGGTTCCGGCGGCTGGCCGAGCCAGGCACTGTCGACGCCGGCCCGATGGTGGCGTTCGCCCTGGTCGGCCTGGTGGCCAACGGCGCTTCGCTGGCGGTGCTGAACCGCTCCGACACGGGCTCGCTGAACCTGCGGGGGGCAGCGACCGAGGTGTTCGCCGACCTGGTGGGCTCGGTGCTCGCGGTGCTCGCCGGTGTGGTGATCTGGACGACGGGCTTCCAGCGGGCCGACCCGATCGCCTCGCTGTTGATCGCGGCGCTGATCCTGCCGCGGGCGTGGGCGCTGCTCCGGGACTCGGCCGCGGTGCTGCTCGAGGCGGCTCCCGCGCACCTCGACCTCGACGACGTACGACGCCACCTGCTGGAGATGCCCGGCGTGACGGACGTGCACGACCTGCACGCCTGGACCATCACCAGCGGCCTGCCCAGCCTGTCCGCGCACGTGACGGTGACCGACGCGGCGCTGGACGAGCACGGGGTGGGCGCGGTGCTGGACCGGCTGGCGGGCTGCACGGCCGAGCACTTCGACGTGCGGCACGCGACCTTCCAGGTCGAGCCCGAGAGCCACCGCGCGCACGAGGATCTCGGCGACGCGCACTGACGGGTCGCCGATCCTGCACTAGCGTGCACGTGCTAGTCGGCAGTGGCAGCCGCAGCGGCGTCCGCCTCGGCCGCGGCCTTGAGCCGCACCAGGGTCTCCTCGATCCCGCGCCGGTTCTTCGCGGGGAACCCGGCCCGCTCGATCACGAACGCGCCGAGCGCCGGGTACATCGAGTAGTCGAACGACTCGGTGACCCGGGTGCCGCCGTCGGCCGGCTCGAGCTGGTAGCGCCAGCGGTGGCCGCCGAAGTGGCGCCATGCGATCTGACTGCCCTCCTCGAACTCCACGACCCGGTTGCGGATCTTGTAGGGCAGCCCGTACATCTTCATGTCCATGCCGAAGTCGGCGCCCCGCGACAGCCGCTCGGGGCCGGTGACGTTGCCACGCAGGGAGCCCGACCCGTCGATCCGCTGGTGCTGGCGGGGGTCGGAGAGGATCGCGAAGACCACCTCGGGCGGAGCGGAGACGGTCGTGGAGGCCGAGACGATGCGGGTGGTCATGGTGGTGACCCTAGCCAGCCACCGGATTGGCGAGCCGGCCACCCGTCCGGGTACGTTGGCCCGAGCGAGGCGCTGTGGTCCGGCTCACACCGGTACGACGCCTCGCACCCCCGGCGGCCAGCCGACGTACCACCCCCACGTCGACGGCCGCGACCCGTTCCCTCCCGGAACCGCGGTGACCCCGCACCCCGGGCGACACGAAGGAGTCCAGGTGAGTCATCAGTCCGACTTCGGACCCGACCTCGTCGAGGTCTTCGGTCCCTCCCAGCAGGACGGCGGACCGGAGCTGGTCCAGCTGCTCACCCCTGAGGGCGAGCGCGTCCAGCACCCCAAGTTCTCCTTCGATCCCGGCATCGACGAGGCCGAGGCCATCCGCGGGTTCTACCGCGACATGGTGCTGACCCGGCGCATCGACACCGAGGCGACCGCGCTGCAGCGGCACGGTGAGCTCGGCATCTGGGCCCAGCTGCTCGGCCAGGAGGCCGCACAGATCGGCGCCGGTCGCGCGCTGCGCCCGCAGGACTACGTCTTCCCGACCTACCGCGAGCACGGCGTCGCCTACTGCAAGGGCGTCGACCCGCTCGACCTGCTCGGCCTGTTCCGCGGTGTCGACCAGGGAGCCTGGGACCCGAAGGACAACAACTTCGGCCTCTACACGATCGTGATCGGCGCCCAGGCGCTGCACGCCACCGGCTACGCCATGGGCGTCCAGCGCGACGGCGCCGTCGGCACCGGCGACCCCGAGCGCGACACCGCGGTCATCGCGCACTTCGGTGACGGCGCGAGCAGCCAGGGCGACGTCAACGAGGCCTTCATCTTCGCGGCGTCGTACAACGCGCCCGTGGTGTTCTTCTGCCAGAACAACCAGTGGGCGATCTCGGAGCCGATCGAGCGCCAGAGCCGGATCCCGCTCTACCAGCGCGCACTCGGCTTCGGCTTCCCCGGCGTCCGCGTCGACGGCAACGACGTGCTCGCGACGTACGCCGTCATGCAGGCCGCCCTGCAGCGGGCCCGCGACGGCCAGGGCCCGACCCTGGTGGAGGCCTACACCTACCGGATGGGTGCCCACACCACCACCGACGACCCCACCCGCTACCGGCTCAGCGACGACGTCGAGCACTGGAAGCTCAAGGACCCCATCGCCCGGGTGAAGGTCTACCTGCGCCGCAACGGACTCGCCGACGATGCCTTCTTCGACGGCGTGCAGGAGGAGGCCGACCAGCTCGGCCACCACCTGCGCGAGGGGTGCAAGGCGCTGCCCGACCCGAGCCCGATGAGCATGTTCGACCACGTGTACGCCGACGTCCCCGAGGAGCTCGCCCAGCAGCGCGACGGCTTCGCGGCGTACCTCGAGAGCTTTGAGGAGGCCCGCTCATGAGCCAGAAGATCACCCTCGCCAAGGGGCTCAACATGGGCCTGCGCAAGGCCATGGAGGACGACCCGAAGGTTCTGCTCATGGGAGAGGACATCGGCAAGCTCGGCGGCGTCTTCCGGATCACCGACGGCCTGCAGAAGGACTTCGGTGAGGACCGGGTCATCGACACCCCCCTGGCCGAGTCCGGCATCGTCGGCACCGCGGTGGGCCTGGCGCTGCGCGGCTACCGGCCGGTCGTGGAGATCCAGTTCGACGGGTTCGTCTACCCCGCCTACGACCAGATCGTGTGCCAGGTCGCGAAGATGCGCTTCCGCAGCCAGGGCAAGTCGAAGATGCCGATCGTGATCCGGATCCCGTTCGGAGGCGGCATCGGCGCGGTCGAGCACCACTCCGAGAGCCCCGAGGCGCAGTTCGCGCACACCCCCGGGCTCAAGGTGGTCGCCTGCTCCAACCCGGTCGACGGCTACTGGATGATCCAGCAGGCCATCGCCAGCGACGACCCGGTGATCTTCCTCGAGCCCAAGCGGCAGTACCACGCCGACAAGGCCGAGCTCGACGAGTCGGCCACGCCCGACCCGCTGTTCACCTCGCGCGTGGTGCGCCCCGGCACCGACGCCACGGTGCTCGCCTACGGGCCGATGGTGAAGATCGCCCTCAAGGCGGCCGAGGCGGCCGCCACCGAGGGCCGGTCGCTCGAGGTCATCGACCTGCGCACGCTCAGCCCGCTCGACATGGGCCCCGTCTACGACTCCGTGCGCCGCACCGGCCACGCGATCGTCACCCACGAGGCCCACGTCAACCTCGGGATGGGCGCGGAGGTGTCCGCGCGGATCACCGAGCAGTGCTTCTACTCGCTGGAGGCCCCGGTGCTGCGCGTCGGTGGCTTCGACACGCCCTACCCGCCGTCGCGGATCGAGGAGGACTTCCTCCCCGACCTGGACCGGGTGCTGGACGCCGTCGACCGTTCGCTGGGCTTCTGAGGAGTACACATGTCTGAGTTCAAGCTTCCCGACGTCGGCGAGGGCCTCACCGAGGCCGAGATCGTGGCCTGGAAGGTCAAGGTCGGCGACGTCATCGAGATCAACGACATCATCGTCGAGATCGAGACCGCCAAGTCGCTGGTCGAGCTGCCGTCGCCGTACGCCGGCACCGTGCTCGACCTCATGGTGCCCGAGGGCGAGACCGTCGAGGTCGGCACGCCGATCATCAGCGTCGGCGACCCGTCGGCCGTCCCGGCGCCTGCTCCGGCGGCCGCACCGCCCGCGCAGGAGGAGATGGAGATCGACCTCTCCAACCCGAGCGCCTCGGGCGGCGGCGAGGGCGAGAGCCTGGTCGGGCGCAACAAGGCCGAGCGCAACCCGGTGCGCAGGGCCCGTCGCGGCGCGATCGACGCAGGAGCAGCCCGCGCCACCCACACCCAGGTCCAGGGTGCGTTCGAGGCGGGGCCGTCGCCCGAGGTGGTCGGCGTCGACGAACCGTCCGTGCCCGCCACCTCGCAGGCCGCGGCAGGCACCGACGCCGGTGCCGTGCGGGTGCTGGCCAAGCCGCCGGTGCGCAAGCTGGCCAAGGACCTCGGGATCGACCTCACCGCCCTCGCCCCCAGTGGCCCGGGTGGCACGGTGACCCGCGCCGACGTGGAGTCGGCGGCCCAGCCCACGACCGCCCGACCGGTCGCACAGGCGGCCGGCGCCCGCGAGACCCGGGAGCCGATCAAGGGCGTACGCAAGATGATGGCCGGTGCCATGGTCGACTCGGCCTTCACCGCGCCGCACGTCACCGAGTGGGTGACCCTCGACGTCACCGCCACCATGGAGTTCGTCGACCGGCTCAGGAAGCGCCGGGAGTTCAAGGACGTCAAGGTCTCCCCGCTGCTGGTGCTCTCGCGGGCGGTGCTGCTGGCGATGCGGCGTACCCCTGAGATCAACTCGTACTGGGACGGCGACGCCCAGGAGGTCGTCTACAAGCACTACGTCAACCTCGGCATCGCCGCAGCCACCCCGCGCGGGCTGGTGGTGCCCAACGTCAAGGAAGCCCAGGACCTCTCGCTGCTGGAGCTGGCCGGGGCGCTCAACCAGCTCACGGCGACCGCACGCGACGGCAGGACCCAGCCGGCGGAGATGAGCGGCGGCACGTTCACGATCACCAACGTCGGCGTCTTCGGCGTCGACTCGGGGACGCCGATCATCAACCCGGGCGAGTCGGCGATCATGTGCTTCGGGGCGATCCGCAAGCAGCCGTGGGTGGTCGGCGACGACATCGTGGCCCGGCAGGTCACCACGCTCGCGCTGAGCTTCGACCACCGCCACGTCGACGGGCAGCTGGGCTCCCGGTTCCTGGCCGACGTGGCGAGCATCCTCGAGGACCCGGCCAGCGCGCTGCTGTTCTGAGCCGGTTTCGGCTGCAGGGGATGCTGGGGGCGTGCCCCCGCAACAGCTCGACCTCGCCGAGCCGGTGAGCCCGGACGCCCCGGCGCTCACCGGCCCGGTGCTGATGAACCAGGACTGGCTCGACCTCACCTTCCTGCACTGGGCGGTGCCGCCGGAGCGAGTGGCGCACCTGATGCCCCCGGGCGTGCGGCCCGACACCCTCGACGGCGTCACCTACGTCGGCCTGATCGGCTTCCGGATGGTGGACGCCGCCCCCGGCAGGGGCGGCGGCGTCCCGTGGTGGGGCACGTTCCTCGAGACCAACGTGCGGCTCTACTCCGTGGACGCGACCGGACGCCGTGGGGTGGTCTTCCTCAGCCTCGACACCGACCGGCTGGCCGTGGTGGCGGGTGCCCGGGTGGGCTTCTCGGTGCCCTACCGGTGGGCGGCCATGCACCACTCCCGGCGGCCCGGGCGTGACGGAGACGAGCACGTGTACGCCGCCCGGTTGCGCCGGCCGCACCGGCCCGGCACCCCGGTCACCAGCCGGTTCGTCGTACGCGTCGGCGCGCCGCGGCAGGCGGGCGCCCTCGACGAGTTCGTCACCGCACGCTGGGGCCTGCACACCCGGTGGCTGGGGCGCACCCTCTACATCCCCAACGAGCACCCGCCCTGGCCGCTCCACGACGCGGAGCTGCTCGAGCTCGACGACGGCCTGATGGCCTCCGTGGGACTGCCCGGACTGTCCGAGCGGCCCCCGGACCACGTCGCGTTCAGCCCGGGCGTGCACACCGAGTTCGGGTTTCCCGGCGACGCGGCCCGCCCCCGCGGCGTCGGGCGGATGTGACCGCAGAGAGAGATTGTGCCGAACCCTTGGTGAGCTGGGCCGTCACCTGAGACAATCCGGGCATGGAGACCGAGTCGTCGACGCGCGACCGGAGCGACGCCTCGGCGCGCCCCGACCCCGCAGCGACCCTGCTCCAGCGCGCGCAGGAGATCGCCGACCAGCTCCAGCGCGAAGCGGTCGAGGAGGCCAGCCGGGCCACTGCCGAGGTGCAGCGGCTCGAGCAGGAGACCCGACGCCACCATGACGAGGCGGCCGCGGCGCACGCCGAGGTGGAGCGGATGCGGGCGCACGCCGCCCAGGCGTTGGCCGAGGCGTCCGAGGAGTCGCGCGCGATCACCTCCGACGCCAGCGAGCAGGTCAACCTGCTGCTCCGCTCGGCCGAGTCCGAGCGCGACCGGCTCCTGGAGGCCGCGCGGGTCCAGATCGCCGCCCTGCACGAGACCGGCCGCCAGCAGCTCGCCGCCCGCGAGGCCGAGGCCGAGCAGGTACGCCGGGCCGCCCAGCTGGAGGTGGCCGGACTGGTCGACACGGCCCAGCGAGAGGCCACCACCCAGCGCAGTGAGGCCGCACAGCAGGCCCAGGCCGTGCTGGCCGGTGCGACCGCGCGTGCCGACGAGCAGCTGGTGTCGGCGCTCGCCGAGGCCGAGGCGCTGCGTGAGGCCGCCGAGCACGACGTGGCCGAGCTGCGCCGTGACGCCGAGAAGGAGACGTTCGTGCTGCGCGACGAGGCGCGCACGCACCACGAGCAGGTCCAGGAGGAGGCGGCCCGGCTGCTCGCCGAGGCCCGCGCCGAGAGCGAGCAGGAGCTCGAGCGGGCTGCCGAGCAGACCCGTTGGGCGAAGTCGACCGTGGAGTCGGTGCTCGCGGCCGCTGCCAGCGAGGCCATGGTGATCCGGGGCCAGGGCCACGCCGACGCAGGACGCAAGCTCCGCGAGGCCCGACGCCGGATCCAGTCCGCCTCCCACCAGATGTCCGATCGGCTGCGCACCCAGCTCTCCGACACCGAGCGCCGCGCCGCTGAGCTCAACGAGGCCGCCGCGGCCGTGGTCGCCGACGCCGAGGCCGAGGCGGGCACCCGGCGGGCGGCTGCCGAGGCCGAGGCGACCCAGGTCCGCGAGGAGGTGGAGTGGCAGGCGTCCCGGCACATGGAGCGCGCCGAGCGGCGCAGCGCCGAGGCCGAGACCTCTGCCCGGAACCTGCGTGCCCTGGTCGCCGACGAGGTGGTCCGGCTGCGTGCCGAGGCCGCCGAGGAGCTCCGCTCCGGCCGCGAGGAGGCCGCCCGGCTGGTCGCGGAGGCCCAGGCCGAGGCCGACACGCTGCGCACCCAGGCGCGCACCCTTCTCGACGACGCACGGGCCGAGATCACGGCACTGCGGTCCCGGCGCGACACCATCACCGCGGAGCTGAGCCAGCTCTCCGGGGTCATCGAAGCACTGGCGGTACCCGACGCCCGGCCCGCCGACACCGACGAACAGGAGCAGTCATGAGTCAGCCCGAGCACCAGTTCCGGGTCGTGCTGAGGGGCTACGACCCCTCGGACGTCGACCGGGTGATGGCTGAACTGGAGTCGCGGGTCGCCGTCGCGGAGGCCGGGTCGCAGCAGCTCACCACTCGACTGAAGGCCGCGGAGACCCGGCCCGTCGAGGCCGCCGCCCCCGTCGAGCCCGCGTCGTTCGCGCATCTCGGGGAGCGGGTGGCCCAGATCCTCGGGCTGGCCGACGAGGAGGCCACCTCGTTGCGCGACCAGGCCCGTTCCGAGTCCGAGGCCGAGCGCAAGGCCGCCGAGCAGGCCGCGAACGACGTCCGGGTGGCCGCGGACCAGTACGCCGAGCTGCGCCGGCGTGATGCCGAGACCGAGGGCTCCCGGATCCTCTCCGACGCCCGTCGCGCCGCCGACGAGGAGCGTGACTCTGCCGAGCGCGACGCCTCTGCGCGGCGTCAGGAGGCGGAGGCGATCCACGAGCAGCAGCGCGCCAACGCCGCTCAGGCGGCCGCCGACTTCGAGACCACCCTGGCTGAGCGCCGGGACCGTTCGGCGGCGGAGTTCCAGGAGCAGCAGGCCGCCACCCAGGCCCAGCTCGACGCGATGGCGGCCCGGCTCGACGAGGTCAAGGCACAGGCGCAGCGCGATCAGGAGGCCGCCGAGGTCGAAGCCCGCCGGATCGTAGGCGACGCCGAGGACCGGGCCGCCACCCTGGTCCGCGAGGCCCGGGCCACCGCGGAGCGGATGCGCACCGACTCCGAGCGTGAGCTCGCCGCGGCCACCCAGCGCCGCGACAGCATCAACGCCCAGCTGGTCAACGTGCGCCAGATGCTGGCGACCCTCTCCGGCTCGGCCTCCGGCTTCGCGGTCGACCCGCTGCCAGACGCGGCGCTCGGCGACGCCGTGATCCCCGACCTCGACGAGAGTGCCGAGGACGTCGAGACGGTGGAGAACCACTCCTAGCTCAGGCGCGGAGCACGTCGCCGGCCTCCTCCTGGGCCTCCTCGCCGAGGCCGCGCAGCAGCGCGCCCAGCCCGTGCTCCGCACGCCCGGGGCTGCGGCTCGAGGTCGACACCACCGGGGTGAGCAGGCCGGGCACCCGGTGTCCGCGGGCGTGAAGCCGGTCCACCAGGTCGTGGTCCTCGCCGTGCACCACGTCCCTGAACCCGCCGACGGCCAGGTAGGCGTCCAGCCGGACCACCAGGTTGGCGCCGTACACGTGGTCGTGTCCCTCCCCGTCGCGGCCGCCGGTACCCAGTCCGGCCGCGACCAGCCCTGCGTAGCGCCGACGGGCGGCCTCGGGGGCGTCCCAGGCGCGCAGCGCCACCATGCCCGCGGCGGCCACCGCGTCGCGCCGACGCAGCTGGGCAAGGGTGCCGGTGATCCAGTCCGGCGGCACGTGCGAGTCGGCGTCGGTGTGGAACAACCAGGTCGTGGGCGCCTGGGGCACCAGCTCCGCGTGACGCCGGCACACCGCGGCCACCAGGCCCGCGCGCACCTGGCCCACGCTGGCGGAGTGCGGGTCGGCCGCCACCAGCGGCTCCACGTCGGGGAGCCCGGCCAGGACCCGGTGGGCCCGCCCCAGCGTGTCGTCACGACACCGGTGCGCGCCGACCGCGACCACGACGCGGCTGAGCGCCCCCGCAGCGCGCGCCTGCGCCACGGCACCTGCCACGTGCCGCAGGCAGTCGGGGAGCTCGTCCTCCTCGTCGTGGGCGGGCACCGTCACCACCACCGTGGTCATGGCTGCTCGCCCAGGAACGCGGTGTCGGCGTCGGGACTCTGCTGGGCCACGTAGAGCGCCAGGTCGTCGACGGCGCGGGTGAGCGCCTCGTCGTGGGCCAGCGCCGCCGACCCCGCCACCAGGCGCACCTGCTCCAGCAGTCGCCGTACCCCGGCGCCGACCGCCGACCGGCACAGCGTGGCCTGGGTGCGGAAACCGTCGACCGCGGTCGGGTCGCCGAAGCCGAGCGCGGCCTGCCGGCAGCTCGCGACGGCGGCGGCCAGCTCGCTGCGTGCCTGCCCCACCCGGGCCCGCTGCGCCGGGGTACGTCGGTGCGCGGGCACCGCCTCCTCGAGCCGGTCCAGCAGGTGGGCCGCGCCGCCGGCCCAGACCGCGGCGACCCCGACGCCGCCGGGGAAGAACAGCGGGCGGGTGAGGTAGAAGTCCGGCGGACCCACCGCGACGGCCCGCACGGCAGCCTCCTCGAGGCGGTAGGTGTGCGAGTGGCTCAGCTCCATGGCCCGGGTGCGCCAGGCCGACGTGTCGGCCGACCACTCCGAGACGTCCACGTCGAGGAGCTGGTGGTGCTCGGGCGTCAGCCAGCCCGGGACCAGCGCGCGATCGAGCAGTCCGGCGCCGGACGCGAACCGCAGCGTGCCGTCGACGACCCACCCGTCCCCGGTACGTCGGGCCGTCAACCCGGTGGCCTGCGAGCGGGAGGCCCACACCCCGTAGACCGCGCCCGGCTCGGGGCAGCACCCGGCCTGGTCGAGGATGCGCAGCGCGTCGACGTGACCCTCCGTGAGCCGGGCCAGGGGGAGGTCGGTGCGCCCCAGGGCCAGCAGCGCCTCGACCAGCGCCGGCCAGTCCAGGCGCGCCCACGGGTGCCTCGAGGCCAGTGCCAGCACCGCCGCGCGTTGCGGCTCACGCTCGACGGGCACAGGCTCGGGGAGGTCCAGCGCTCGCCACCAGGCGTCGACGGCCGTCACCGGGAGGCCGATCGCCACGACGCCAGCACGAAGTCATCCTCGCGGTGGGTGACCAGGCTGGACCAGCCCCGCGAGCGCAGTGCGAAGCTGAGCTCCGCGGTCACGGCCACACCGCTGAGGTGCGCGTCGTGCGGGTGGTGGGCCCAGTGCACCGAGAGCAGCTCGCCGCTCTGGTCGGCCAGCATGGCCAGGCAGGTGCGCCGGGTGTCGTCGTCGAGGTAGTAGAGCACCTCCGACACCACGGTGAGTCCGGCGTCTCTGGCCTGCTCCGGCCGGTCCGGCAGGGCGGAGACCTCGACCCGTACGGCGTCGAGGGCCGAGGTCCGCTCGGCGGTGATCCGGACCGCCTCGGGCGCGGCGTCCGACGCGAGCACCCGGTCGCAGCGCCCGCCCAGCGCCTCGGCCAGGTGGCCGGTGCCCGAGGCGCAGTCCCACGCCAGCGGGTAGCGGGGCTCGGCCAGGCTGGCCAGGGCGATCGCCAGCTTGCGCTGCTCGTACCATCGGGTTCCGACGCCGAACGGGTCCGGGTCGGTGCGGTAGAGCGTGTCGAAATCCTGGGCTCGCCTCGTCATCGGTCCACCTCCACGGCGAGCAGCTGTCGGTCGTGACGCAGCAGCAGCTCCTCGGGCACCACGGCATCCCAGCCCGGGAACAGTCCCTCGAGCTGGGAGACGTAGTGGCGGCTGGCGCGCAACCGGCAGGCCCGGGTCCGCTCGTCGAGCTCGACCCGCACCAGCCGGCACCCCGTCTCCGCGACCTCGTCGGGGGTCATCCACAGTGGCCCCCAGACCGGGTACTCGAGCAGGCGCGCGCCCGTCAGGGCGACCGCGGCGGCCGCGGCCCGCCCGACCGCGGCATGGTCGGGGTGGGGGTCGTGGCGCCAGGTGGCGAGCAGGACGGTGTCCGCGTCGAGCTCGCCGGCCAGGGTGTCGGCGAGCCGGTCCTCGTGCTCCGACAGCCGCCCGTCCGGCCACCGGGGCGAGTCCACCGGCGTGGCCCCCAGCTCGCCCAGCGCCCCGCGCCACTCGCCGAGCCGGATGACGCCCAGGTCGGTCGGGTCGACACGCGGGTCGTCGACGCAGTGCTCGCCCGCCGAGAGCGTGAGGGCGCGGACCGGCCGGCTCGCCGCGGCGATCAGCTGGCCGGCCCCGAGCGTCTCGTCGTCGGGGTGGGCCGAGGCGACCACGAGCCGGTTGTGCCCGCCCAGGAGTCGGTCCAGGAGCCCGTCGAGCCGGTTCGGCAGAGGGGGCTGGTCAGCGAAAGCCCGCTGCCAGGGGATCCAGTCGACGGTGTCCGGCACTCCCCGCACCCTACGGAACCGGACCGGCCCGGAATCCACCCAGAGGGGTACATCTCGGCGCTGGCCCGGGCTCACTCAGGCGCTCACTCAGGCGCTCAGGCGCGGAGCGCGTCCAGCAGCTCGGTCTCCTCCTCCTGCGTCAGCCCGGCGACGGGTGCCTCCGGGTGGTCCGCCAGCCACGCCAGGGTGTCCCGCGCGGTCTCGGAGACGGGCCGGGTGCGCAGACCGGCCGCACGGGGCAGGTCGGCGTCGTGGGTCATCAGGCCGTCGTACTCGGGGAGCGGGAGCCACAGCGGCAGCGAGCGGGGACCGGCCCACGGCTGCACCGTGTGGTCGAGCAGGAACTGCTGGTCGGCCCAGACCAGGTCCGGCTGCTGCACGCCCACGCCGGCGGCCACCTCGGCGAGCAGGTCACCGCGCCGCTGCACGGGTCCGACCCCGTCGTAGGTGCCGGTACGGCGCTGCTCCGCGCTGTCCACGAGCCACTCGGCCAGGTCGCGTACGTCGACCACCTGCACCGGGTCGACGGGGCTGCCCGGCGCGAGCACCGGTCCGGGCCGGGCCAGCCGCCACGGCCAGTAGGTGAACCGCCCCGACGGGTCGCCGGGGCCCACGACCAGTCCGGGACGCACCCCCATCGAGGACGACGACCCCGACTCGACCAGCTGCTCGCAGGCGACCTTCATCGGCCCGTAGGCCTCCGGGTCCTCGGCCAGGTCGCGATCGGTGGTCATCGGCGGGTGCAGGGCCAGGGCGGCAGGGCTCGCACCCGGCGTGCCGGTGTCGGGGTAGACGTTGATCGTCGAGACGAACACCCAGTGCGCGTCGGGCACGACGGTGAGGGCCGCGCGCACCCACGAGGGCAGCCGCGCGACGTCGACGACGGCGTCCCACTCGCCCGGAGGCGGTGGTCCGGCGGCCCGGTCGAGGGCGAGGTGCCGGACCCCCTCCGGCGGCGTCCCCGACTCGCCGCGGCAGGCGATCGTGACGTCGTGGCCGCGACCCGCCGCGGCCACCGCGACGGCGCGGGACAGGAACACGGTGCCACCCAGCACGAGGAGTCTCATCCGGCCACCGAACCCGACTCCGGACCGGGCGGCAAGCCCCGGGGTCCCGATATCGCTCTGGGCGCAAACCCTTCAGCGGCCGAGGGCCGCCAGGACCGCCAGCACCGCGCGTGCGTACGCCGCCTCGACACTCACCTCGACGTGCCGCTCCCGAGCGCCGGCCACCCCGACCGTGACCACCCAGCCGGCGGGCGCGTCACCGCCGTCGAGTCGCTCCAGCGACACCAGGGCGTCCCCGAGCAGCTCGCGCAGCTGGTCCTCCCGGGGCAGCCACACCGCGGCGTCGGCCTCCAGGCTGTCCAGCGCCCACTCCGTGGTGCCGTTGAAGGCGAGGACGTCGCCCGACGGCGTGTCGCGGAGCTCGACGACCATGTCGCTGAGCACGAACACCTCGTCGTCGAGGTCGCGGTCGGGCACCGCGAACCGGTCGCCCACCCGGGGTGTCCACCCGACGCCCGCGTCGCGCAACGCCAGGGCGAGCCTCAGGTCCATCAGCTCTCCTCGGTCGGGTCCACCCGGTTGATCTGGTACTGGCTGGCCTGGTCGCGGGGCTTGAGCACCAGCAGGTCGACGTTGACGTGCCAGGGCAGACCGGCGATCCAGCCCACGGTGTCGGCCACGTCCGCGGCGACCAGCGGTCCGGGCACACCGGCGTACGTCGCGTCGCGCCGGGCCTGGTCGCCGCCGAACCGGACCAGCCCGAACTCCTCGGTCGCCACCATCCCGGGCGCCAGCTCGGTGACCCGCACCGGCTGCCCGAGGATCTCCTGGCGCAGCATCCGGGTGAGCACCGAGACGCCGGCCTTGCTGACGGTGTAGCCGCTGCCGTTGGCGTAGGCCTCGTGGGCCGCCGTCGAGGTCAGGTTGACCACCAGCCCGTCGCCGCTCGCGACCAGGGCCGGCAACAGCGCCTGGGTCACCCGCAGGGTGCCGAGCACGTTCACGTCGAACATCGCCTGCCAGTCCGACGGTGCGGCCCGGGCGACCGGGTCGGCGCCGAGCGCCCCGCCGGCGTTGTTGACCAGCACGTCGAGGCGTTCACCGACGGCGCCGGCGAGGGCGGCCACCTGGTCGGCGTCGGTGGTGTCGCAGCCGACCGCGGTGCCGCCGATCTCGGCGACCAGCGCGTCGAGGCGCTCCCGGCGCCGGGCCACCGCGACCACGTGGAAGCCGTCGGCGGCGAGCCGGCGTGCGGTGGCGGCGCCGATCCCGCTGCTGGCTCCGGTCACGACTGCGGTGCGCGTCATCTGGTCCTCCTCAGGACTGCGGCGTGGTGGCACCCATGATCCATGCCCGGAAGAAGCCGCGCAGCCGCAGCCCCGTGCGGTCCTCCAGCCAGGCGTAGTACTGGGCTCGGGTGACGCTCTCGCCCGCGTGCTCGGCGGGCCAGGCGCGGACCAGTGACCAGAACTCCTGGTCGCCCACCCGGTGCCGGAGCTGGTTCCACATCAGGGCCGGGCTGTAGTAGACGTTGCCCTCGCCGAACTGGCCCGGGTCGTAGGCGCCGGGAGGCCCGGACGCCTGCCGGAGCTGGGCGTCGAATGCCGACCACTGCTGCATCACGGCGTCGATCGACGTGCCGTCCGTGTGGGCCTGGTAGACCCCCTGCACGAACATCGTCAGGCCCTCGTTCATCCACAGGTCGCGCCAGTCGGTGGGCGTGACCAGGTCGCCGTACCACTGGTGGGTCAGCTCGTGCTCGACCACCGGGGCCGACAGCGCGTAGCCGGTGTCGCCGAGGGTGATCATGGTCTGGGTCTCCATGCCCGACTCGGAGTCGACCACGACGATGCCCAGCGAGGCGAACGGGTAGGGCCCGAGGTGGGCCTCGTTCCACGCCATGATCCGCGGCGTGGCCGCGAGCGCGGCGCGCGCCCGGTCGTCGCCGCGGTGGGTCCAGTAGCTGAGCGGAACGCCGCTGGGCGAGGTCGCCGTGGTCTCCACGTAGTCACCGACCGCCAGCGTGGTGAGGTACGACGCCGCCGGCTGGTCGAGGTGCCAGCGGGTCACGGTGTGGCCGTCGTCGGTGCGCCGCGACTCGAGCACGCCGTTCGACACGCCCACCCAGTCGGAGGGAGTGCGCACGGTGACGTCGTAGAGCGCCTTGTCGGAGGGCTGGTCGTTGACGGGGTACCAGGTGAAGGCGCCGTACGGCTCCTGCATGGTCCACAGCTCACCGGTCGCGGTGACGTTCATGCCGATGGTGGGCACGTCCGCGCGGACGGTCGGGGCGCTCACCGGGGCGGGTGTGCCCGCGTAGACCACCCGCACCAGGAGCCGCTGGTCCGCGACCACGTCGGTGGACACCACCAGGTGCTGGTCGCCCTGCACGTACGACGCCTCGGTGCCGTCGACCTCGACCCGGCTGACCCGGAGCGCGTCGAGCAGGTCGAGCTGGAGGTGGTCGGCGGCCGTGGTGGCCCTCAGCACCAGGTTCGCGGTGCCGCTGAGGGTGGCGGTGTCGGGCTCCCAGGTGAGGTCGAGCCCGTAGTGCAGTGCATCGACACCGGGGTCGCCGTGGTCGGGGTAGTAGCTGTCCTCGACCGGAGTGCTGACCGCGACGTCCCAGGCCGGGTCGCCGGGGTCCTCGACCGGGCCGCTGGACGAGCCCGGCGGGCTGTCGCGCAGGCCGAGGACGACCACCGTCGAGATGGCCACCACGGCCACCAGGGCGACCAGGCCGGCCAGCAGCGCCAGAAGTCGGCGGCTCATCTCAGGCCAGCTCCTTGGTCAGCTGCAGCACCCGGTGGTCCTCGGGCCCGAACTCCGCGACCGCGACGAAGCCGCGGGCCCGGTGGAAGGCCAGCGACGGCTCGTTGGGCGGGTCGATGTTCACCTCGAGCACCAGTCGCACCCCGGCCGCAGTCTCGAGCTCGTCGTAGACGGCGCTGCCCAGCCCGCGGCGCTGGAACGCCGGGTGGATCACGATCCGGTCCAGGTAGGTGAACTCGTCGAAGCGCCGGTCGAACTCGCGGTAGCTGGCCGAGTCGTAGGCGGTGCCCGGCAGGAAGGTGAGCACGAAGCCGGCCCGCTCGCCGTCGACGTCGATCACGTCCGCGCGCGCCGACCAGCCGAGCAGTGCCGCCAGCCGGGCCCGGTCCATGGGTGCGGTGAGGTGCTGGTGGCGGGTGTTGAGGTCGAGCACGAAGCCGTGGTCGCGGGCCTCTACCGGGCGCAGGATCACTCGGACACCCGCAACAGCGGGCGCACCAGTCGCCGCCCGTCGTGCACCTGCGACTTCACGGTGCCCAGGGGTGCGTCGGTCTGTGCGGCGATCTCCTGGTAGGTCAAACCGTAGACGTCCCTCAGCAGCAGCGGCGTCACGAACGCCGGGTGGTCGCGCTCCAGGATGTCCATCGCCTCCAGCAGGTCGAGCCGGGTGCCGGCGATCACGCTGGTGGTGCGTGGGTCGGGGCGCTCGAGGTGGGCGTCGTCGCCGGACCAGTGCGGCGAGGCCTGGTTCTTCATCCGGCGGTACGTCGAGCGCGCGCTGTTGACCGCCACCGTGTGCAGCCAGGTCGTGAAGCGTGCGGTGCCCCGGAACCCGCCGATCTTGCGGCTGATGTTGAGCAGCGCCTCCTGGCAGGCGTCCTCGGCGTCCGGGTTGAACGGCAGCACCCCCCGACAGATGTTCAGCACCCGCGGCCGGACCAGCCGGATCAGGTCGTCGAGGGCCTGGGCATCGCCGTCGCGGGCGGCCAGTGCCAGGGCGTCGATCTCGTCAGGTGTGGGTGCGGTCGTTGCGTCGTCAGCCATGCGTGTGCTCTCCCCGTGTGTCCTCTGCAACATAATGCAGGGGTGTCCCTTCCAGTGCGCCTAGGTCGCTACGTCGTCAGACGCCGCATCGGCGCGGGCGGTTTCGCCACCGTCTGGCTCGCCTACGACGAGCAGCTCGACTCGCCGGTCGCGATCAAGGTGCTCGCCGACAACTGGACCGAGGACTCCCACGTGCGCCGCCGCTTCGTCGAGGAGGGCCGGTTCCTGCGCAAGGTCGACACGCCGCACGTCGTCGGCGTCCACGACGCCGGCGAACTCGAGGACGGCCGCCCCTACCTGGTGATGACCTATGCCGACCAGGGGACGCTGGCGGAGCGGCTCGAGGAGGGCCCGATCTCGCCCGAGCAGGGCATCGACATCATCCGCCAGGTGGGCGACGGGCTGACCGCGCTGCACCGGCGCGACGTGCTGCACCGCGACGTGAAGCCGCAGAACGTGCTCTTCCGCAGCGACGACTCCCGCGGCGACGGCCAGGTGCGGGCGATGCTGGGCGACCTCGGCCTGGGCAAGTCCCTGGACATGTCCTCGCGGCTCACCATGATCGCGGGAACACCCTCGTTCGTGGCGCCCGAGCAAGCCCGCGGCGAGGCCCTCGACGCGCGCGCCGACCAGTTCTCCCTGGGTGCCCTCACCTACCTGGTGCTCACCGGGCGGCCGCCGTACCAGCACGCCACCCTGACCGCGGCGGCCGCACCGCCTGCCGCACCGCCGCTGGGCACGGCGGACCGGCCCTTCCCCGCGCCGGTCGAGCAGGTCGTGGCCCGTGCCCTGGCCACCGACAGGGAGGACCGCTGGCCCGACGTGAGCGCCTACGTGAGCGCCCTCGAGGCGGCGGTGTCCGGCCAGCACCTGCCGGGGGCCCAACCGCGCGACCTGCGCGACCCCGAGCTGACCGCCGTGGGTGCCCGCCCCTCGCCGCAGCCCGCGCCCGGGCCGGGCCGGCCGTCCGTCGAGCACTCCGCCACCGACGTGGGCGACCCGGTGCCGCCGCGTCGTCGTCGGCGCTGGCCGCTGGTCGCGGTGGCGCTGCTGGCCGTCGGCGCGGGCGCGGCCACGACGTACACCCTCGCCCGGCAGGGCGACCCCTATGTCACCGTGAGCGACGAGCGGGGGAGCCTGTCTGTCGAGGTCCCCCGTTCGTGGGACATCGAGGTGGCGCGGGGTGGGTGGACGCCGCCCGGCCAGAAGGCCGAGTACGCCGCGCTCGCGGTCGGCGAGGAGGGCGGCTCCGGGGTGTTCCTGGGCCTCCTTCCCGCCGGCAAGCTCCCCCAGGAGCTGCCCGGACACCCCGAGTGCCAGCGGCTCGACGACGTGGTGCGCAACGACCTCCAGCGCTCGATGACCCAGGTGCACACCCGGTGCCCCGACGTGGTCGTCGAGCGGGTGGTGCGGGTCGCCGAGAACCGGCTGCTCTGGGTGCAGGTGCGCAGCACCGACCGGGCGACCGCCAACCGGGTCCTCGACGCGGTCGAGACGCACGGGCTCTGACGGCGCCGTGTCGGATGACCTGGGTCACATCGATGACCTAACCTCATGAGAGGTGTCGACTCTCTGGGCCTGCGCGGCCCGGCCGCACCTGACAGGGCGGAGAGAGGGACGGCGATGGGGATCTTCGACAGGCTCAAGGACACCTTCGGGTCGGGCGACGACGAGGACCAGGCAGCGGAGCCCGCCGAGGCGCCGCCCAGCGCGACGTCTGCCGTAGGGGGCGCGCACGCGGCGCCGCACCTCGACAAGGACGAGCGCGAGGCGGCCAGGGTCCAGCGCCAGGAGGCCCGCGAGCAGGCGCGCACCCAGCGCCAGGAGGCCCGCGAGGAGACCCGGCACGAGGCGCGGCACGCGGACCGGCCGGAGGCCCGCCCGGGAGCCGGCCTGGGAATCGGCCTGGGAATCGGCGCGGGAATCGGGCCGGTCGTCGAGGACGCTCGCCAGGCCGCCCGGCACGCGGCCCGCGAGTTCGAGACCTGCACCGTCCTCGACGGCGACACCCTCAGCGACGTCGCCGTGCGGCACGGCGTCGCGTGGCACGAGCTGGTGCGACTGAACAACCTGGAGAACCCCGACCTGATCGTGCCGGGTCAGGAGCTCAGGATCCCCCGGAGGTGACCGTGCGGTGGGTGCTGGCCACCAGGTGCTCCAGCAGCGCGTCGAGGCCCTCGCGGTCCGAGAGCCGCCCCGAGACGGTGATCTCGAAAGCGGTGCGGTCGGAGCGGGGCTCGCTGATCCAGTAGGAGTTCTGGTAGCGGGCGTGCTGGTCGAGCACGTAGGTGAACTGCAGGTCGTTGTCGGTGAGGGCCAGCTGCTGGTAGCCCTCGAGCCCGCGCACGTTGTCGCGCCGGTTGACCGCGGTCTGGGCGGTGGTGATCGGGAGGTTGTCGATGATCGCGACCCGCATCGAGTAGGTGAAGACCGGGTTGCCCGGGAGCGTCCAGCGGACCCCGTCGGGCTGCTCCTCGGCCGGCTCCCAGCCCCGGGGCACGTCGTAGATCCACCGGTTCGGCTCGACGCCGACGCGCCTGCGCACGAAGTCGAGGTCGGTGCCGAGGGGCGCGTACTGCGTGGGGTCGGCGACGGTGGTGATCGGCGGGTCGGTCGGCACCGACGGTGACGCCGCCGGGAACGGCCGGGCCAGCGCAATCTCGGTGGGCACGGTCCGCTCGGCCCCGGCGGCGGCATAGCCGAGGCCGGCGCCGGCCAGCAGCCCGGCGACGACCACCGCGAGCCGGGCCGCGACCGCACCGCGCTCTCCCCGTTGCACGGGACCACCGTAACGGCCCGGCTTGCCTCGCCGGGGCCCGGAGGCGAAGGTGGGCACATGACTGATCTGGGCAGCGCCGCCGCCATGTTCGACAAGCACCGAGACCGTCTCGACCGGGCGAGCGCCGCCTGCGCCGACCGGTCGTACTACTCCGCCTTCGACGAGTCCCCGTCGCCACGGGTCTACGGCGAGAGCGCGGCGGCCGACGGGCGCGCCGCCTTCGAGGCGTGGCGTGACACCGACTTCCCGCTGGAGACGCCCGGCGCGCAGGGACGGGTCGCGGGCGAGCGGTCGCCGTACGGCTTCGACCTCGGCACCACCTACCCACGGGTCACCGACGTCGAGGCGCTGACCGCCGCGGCGGGTGCGGGCCTGCGGGTGTGGCGCGATGCCGGTCCGCAGGCGCGCGTGGGCGTCTGCCTGGAGGTCCTCGACCGGCTGCACGCCCGGATCTTCGAGCTGGCAGGCGCGGTCCAGCACACCAGTGGCCAGGCCTTCGTGATGGCCTTCCAGGCCGGTGGTGCGCACGCGCTCGACCGGGCCCTCGAGGCGGTGACCTACGCGCACGCGGAGATGGTCCGGGTGCCGGCCACCGCCCTGTGGGAGAAGCCCGGCCGCGGCGGACCGCTGCGGATGGAGAAGACCTTCACCGCCGTGCCGCGCGGCCTGGCACTGGTGATCGGCTGCAACACCTTCCCGACCTGGAACTCCTGGCCGGGGCTGTTCGCCTCCCTGGCCACCGGCAACCCGGTGATCGTCAAGCCGCATCCGGGAGCCGTGCTGCCGCTCGCCATCACCGTGCAGGTGTGCCGTGAGGTGCTCACCGAGGCCGGGTTCCCCGCAGACCTGGTCACGCTGGCCGCCGAGGAGCCCGACGACCGGCTGGCCGCGACCCTGGCCACCCACCCGGCGGTGCGGCTGGTCGACTTCACCGGCGGCAACGCCTTCGGCGACTGGCTGGAGGAGCATGCCCGCCAGGCGACGGTGTTCACGGAGAAGGCCGGGGTGAACACCATCGTGCTCGACTCGACCGACGACTTCGGTGCGATGTGCCGGAACCTGGCGTTCTCGTTCGCGCTCTACACGGGCCAGATGTGCACGGCCCCCCAGAACGTCTACCTGCCCCGGGCGGGCATCGAGACCGACGAGGGGAACCGGACCCCCGCCGAGGTGGCTGCCGGCATCGGCGCGGCCCTCGACACCCTGCTCGGCGACGACGCCCGCGCCGTGGAGCTGCTCGGCGGCGTGGTCAACACCGGTGTGCTGGAGCGCCTCGAGGCGTCACGCACCCAGGGCGAGGTGTACGTCGTCAGCCGCACGGTCGCCCACCCCACGTTCCCGGACGCCACGGTGCGCACGCCGACCCTGATCGGGCTGTCGGCCGACGACACGGAGGTCTACGAGCAGGAGTGCTTCGGGCCGGTCGGCTACCTGATCGGCACCGACGGCACCGACGCGTCGATCGAGCTGTTCCGCGACACCGTGCAGCGGCACGGGGCGATGACGGCGGCGGTCTACTCGCGCTCCGCGCAGGTGGTCGAGCAGGTGCGTGAGGCTGCCCTCGACGCTGGGGTGGCGCTGTCGGAGAACCTCACCGGCAGGGTGTTCGTGAACCAGTCGGCGGCGTACTCCGACTTCCACGGCACCGGGGCGAACCCGGCCGCGAACGCGTCGTACACCGACACCGCCTACGTGGCGGGCCGGTTCCGCTGGGTGCAGTCCCGCCGCCACGTGGAGTGACGGCGGGACCACACCGGGCGTGCTGAGCGGATGTCAGCGCCCGAGGAACCTGTCCAGCCAGCCGCCGCCGGAGCGCTCGGCCTTCGGGTGACCCGCACACCGCTGGGTCTTGGGCACGCCGCCGAGGACCTGGTTGACGTGCTGGCCGCAACCGGCCCACGTGGTCTTGCCGCACTGGCGGCAGTTGATGGCTCGACACATGGTGGTGATTCTCCTTCAGGGATGGGTTCAGCTGTGTGAGAAGTGGATGTCCGGGAGGATCCGGGTCAGCCAGGCGGGTGACCACCAGGCGGCGCGGCCGGTGAGGCGGAGCAGCACCGGGAGCAGCACCAGGCGGACCAGGAAGGCGTCGAGCAGGACGGCGACGCCCAGCACGATGCCCATCTCCTTGGGTGGGAGCGGCCCGGAGAGCGCGAAGGTGAAGAACACCGCGACCATGACGGCGCCGGCCGCGAAGATCACCCGCCCGGAGTGGGCCAGGGAGCCGACCATGGCGTCCTTGGGGTCACCGGAGCTCTCGTAGTGCTCCTTGGCCGAGGCCAGCAGGAACACCGTGTAGTCCATCGCGATGGCGAAGATCATCGCGAAGAAGAACACCGGTGCCCAGGCGTCGAGGAAGCCCTGGTGCTCGAAGCCGAACAGCCCCGAGCCGATCCCGTCCTGGAAGACGAGTCGGGCCACGCCGAACGCGGCCGCCGTGGACAGCAGGCTGGCCAGGGTGCCCAGCAGCGCGATCAGTGGTGCCTGGAGCGCGATCAGGAGCAGCACGAAGCCCAGGGCCAGCACCACCCCGATCACCAGCGGTGTGGACTCGTCGAGCTGGGACTTGAGGTCCAGGTTCTCCACCGCGGCGCCGCCCACCTGGGCGGCGTCGGGCAGGTCGGCCCGCAGCCGTTGCACGGTCTCACCCAGCCCGGGGTCGGACGGGTCGACGGTCGGGACGGCGGAGATGAGGTCCAGCCCGCTGTCGTCGGCCGCCGGCTGCGGCGGGGTGGCCCCGGCGATGCCGGCGTCGGCGCCGAGCACCTCGAGGGCGGTGGCGGTCTGGGCGTGCGGAACCACGATCTGCAGGGTGCCCGGGGCTCCGGGACCGAAGGCCTGCTGCACCTGGTCGTAGCCGATCCGGGCACTGGCGCTCTCGGGGAGAACCTTGATCGAGGGCATCGAGGTGCGCAGCCCGACGATCGGGGCGGCCAGGGCGAGGAGCACCACCAGGGAGGCGAGCCCCCACGCGAACGGGCGGGCCCACAGGCGCTCACCCCAGGCCGCGAAGCGGGCCGAGCGGTGCTCGCCCGTGTGCACCCACGGCAGTGACAGCTTGTTGATGCGCAGGTCGAGCTTGGCCAGCACGACCGGCAGGAGGGTGAGGGTGGCGGCCAGCACGAAGACGACGGCGAGCATGATGCCGCCGGCCATCGAGCGGAAGGCGGGCGACGGCACCAGCATCACGGCCGACAGCGACACCAGCACGGTGGCACCCGAGAGCAGCACCGCCTTGCCGGCGGTGTCCATCGTCTCCGCGATGGCGTCGCGGACCGGTCGGTCGTGGCCCATCCGGGCGGCCCGGAAGCGCACCACCAGGAACAGGGCGTAGTCGATGCCCAGCGCCAGGGCGAACATCATCGCGAAGTTCATCGCCCAGATCGACACGGGCACGAACTGGTTGACCAGCACCAGGGAGCCCGCCGAGGCGACCAGTCCGGCCAGGGTGAGGATCAGCGGGAGCCCGGCGGCCACGAGAGCGCCGAAGGCCAGCACCAGGAAGGCCAGGGTCACCGGCCAGGAGAACATCTCCGAGGTGAGCATGGCGTCGAGGTTGGCGGTGTTGAAGTCCGACCACAGCAGCGAGGCGCCGGTGGGGTTCACCGTGACGCCGTCGGTGGACAGGTCCTGGAGCGGGCCCTTGAGGTCGTCGGCGGCGCGCACCATGTCGTTGGGGTCGGCGTCGGCTCCGGCGAGGAGCACCGCGGTGCGACCGTCCTGGCTGATCGTGACGCCGGGCTGGGGCTGGATCACCCCGCCGATGCGGGCATCGGCCCCGAGGATCCGGGTCGCCTCGGCCAGGACGATTCCGCCGGCACCTTCGGTGACGGGGCCGGATTCGCTGCGCACGACGACCTGGATCGCGGTGCTCGCGTTGCCGCCGAAGTGGGCCTGGGCCAGCTCGCGCACGGCCACCGACTCGGAACCGTCGGCCTGCCAGCCGGCGCCGGAGAGCTCCGACTCGACGCGGGGTGCGAAGGCGCCCAGGGTGACGATCGCGAGAAGCCAGAGCACGGTGGTGAGTCGGGCGTGGTCGACCACCCAGACGCCGAGGCGGCCGAGCGGTCCGGGTCGGGGCACCACGTGGGTGCCGGGGGTGGTCGGGAGCGGGCGCGGCGGGCTGGCCGTCGACGTCATGGGTGATCTCTTCCTGTATTTCGGTGGATGAGGCAGCGGAGGGTCAGAGCAGGGCGGGGAGGGCCTGGGAGGCGGTGTAGACCGCCACCGCCAGTACCAGGGCGGTGAAGACGCCGGCGAGGCGCCGGGTGTCGATCCGGGCAGCGATCCGGGCGCCGGCGAAGCCGCCGACCGCGGAGGAGAGGGTGAGCACGAGCACGAGCGTCCAGTCGGGGTGCAGCCCGGTGCCCGCGCGCACGGCCAGGGCGGCCGCGCTGGTGAGCGTGATGACGACCAGCGAGGTGCCTGCGGCGTAGCGCATGGGGAGGCCGAGGGCCAGCACCAGCGCCGGGACGACGAGGAAGCCCCCGCCGACGCCCAGGAAGCCGGTCAGCAGCCCGACCGCGGTGGCAGTGACCAGCACCTTGAGGGCGCGCGGGCACTGGCAGGCGAAGGTGGGGCTGAAGGTGAGGATCGGTGCGTCGAACCCCGTGGGCTCGCTCGCGCTGCGCCCGGGGCGCAGCTGGCGGACCGCCATCAGTCCCCCGACGACGAGCATCAGCACCGCGAAGCAACCGAGCAGCACGGCGTCGGAGACGTGCGCAGAGGCCTTGGCTCCCGCCGCGGCTCCTCCGATGGCGACCACGCCGAAGAGCACGCCCCGGCTGGGCAGCACGTTGCCGGACCGCCAGGCCGTGAGCGCGCCGATCATCGCGGTCACGCCCACGACCACCAGCGAACCGGTGGTCGCCTGCACCGGCGACTGGCCGAGTGCGTAGACCAGTACCGGCACGGCGAGGATCGAGCCGCCGCCACCGAGCGCGCCCAGGCTCAGGCCGATCAGGGCGCCGGCGACGACGGCGACGAGGGCGAGGGTCACGCCGCGGCCTCGGTGCCCACCAGGTGCAGGCCCACCGCGCGGGCGTTGTCGAAGGAGTCGTCGACCGCGACCGGTCGACGTCCGGAGGCGTCCAGCATCGAGGCGGCCACCGACGCGCGGTAGCCCGCGGCGCAGTGCACCCAGACCTCCCCGGCGGGCACCTCGTCGATGCGGTCGAGCAGCTCGTGCATGGGGATGTTGAGGGCGCCGTCGATCCGGGCCTCCGCGAACTCGTGGGTGCGGCGGACGTCGAGGATCGCGACCGTCCGGTGGTGACGCACCTGGGCCAGGTCGGCGAAGGTGGCCGTGGGGAAGCTCGCGAGCTCCCGGTCGGACCAGTCCTCGGGCTTGCCGGTGGCGTGCGCGGCCGGGCGGTCGATGCCGATCCGGACCAGCTCACGTTGAGCGGTGGCCACGTCGTCGACGCTCTCGCCGAGGAGCGTCACCGGCGTGCCCCAGGGGATCAGCCAGCCGAGGTAGGTGGCGAACTGTCCGTCGATGCCGAAGTTCAGGGTGCCCGGTGCGTGACCGGCGGCGAAGGCGGTGCGGTTGCGCAGGTCCACCACCCACTCGCCGGCCTCGATCCGGCGCCGCAGCTCGGCGGCGTCGGCGAGCGAGGGCAGGCTCAGGTCGGGAGCCGACGGGCCGGCCGAGTTCCCGGGGCCCATGTGCGCGTAGTAGGCGGGCCAGGCGTCCAGGCCGGCGAGGAGCTCGTCGATCCAGGTCTGCTCGTCGAGGGTGAGCACCGGGTTCATCTGCTTCTCGCGCCCGATCGTCGACTCGGTCGCGTCGGACTGGGTGGCCGAGCAGAACGAACCGAAGCCGTGCGTGGGGAAGACGCCGGCACCGTCGGGAAGCAGGTCGGCCAACCGGTGCGCCGACGCGTGCTGGTGGTGCACCAGCGCATCGGTGTGGTCGGGGCCGAGCAGGTCCGGCCGGCCGGTGGCGCCGTAGAGCAGGGAGCCGCCGGAGAACACCCCGACGGAGCCGTCGAGGCCCGCGTCCGCGTCGGCGAGCGCGTAGGAAAGGTGCGTGAACGTGTGCCCCGGCGTCGCCAGCGCGGTGACCCGCATCCGCGGCCCGACCGCCACGACGTCGCCGTCGTTGAGGGGGTGCCGCTCGAAGGCGACCTGGTCGGCCGCGTTGACGTGGTACGTCCCTCCGGTGTGTCCCGCGAGAGCCAGCCCACCGGTGAGGTAGTCGTTGTGGATGTGGGTCTCGAACACGTCGGTGAGCCGGACGCCGTGCTCGTCGAGCAGGGCCAGCACCCGGTCGATGTCGCGCTGCGGGTCGACCACGAACGCCACCTCACCGTCGTGCACGAGGTAGCTGCGGTCGCCCAGCGTGGGGGTGTCGAGGGTGAGCACGGTGAACCCGGTCATCGCGCGACCTCCGCGAGGCCGCTGTGGACGGGGCGGCCCGAGCGCAGCCAGGCGCCGGTCCCGCCGACGACGTTGACGGCGTCGTGCCCGGCGGCGACGAGCACCTCGGCCATCACGCCGCTGCGGTTGCCGGAGGCGCAGATGAGGTGCACGGGGCGGGCCCGGTCGAGCTCCTGGAGTCGGCCGGGGAGCTGGCCCATCGGGATCAGCACCGCGCCCGGGGCGTGGGCCTGGGCGTACTCTCGGGGCTCACGCACGTCCACCAGCTGGGCGCCCTCGGCGAGCGC
Organism: Propionibacteriales bacterium; assembly: GCA_038214475.1. Classification (GTDB taxonomy): domain Bacteria; phylum Actinomycetota; class Actinomycetes; order Propionibacteriales; family Nocardioidaceae; genus Nocardioides. The sequence goes on along the minus strand of JBBQRV010000001.1, from coordinate 21,318 downwards.
CTGCTCGAGCTGTGCCACGTCGATCTCGCGCATGTCGTCCTCTCCGTAGGTGGCGGCCTCCACCCGTTTGTGGATACCCCCCGGGGTATGTATGGTGGAGACACTAACACCCCCTGGGGTATTGTCAAAGTCAACTGGAAAGGACGTGCCACCATGGCCACCACCGCACTCGGCGCCGCAAACTTCGAGGCCACCCTCGCCGAGAACGACATCGTGATCGTCGACTTCTGGGCCTCCTGGTGCGGCCCGTGCCGGCAGTTCGCCCCCGTCTACGAGCGCGCCTCCGAGACGCACCCCGACCTGGTATTCGGCAAGGTCGACACCGAGGCCGAGCGTGAGCTCGCCGCGGCCGCTCGGATCACCTCGATCCCCACGCTGATGGCGTTCAAGGGCGGCACCCTGGTGTTCTCCAAGCCCGGCGCGCTCCCCGGCCCCGCCCTGGAGCAGGTCATCGACGCGGTGCGCAAGCTCGAGCTCGAGCTCGAGCCCGCCGCTGCCGACTCGGCGCCCGAGGCCGCGGGCGACGACCCCCGGCGGACCGCCTGATGGACTACACGCTCAGCACCACGCTCTCGCAGCCGTACGACGCCACGGTCGCGGCCACTCGGGCCGCCCTCGCCGACCAGGGCTTCGGGGTGCTGACCGAGATCGACCTGCGGGCCACGCTCAAGGCCAAGCTCGACGTCGACGTCGCCCCGCAGGTCATCCTCGGCGCCTGCCGCCCCCCGCTGGCCCACCAGGCGGTGCTGGTCGACCCGTCCGTGGCGACCATGCTGCCCTGCAACGTGGTCGTGCGCTCGCTCGACGAGCACACCACCGTCGTCGAGGCCTTCGACCCCGATGCCATGACCGCCCTGGCGGGTGACGCGCTCAGCGACGTCGCCGCCGAAGCCAAGCAGCGGCTGCTGGCCGTGCTGCGCGCACTCGACGAGGAGAACTGACATGGAGCTCGACCCCGAGGACATGAACCCGGTGATCAACCGGATCAAGCGGGCCCAGGGCCAGCTTGCCGGCGTGCTGCGGATGCTGGAGGAGGGCCGGGAGTGCGAGGACGTCGTCACCCAGCTCGCCGCGGTGTCCCGTGCGCTCGACCGGGCCGGCTTCGCGATCGTGGCCACCGGCCTCCAGCAGTGCCTCAGCGCCGGCGACGGCATGGACAGCGTGGACGTGAAGAAGATGGAGAAGCTCTTCCTCTCCCTGGCCTGACCGCGGCTCGGCGGGTGGCCCCATCCGGATCGGGACTGGCACCGAATAGCCTTGAGGTTCCGCCCAGCCGAGGAGATCCACGTGTCCGCCCTGACCGACTTCACCGCGCACACCCTGACCGGTGACGAGCTGCCCCTCGGCGAGTACGCCGGCCAGGTCGTCCTCGTCGTCAACACCGCCTCCCAGTGCGGTTTCACCCCGCAGTACGAGGGCCTCGAGCAGCTCTGGCAGACCTACCGCGACCAGGGCCTGACGGTGATCGGCTTCCCGTGCAACCAGTTCGGAAACCAGGAGCCCGGTTCTGCCGACGAGATCGGGGCCTTCTGCCAGAAGAACTACGGCGTGACCTTCCCGATGTTCGAGAAGGTCGACGTCAACGGCCCCGACGCGCATCCGCTGTTCGAGTGGCTGCGCGCGGAGAAGGGCGGCCTGCTCGGCACCAAGATCAAGTGGAACTTCACGAAGTTCCTGGTGGGCCGTGACGGACAGGTGATCAAGCGCTTCTCGCCGACCACCAAGCCCGAGAGCCTCACCCCGGACATCGAGGCCGCGCTGGCCCGCTGATCCGGCAGTGACGAGGCCACCTCTGCGTATCTAACTCTGAGGTGTGCACCATGGCGACTCAGTCACGCCCGCCGCACGGCGGTTCTTCTCGGGGACTGTGGGTCCTCATCCTGTTCCTGCTGGCTCCGGCGGTCGTCGTACCGCTGGTGGTCCCGCTCTACGACAAGAGCGACCCGACCCTGTTCGGGTCCCCGTTCTACTTCTGGTTCCAGTTCGCGCTGATCGTGATGTCGGCGGTGCTGACTGTCACCGCGTTCCAGCTCTCGCGGCTGGCCGACCGGCGTGACCGCGCTGCCCGCGACGAGCGGGGAGGCGAGCGGTGAAGGAGCACCTGGACGGCGTCGCCGTCGGCATCTTCGTCTTCCTGTTCCTGCTGGTCAGCGACCTCGGCTTCGCAGCCGCCCGCTGGCGCCGGGCCGCCGACCTCGAGCACCTCGACGAGTGGGGTCTGGGTGGGCGCAGCTTCGGCACGTTCATCGCCTGGTTCCTCATCGGCGGCGACCTCTACACGGCGTGCACGTTCATCGCGGTGCCCGCGACCCTGCACGCCGGGAGCGTGGTCGGCTTCTTCGCGGTGCCCTACACGATCGTGGTCTACCCACTGATCTTCCTGTTCCTGCCCCGCCTCTGGTCGGTCTCGCACCGGCACGGCTACGTCACACCGGCCGACTTCGTGCAGGGCCGCTACGACAGCCGGCCGCTGGCCCTGGCAGTGGCACCGACCGGCCTGCTGGCGACGATGCCCTACATCGCGCTCCAGCGGGTCGGCATCGAGGTGGTGCGCCAGGTGGACCTGGCGGCTCCGGTCGGGTGAGCCTCACGGATACCGCAGGCCGACGGTCTCCTCGCTGAGCTGCCACAGCCGCAGCTGCGCGTCCTGGTCGTGGGAGAGGGCGTTGCTGCCCACCACCCCGGGCAGGCCGCGCAGCTGCTGCAGGCCCAGCGGACCGCAGTAGCTGCCCCCGGGCAGCTCGGCGGTGGCCGCCATCAGGATCGGCAGGGCGCCCATCGCAGGGGACTGTGCGGTGGCCCTCACCGCGGCGTTGAGGATCGAGGCCGCGCCGCCGCTGGAGCGACCGGTGCGGCCGGTGGCGAGCAGGGGGGTCGCGGCGTACCCGGGGTGCGCGGCGAGCGACTCCACCGGCAGTGCGCGCACCCGGAGCCGGCGCTCGAGCTCGTAGCTGAACAGCAGGTTGGCGAGCTTGCTCTGGCCGTACGTGCGCCAGCGCCGGTGCCGGCCGAGTGGCTGGCGTGGGTCGGAGAGCGGCGCGGAGCGTGCGATCAGGTGCGCGTTGGACGACACCGTGACCACCCGTCCGGCACCGGACGCGACCAGCCGGGGGAGCAGCAGGCCGGTGAGCAGGAACGGCCCGAAGTGGTTGGTGGCCAGCTGCAGGTCGAGGCCGTCGACCGTGCGCTGCGGTGCGGTGGCCATCACACCCGCGTTGTTGACCAGCACGTGCAGCGGGCCACGCCCGGTCACCGACTCGGCGGCCCGGCGTACCTTGTCGAGGTCGGAGAGGTCCATGACCAACTGCTCGAGGAGCGCGTCGGGCACCTGGGCGCGCAGCGCCGTGGTGGTGTCGCGGAGCTTCGAGTCGTTGCGGCCGGCCAGCACCACGACCGCCCCACGTCGGGCGAACTCGAGCGCCACCCGCTGCCCCAGGCCCCCGGTGGCCCCGGTGACCATCACGGTGCGGCCCGACTGGTCGGGCATGTCGGCCAGTGACCAGCCGCTCACGAGATGACCGGCTGCTGTTGCTCGTCCATGGGCACACCCTGCCACCCCGGCCCTGACCGGCGATCGGGTAGCGTGGCTGGCGAAAGGGAGTAGTCCCCGATCGCTGTGTCGACATGCTGGACCTTCTGGTCCCGGTGCAGCGGGCCGCCTCGCGCGGCGGACGAGACTTTCGGCCGGTACGACGACCCTTCTCCGGGCGTGCCTGTCGTCGGGACTCCCGTCTCGCCGTCGGCGCCCGGTCCGACCTCGGAGCCCCATGACTGCGTTCCTGCTCAGCACCGCCGTGATCTTCGTCGCTGAGCTCGGCGACAAGAGCCAGCTGATGGCGATGACCTTCGCCGCTCGCTACCGCGCCCGCGACGTGCTCTTCGGCATCACCGTCGCGACGGCGCTGGTGCACCTGGTGTCGGTGGCCGTGGGAGCGATGCTCGGCTCCGCGTTCGCCGACCACCAGGCACCGATCTCGGTGGCCGCGGGGGTGGCGTTCCTCGGCTTCGCGGCCTGGACCTGGCGCGGTGACGAGCTGAGCGAGGAGGAGGCCGACCAGGCCCGGCTGAGCACCCGCACCGCGGTGCTGGCCGTGGGCGTCGCCTTCTTCCTCGCCGAGCTGGGCGACAAGACGATGCTGGCCACGATCACCCTGGCGACCCGCGAGGGCTGGTTCGGGACCTGGCTCGGCAGCACCGTGGGGATGGTGTTGGCCGACGGGCTGGCCATCGCGCTCGGCGCGCTGCTGGCCCGACGGCTCCCCGATCAGGCGATCCGGATCGGTGCGACCGCACTGTTCGCCCTCTTCGGGCTCCTGCTTGTCGGGCAGGGACTGGCCGCGTGGTGACGCCCGGGCAGAATGCTGCTGTGAACTCCCGCACCGTGCGCGCACCCGAGCTCCTGGGCAGGGGCTGGCTCAACACCGAGGGGCCGATCCGGCTGCGTGACCTGCGCGGGCGCTTCGTGCTGCTCGACTTCTGGACCTTCTGCTGCCTCAACTGCCTGCACGTCCTCAACGAGCTGCGCCCGGTCGAGGCGAAGTACGCCGACGAGCTGGTCGTGGTCGGCGTGCACAGCCCGAAGTTCGAGCACGAGGCCGACCCGGAGGCGCTGCGGGACGCGGTGGCCCGCTACGGCGTCGGCCACCCGGTGCTGGACGACCCCGAGCTGGTCACCTGGGACGCCTACGCCGCCCGGGCCTGGCCGACGCTGGTGCTCGTGGACCCCGAGGGCTACGTCGTCGCCCAGTACGCCGGCGAGGGGCATGCGCACGCGGTCGACGCGCTCCTGGGAGAGCTGGTCGAGGAGCACCGGCAGCGGGGGACCCTGCAGCCCGGGGACTCGCCGTACGTCGCCCCGGTCGACGACACCGGCGACCTGCGCTTCCCCGCCAAGGCCGTGCGGCTGCCCAACGGACACGTGCTGGTGGCCGATGCCGGCCACGACCAGCTCGTCGAGCTCGACGGGGAGCACGTCGTGCGCACCGTCCCCGGCTTTCGCGAGCCCAACGGCCTGTGCCTGCTGCCCGAGGACGTCGCTGCCGAGGTCGGCTACGACGTGGTCGTCGCCGACACGGTGGCGCACCGGCTGGCCGGGGTCACCCTGGCCACCGGCGAGGTGCGCACCGTGGCCGGCGACGGCACGGCGTGGATGCAGGGTGACGACACCTCGCGGCTCTCCAGCCCGTGGGACGTCGTGTGGTGGCAGCACCGGATCTGGGTCGCGATGGCCGGCATCCACCAGCTGTGGACCCTCGACCCGCGCACCGGCAGCGTCGAGGTGGCCGCCGGCACCACCCACGAGGGCCTGGTCGACGGCCCGCTGGCCGAGGCGTGGTTCGCCCAGACCAGCGGCCTCGCCGCCGACGGCGACCGGCTGTGGATCGTCGACGCCGAGACCTCGTCGTTGCGTGTCGTCGAGGAGGGCGAGGTGCGCACCGTGGTCGGGCACGGCCTGTTCGACTTCGGGTTCCGCGACGGCGACCGGGAGACGGCGCTGCTCCAGCACCCGCTGGCCGTGGTCCTGCTGGGCGACGGCACCGTGGCCGTCGCCGACACCTACAACGGCGCGGTACGGCGCTTCGACCCGGTGACCGGCGAGCTGACCACGATCGCGACCGGCCTGGCCGAGCCGTCGGGCTTCGTCCCCGGCGCCGACCTGGTCGTCGTGGAGTCCACGGCGCACCGGCTGACCACGGTCACCCCGGCGGCACTGCGGGCCGACGGCTCGGCGGCACGCACCCAGCGCCCGGTCACCGACCTCGGCCCCCGGGTCACGCTGCGGGTCGTGTTCACCCCGCCACCGGGCCAGAAGGTCGACGACCGGTTCGGGCCGGCCTCCCAGCTGGTGGTGACGGCCACGCCACCGTCGCTGCTGCGCGCGGGTGACGGGCGCAGCAGCGACCTCGCGCGCACGCTCGAGCTCGATCCCGCGGTCGGTGACGGTGTCCTGCACGTGGCGGCCCGGGCCGCGACCTGCGACGAGGGCGGCGGCGAGGGCGCGGCCTGCCGGATGCACCAGCAGGACTGGGGCGTGCCGGTGCGGGTCACCGCGGACGGTGCGGCGGCGCTGGAGCTGCTCCTGGGCGGGGCCTCCTGAGCGTCAGTCGACCCGGCGCTGCTCCTCGACGTGGGTGGTGCGCGAGCGCTGCGCGTTCATCACCAGAGCCAGCACGATCGCCAGGGCGCCGACGACCAGGCAGATCCAGCCGATGGTGTCCGACGCGATCGCGTCGTCGACACTGGCAGGCAGGTCGACCGCTCCCGTGACCAGGACCAGGCCGATCACGATCAGGACGATTCCGAGGCCGATGCCCATGTGTACTCCTTGTGTGGGGGAACACCCCACCCTGATCAGCCCGGGCCCCGATGTCAAACACCCCTCGGGTGAGCCGGGCCGATCAGGCGGAGCTCAGAAGGACTCCTCCGGGAGGTCCATGATCGCCAGGTCCACGGACTCGGCGATGGCGCGCTCGGCGGTCAGCTTGGGCAGCACCGAGTGCGCGAAGAACTGCGCGGCCGCCACCTTGCCTTCGTAGAACGCCTTGTCGGACGGCGACACGTCACCCGCCAGCTTGGTCAGCGCCACGTCGGCCTGGCGCAGCAGCAGCCAGGCGCAGATGATGTCGCCGAGCGCCATCAGCAGGCGCGAGGAGTTCAGCCCGACCTTGTAGATGTTGCGCAGGTCCCCGCCCTCGGCGTTGACGTCGGCCGACATCAGCTGGCCGATCATCGTCGACACCATCGCGTTGCCGTCCTCGAGCGCGGTCGCGAGCAGGCCGCGCTCCACCTTGAGCCGCCCGTTGCCTGCCTCGGAACGCAGGAAGGCCTCGATCTCGCCGGCCACCTGCCCGAGGGCGGTGGCCTGGTCGCGCACGATCTTGCGGAAGAACAGGTCCTGGCCCTGGATCGCCGTGGTGCCCTCGTAGAGGGTGTCGATCTTGGCGTCGCGGACGTACTGCTCGATGGGGTACTCCTGCAGGAAGCCGGAGCCGCCGTAGGTCTGCAGCGACTCGGTGCCGAGCAGGGTCCAGGAGCGCTCCGAGCCGTAGCCCTTGACGATCGGCAGCAGCAGGTCGTTGACGGCCTCGGCGGTCTCGTCACGCTCGCCGGCGTGCGCGGCCACCATCACCCGGTCCTGCATCGACGCGGTGTAGAGCACCAGCGCGCGCATGCCCTCGGCGTACGCCTTCTGGGTCATCAGCGAGCGGCGTACGTCGGGGTGGTGGGTGATCGTGACCCGGGGGGCGGTCTTGTCGGCGGCCTGGGTGAGGTCGGCGCTCTGGACGCGGGTCTTGGCGTAGTCGAGGGCGTTGAGGTAGCCGGTGGAGAGCGTGGCGATGGCCTTGGTGCCCACCATCATCCGGGCGTTCTCGATGACCTGGAACATCTGCGCGATGCCGTCGTGCACCTCGCCCAGCAGCCAGCCGCGGGCCGGCTCGCCGCCACCCACGGTGGAGTCGCCGAAGGTGACCTCGCAGGTGTTGGAGACCTTGATGCCCATCTTGTGCTCGACGTTGGTGACGTGCACGCCGTTGCGCTCGCCGGTCAGCTCGCCGGACTCGGGGTCGAAGTGCCACTTGGGCAGCAGGAAGAGGCTCAGGCCCTTGGTGCCCGGGCCGCCCACGCCCTCGACGCCCTGGGGGCGGGCGAGCACGAGGTGCATGATGTTCTCGCTCATGTCGTGCTCGGCCGAGGTGATGAAGCGCTTGACGCCCTCGAGGTTCCAGGTGCCGTCGGCGTTGGCGGTGGCCTTCGTGCGCCCCGCACCCACGTCGGAACCGGCGTCGGGCTCGGTGAGCACCATCGTGCAGCCCCACTGGCGATCGACCATGTGCTGGGCGATCCTCTGGTCCCGCTCGTTGCCGTTGCGGTAGACGATGTTGGCGAAGGCCGGGCCGGCGGCGTACATCCAGACCGGCGCGTTGGCGCCGAGCACCAGCTCGCCGATCGCCCAGATCAGCGAGGACGGCGCAGGCTGGCCGCCGAGCTCCTCCATGACCTGCAGCCGCCACCACTCGGCGTCCATCCATGCCTGGTAGCTCTTCTTGAAGCTCTCGGGCACGTCGGCGGTGCCGGTGGCCGGGTCGAAGACCGGCGGGTTGCGGTCGGAGTCCTCGTAGGAGGCGGCGAGGTCCTCGCGGGACAGCCGGTCGACCTCGCCGAGGATGGACCGTGCCGTCTCGACGTCGATCTCGGCGAACGGGCCGGAGCCCAGGACCTGGTCGCGACCGAGCACCTCGAAGAGGTTGAACTCGATGTCGCGCAGGTTGCTCTTGTAGTGGCTCACTTGCCCACCTTTTCCATGTAGGGGACCGCTACTGACCGGTAACTTAAGTATGCGGCGGAGGTCGGGTGAACGCAAGCCGATCCGGCGAGTGTTCACCTGGCGTCCGCTCCCCGGCGCTTGGCGCAGTTCGTTGACTGGGCTGGTGCAGATATCTGAGAGACTGGCCGCATGCGCGTCTCCGCCAAGTCCGACTACGCCCTGCGGGCCCTGATCGAGCTCGCCCGGCGCGGCGACGGCGGTCCCGTGAGTGCCGAGGAGCTGGGGCGGGCGCAGCAGATCCCGCACGGCTTCCTGCAGGCGATCCTGGCCGACCTGCGCCGCGCCGGCGTGGTGGTCAGCCAGCGTGGCCAGTCCGGCGGCTGGCGGCTGGGTGGCAGCGCCGCCGACGTGAGCGTGGCCGACGTGGTCCGCGCCGTCGACGGGCCGCTGGTCTCGGTCTACGGCCTGCGCCCCGAGGCGGTGCGGTACGACGAGTCCGCCGAGGTGCTCCAGCACGTGTGGATCGCGGCCCGCAGTGCGCTGCGTGACGTCTTCGAGCAGGTCAGCCTGGCGCAGCTGGCCAGTGGCGAGCTGCCGGGCGTGGTCACCAGCCGCACCGGCGACGAGGATGCCTGGCAGCCGCACTGACCTTGCCGGTCAGGGTTGGGCGGCGAGCCTGCGCTTCAGCTTGCGGCGCTTCTTCTCGAGCTTCGCGTTGCGCACCTCGAGCTGTTCGTTGTGCTCGCGCAGCCGGGCCACCTCGACCAGCACGTGGGCCAGCGCGTCGGTGGTGGTGCGCAGCCGCTCGCGCGCCGGCACGTCGTCGGGGGAGAGCACGCTGCGCGCCGGCTCGAGTGGCAGCAGGTGCGCCGACTCGCCGTGCACGTCGTACCCCGCGTTGGACAGCCGCTTCTGCCAGCGCTCGGCCCGCTCCAGCAGCTCGTCGTAGAGCTCCGGCGGCGAGGCGGCCGGGCGGGCACCGGTGTCGCCCAGGATCCGGTCGGCGAAGTAGCGCTTGACGACCGTACGGCGCATCGCGCCCTCGATCCGGCCGTCGATGGCCTCGTTGACACTGCGCAGCACGGCGACCTCGGTGGTGCCCAGTCCGGGTTGGCTGGCCCGGGCCACCGCGGGGGACAGGCTGCTCGGGTCGAAGCCGACGATCTCGCCGAAGGCCGCCCAGATCATGGCGCGCGGGTCGTCGATCGGAGGCACCGCGATCACGTGCACGCGGTGCGGCTTGATCGTCACGGCCCAGCGGTCCAGCACCTCCACCAGGTCCTGGTCGGTCCAGAACGACCGGCTCGGCTCCCGGTCGGGGGGCTCGGCCGCCCGGCGGTGGAACCGTGAGAACGACACCGATCCGCCCGACTTCACGTCCCGCTCCCAGCCGGCCACCACCTGGCTGCCCGGGTCGCGCACGGTCAGCACCAGGTGCACCTCGCGGCCGGCCAGCCCGTCGAGGAACAGCGCGGCCTGGCCGGCGTCGGCGCCGGCCAGCAGCTCCTGGCTGACCACCGCATCGCCCTTCGACCGGAACACCCGACGACACATCGACGCCCAGGTGCCCTCGACGTCGGAGCGGGCGTAGCCCCACTCCTTGTGGTCGCGGCGGGTCTCCACCGCGACGCGGAGCAGCTCCTCGACGGAGTCGGCCACCACGTCCACGCCGAGCGCCTCGAGCGGCTCGGCGTGGGTGAGCAGGGCGTGCTCGAGGAACCCGCCCCCCGATCCGGGGAGCCCGATGTGCAGGAAGACCTTGCGACGTGCCATGGCACCACGGTGCCACGTCCACGCGCCAGGGAGGTGAAGGGCGCGTGTCGCGCGGGAAAATAGGACCTACTCGACCGCGGCGTCGTCGAGCCAGCGCACCAGCGGCAGCAGCGCGCGCCAGTCCTCGCGCACCCGGTCCAGCAGCTCGGCGGTGTGGATGAACGGCTCGAACCCGTAGGGCTTGCCGGCCAGGAGCTGCTTGTGCCGCAACAGCTCGATGCGTGGGTGGTCGGCGTCGTACCCGCGCGGCGAGGTCTTCAGCTTCTCGCCGCCGATCTCGAAACCGGACTTCTCCAGGGTGCGCAGCACCCGCTGCAGCCGCGACCCCGACGTGTCGTCGGCCACGGCGTCGCGGATCGCGGCCAGCCGGGCGCCACCGGCCTCGTAGAAGCCGGCCCCGACCCGCATCCCGCGGGCCGCGATCTCCACGTAGAAGCCGGTTGCGGGGCCGGTGGCCACGAAGGCACCCTGGTGGGTCTTGTACGGCGTCTTGTCCTTGGCGAAGCGCACGTCACGATAGGGGCGGAACACCTTCGCAGCCCCGAACTCGGGCTCGAGGGCCGCGACCAGCGCCGCCATCGGTGCCTTGACCGCCTCGTCGTAGACGGGCCGGTGGGCCTCCCAGAACGACTTCGTGTTGTCCATCTCGAGGTCGTCGTAGAAGTCCAGCGCGGCGACGGGGAAGCCGGTGAACTCGCTCATCCGCCCAGCGTAGGCGGCGGGCACGGCCGTGCCCGCGCGAGTGCGGTCAGGAGTCGGTCGGCACGGTGGCCCAGACCGCCTCGTCGCCGCCCTCCGAGAAGGCGCTCAGGCTGAGCGCGTCGCCGGCACACCGGGGCTCGGCGAGGAACGCGTTGCCCTTGCCGGGCGTCTCGTAGACGACCTCCAACGTGCCCTCGGGCGTCCAGCGCAGCAGCCGGGCCTGATCGGAGTCGCGCTGCGAGTCGCGCACGAAGTAGGCCGAGTCGCCGCACCAGGTGAGGGTGCCCGTGGTGCCGACCCCGAGATCGACGTAGCCGGAGTCGGTGCGGGCGTAGAACTCGCCCTGCTCGACCCGGTTCTGGTTCTTCACCACCGACCACACGGCGCCGGTGGGCGTGAGCACGCTGTCCCAGCCCGTGCAGCTGGCGACGCCCTCCAGGGGGGTGACCGAGGCGCCGTCGACCCGGACGGGGGTGCGGCACTGCGGCTGGCCGGCGAAGGTGAGCATGCTGGTGCCGGCCGGAGCGGCGATCGCCGAGGAGAAGCCGACCCGCTTCGGGGCGCAGTAGCCCACCGACGAGGTGCCGGCCGCGAGGTCGACGGTGGCCAGGCAGTAGCGCCCGCGGGCGTCGTACGTCGCATGGAGCAGCTGGTCCTGGCCCAGTGCCCAGGTGCCACCACTGATCGTCGGCACGTCGGAGGATCCGTCGACGACCTGCTGCTCGCGGGTGGCGAGGTCGACCACGGTGGCCCGGGCCGGCTCCTGCTCCTGGTTGTCCTGGGCGACCGCGACCAGCCGGCTGCTGTCGGCGAGCACGTCGACGTAGCGGAATCCCCTGGGCGCGGGAAGCGACCAGCCGCCGGAGGGCCCGGTCACCTCGACCTGGCTCTGGGCCCGGTTGACGGCGACCGTCTGGTCGCCCACCCGGGTGAGCGTCGACGTGGCCGGGCCGTCGAGCGGCTGCCAGTCGAGCAGTCGGGTCTCGGGTTCGGCCGGCGCGGGTGCGTCCGACGGTCCGCCGGCCGGTGTGGCCGGACTGGTGCTCTGGGTCGTGGTGGGCTCCGGTCCCGGGGGATCGGTGCTGTCTCCCGTGCACGACGCCAGGGTCAGCGTGAGTCCTGCACCGACGCCCAGCCGGGCCGCGACCTGAGCCGCCCGCCGAGCGCCCATCACACCCCGATGTTGTGCTGGAAGTGGGCCTCGTTGGCGCGGTAGCTCTTGTAGGCGTTGCGCCACTGCACCCGGGAGATGTACGGCTCCGAGGGGTCGAAGCGTTGCTGGTTCCACGGCTCGAAGTAGCCCACCAGGTTGGGCTTGTTGCCGCGCTTGGCGTAGCCGCGACCCACCTGGAAGTGTCCCGACGCGTCGTCGTCGAGGTAGGGGTAGAACTGCTTGAGCAGGACCGGGTGGAAGATCAGCGGCGCCTTGTAGTCCACGAGGTGACGCATGTTGAGCAGCCACCACTGGCCGAACGTGAACTTCTTGACGTCGAGCACGATGTAGGGCCCGGCGTGGGCGGCGTTGTCCCAGCCGGTGTTGTTGTTCGTGACCCGCACCATGTCGGTGATGGCGGTGCCGCTGGACGTGGTGCCGAGCTTGTGGGCCCAGAACTCCTGGCTGTGCTCCTTGCCCGTCCAGTTCCAGCCGATCATCTGCATCGACGTCGGGCCGCAGTAGTAGGTGCGGGTCTGCTCCGCGACCCGCCTCTTGTTCAGGATCTGGGCGCGCTCCGGGTATTCACCCCACGACTTCGTGGTGGGACTGGCACTCGGGCTGGCACTCGGGCTGGCACTCGCGCTGGCGCCCGGACTGGCACCCGGGCTGGCGCTGGCTGCGGTGCTCGCGCTCGCGGCCGGGCTCGCAGCGGTACGGGCGGACGGGGCGGTGTCGGCACGCACCTCGGGGTGCTGGTCGAGGAAGCCGGCGGGCAGCGGCACGCCCTCGATCTGGTGGCGGATCAGCCAGACCTTGGCCACCGCACGGGCGGCCTGCGTGAGCTCGGCGCGATCGGCGCTGGCGCGGGCCGCCGGGCTGAGAGCCGCGCTCTCGCGCAGCGTGGTGAGCAGGTCCTGGTCTCCGGTGCCGGCCAGCGCGGCGGTGGGTCGGGCGGCCAGCCGGGTGGCCTCGGCGGCCACGCCGGCCACCACCGCGGCGGGGGAGTCCTCGGTCCAGCCGGCGTGCAGGCAGTAGGTCTGGCCCTCGAAGTCGGCGCACCGCACCTGGGTGGAGGCCAGCGCGGTGGGCGCCGTACGCGCGCTCACCGTGCGGCCGGAGCGCTGTCCCTGGGCCACCAGGCGCTCGATCTCGGCCCGCGCGGCGGGGGTCACCGCGCTCGCGCCGGCGGTGGCGTGCTCGAGGATCAGCGGGTCGGCGGCCGACGGCGAGACGGCGCCGTGGTCGTCGTCGCCGCGCGGCACGAACGGTGCCGCAGCCAGCAGGACAGCGAGGGCGCCGACGGCGATGACGATGCTGCGGCGGCCACGGAAGCGGGAGGCGCGGGGCATGGGGAAGACCTCGATCGATGGAAGACAGGGCAGGGTCCGTGTTCCACGATAACCCCAAGAATCATCAACCGTCCCACAAGTCACACGAGCAACAGCGAAGGATCGCCGACCGCTGAGCCGGGGTGGTGGCGCGTGGAGCGGATGACGAGACTCGAACTCGCGACATCGACCTTGGGAAGGTCGCGCTCTACCAACTGAGCTACATCCGCATGCCCTCGCGGGCAGGAGAGATCGTACCCGTTCAGTCGACCGGCGCGAGGACCGGGCGCCGGGCGGTCACCAGATCGCCGCTCGAGCGCCCGGTGAGCCGGCGGTGCACCCACGGCACGACGTGCGCCCGGGTCCAGGCCAGGTCGGCGCGGACCCGCTCGCCGCGGGTGACCTCGGGCACGTCGGCGAGGGGGTAGGGCTCTAGGTCGTGCTCGACGCCGAGGGTGTCGAGCACCTCGATCGCGATCCGCTGGTGCCCGGCCGGGCCGAGGTGCATCCGGTCGGGGTCCCAGTGCCGCCAGTCGCGCAGCACCCGCATCCGCCAGAAGTCGACGATGGTGGCGTCGTGCCGCTCGGCGGCGGCGCGCACCAGCTCGTTGTAGAGCGCGAACCGCCCCCGGATCGGGCTGTAGATCGCCGACCCCCCGGTGTCGAAGGCCGTGAACACCAGCAGCCTGGCTCCGGTGCCGGCCAGCTTGCCGAGCCCTTCGTCGTAGCGCTCGACCAGTGCATCGAGGTCGACCCGCGGACGCATGATGTCGTTGGCCCCGGCGTAGACGGAGACCAGGTCGGGGCGCATCGCCAGGGTGGGCTCGAGCTGCTCGGCGAGGATCCCGTCGAGCTTGCGGCCGCGGATCGCCAGGTTGGCGTAGCGGAAGTCGTCGGTGGTCGACGCCAGGGCCGCGGCGACCCGGTCGGCCCAGCCGCGGACCCCGTTGGGCAGCCCCGGGTCGACGTCCCCGACGCCCTCGGTGAACGAGTCGCCCAGGGCGACGTACCGGTGGAAGGTCATCCGCCCATTGTGTGGTCTGCCCGGGCCGGGCGCGCGCAGAGGGGTAGGTTACGTGCGTGCTGCTGAGTGACCATGACATCCTCGCCGAGATCGACGCCGGCCGGGTCACCCTCGACCCGTGGGAGCCGGAGATGCTGCAGCCGTCGTCGATCGACGTGCGGCTGGACCGGTTCTTCCGGGTCTTCGAGAACCACCGCTACCCGCACATCGACCCCGCCGCCGACCAGTCCGACCTGACCCGGCAGGTGGAGCCCGACGGCGACGAGCCGTTCATCCTGCACCCGGGCGAGTTCGTGCTGGGTTCGACGTACGAGGTGATCAGCCTGCCTGACGACATCGCCGCGCGGGTGGAGGGCAAGTCCTCGCTGGGGCGGCTCGGCCTGCTCACCCATGCCACGGCGGGCTTCGTCGACCCGGGCTTCTCGGGCCACGTCACGCTCGAGCTGGCCAACGTCGCCACCCTGCCGATCAAGCTCTACCCCGGGATGAAGATCGGCCAGTTCTGCTTCTTCCGGCTCTCCTCGCCCTCGGAGCACCCCTACGGCTCGGCGAAGTACGGCTCCCGCTACCAGGGCCAGCGTGGCCCGACGCCGTCGAAGTCGTTCCAGAACTTCCACCGCACCTCGATCTGAGGGCTTCTTTGCGATAGTCCGAGAGGTTTCGGTCGCTCTTCGCGCCTGAACCCGACCGAAACCTCTCGGACTATCCCTTGGTGACCTCGTCGAGCTGACGCAGCGTGATGTCGCCGGTGACCGTGCGGGCGCGCAGCTCGAGGTGCTCCTGGCCGGCGGCCGGCTTGCCGGCGCCCACCAGGTCGGAGCGGACCCGGCCGGTGAGCGAGGAGATGTCGGTCCAGACCGGCACTCCGGCCGGGACGCCGACCGCGACGTCGCCGGAGCTGCCCTTGAGGGAGAACCGGCCGCGGTTGAGGCGTTGGACGACGGTGTCGCCGCTGCCGGTCGCCATCGACACGTCGCCGTCGGCGGTGGCCACCCGCAGGTCGCCCGAACCGGTCTTCACCACGGTGGGACCGCAGGCCCGGACGATCTGCACGTCGCCGGAACCGGTCGCCACCACGGCCGAGGCGCCGACGTGCTCGAGGACCACGTCGCCCGAGCCGCTCTTGACCCGGACCTCCTCGTGGATCCGGCCCGCGCGGATGTCGCCGGAGCCGGTCTCCAGCACGGCGGCCCCGTCGACGGTCTCGACCGCCACCTGACCGGAGCCGCTCTTGAGCTGGCTGCTGCCCCAGCTGCCCGAGGCGGTGATGTCGGCGCTGCCGGTGCGCGCGTCCAGCTGGCTGCCGGTCGGGACCACGACGGTGACGTCGAGGTCGGCGTCACCACCGAAGAAGCCGGTGCGCAGCCGGGGGCCGACCACGGAGAGTCGCTCGCCGTCGAGCTCGACGCGGACGTCGTCACTGTGCTGACCGGTGACCTCGACCGTCGACTCGGTGGTGTCCCTGGCGCTGACCTGCACCCGGCCACGACCGATCTCGACCAGCAGGTGCACGGGACGGTGGGTCTCGAAGGATCTGTTCATCTCTACTCCTTGACGCGAGGGACTGGTGCGGGTCAGACCCAGCCGGTCATCCGGCGGTTGCCGGACCCCTTCCGGGGGGCGAACGGGTCGCCGTCGAACGGGAAGCTGGAGAGGTCGAGGTCGACGTCGCCCTGGTCGTGGCTGGTCGCCGCGCGCACCGCGGCGACCAGGAACGTGTTGAGCGACTGGCCGCGTCGGGCGGCAAGCTCCTCGGCGCGGGTCTTGACGGCCTCGGGCAGTCGCAGGGTGACCCGGGCCAGCGCGCCGTCGTCGTCGGCCTCGTCGGTTCGCGAGGGGGCGGTGCCGGCCAGCGACGTGGTCGGCTCCATCGGGCCGGTGACCACGAAGTCGAGGTCGCGGCCGTGCAGGCGCACCTCGACGCTGCCGCTGGGCAGCTCGGCGGTGATCTCGGCCGCGGCTTGCGAGAGCGCCTCCATCAGGGCCAGCCGGGTGGCCGGCTCCAGGGTCTGGGCCAGCCGGTCGGCCGCGGCCCGGACGTCGTCACCCGCGGAGCCGGCCGCGGACACGAGATCGCGGCGGAGGCTGTCGACGTACGGCGTGATGTCCATGCGCACCATAGTGACATCACAGCGACGTCAAATCAATACTCGAGCGACGTCAGTATTGTGCAGTTGCCAACCGGGTACGGCCCCGGTCTACGGTGTAGGGCGCGCCGACCCTCGGAACGGAGAAGTGGATGAACCCCGAGATCACGACCTTGGCCAGCGGGACCCTGATCAACGTGGGGGCCGTCGACTACCTGGTCCTGGCGCTGTACTTCGCGGTGGTGCTCGGCATCGGCTGGGCAGCCAGTCGCCAGGTCTCCGACTCGGTGGACTTCTTCCTCTCGGGCCGCTCGCTGCCGGCGTGGGTCACCGGCCTGGCCTTCATCTCCGCCAACCTCGGCGCGGTCGAGATCATGGGGATGTCGGCCAACGGGGCGCAGTACGGCATCTCCACCGTGCACTACTTCTGGGTGGGCGCGATCCCGGCGATGCTCTTCCTGGGCCTGGTGATGATGCCGTTCTACTACGGCTCGAAGGTGCGCTCGGTGCCCGAGTTCATGCTCCGGCGCTTCGGACCCGGTGCCCACCTGGTCAACGCGCTCTCGTTCGCCGTCGCCCAGCTGCTGATCGCCGGCATCAACCTCTACCTGCTCGGCAGCATCGTGCACGCCCTGCTCGGCTGGCCGCTGTGGGCGGCGCTGATCGTGGCCGCGGTGGTGGTGCTCTCCTACATCACGCTGGGCGGGTTGAAGGCCGCGATCTACAACGAGGTGCTGCAGTTCTTCGTGATCGTCGCCTCGCTCGCGCCGCTGACCCTGATCGGCCTGCACCGGGTGGGCGGCTGGAGCGGACTCAGCGACAAGATCACCGCGGCGGCCGACCAGGGTGCCGGCCCGCCCGCCGAGCAGCAGCTGAACTCCTGGCCGGGCCAGGCACTCACCGGCTTCGACTCACCGGTGCTCTCGGTCATCGGCATCGTCTTCGGCCTGGGCTTCGTGCTCTCCTTCGGCTACTGGACCACGAACTTCGTCGAGGTCCAGCGGGCGCTGGCCACCGACTCGATCTCCGCAGCCCGCAAGACGCCGATCATCGGCGCCTTCCCGAAGATGTTCGTCCCCTTCATCACCATCGTGCCGGGCATGATCGCCGCGGTGCTGGTCACCGAGATGGCCGACCTCAAGGCGGGTGGCTCGCCGGCCGGTGGTGCGTCCGGCGACGGCGTGGCCTACAACGACGCGCTGCTGCTGCTGATGCGCGACGTGCTCCCCAACGGTCTGCTCGGCCTGGCCATCACCGGCCTGCTGGCGGCGTTCATGGCGGGTATGGCGGCCAACATCTCTGCGTTCAACACGGTGCTCAGCTACGACCTGTGGGGCGACTACGTCGTCAAGGGACGCCCCGACGGGTACTACCTGCGGGTGGGCCGGGTGGCCACCGTGGCCGCCACCGTGATCGCCATCGGGACCGCCCTGATCGCCAGCTCGTTCGGCAACATCATGGACTACCTGCAGACGCTGTTCGGGTTCTTCAACGCCCCCCTGTTCGCCACCTTCATCCTCGGGATGTTCTGGAAGCGGATGACCGCCACCGCAGGATGGGTGGGGCTGGTCAGCGGCACCGTGTCCGCGATCGTGGTGGCCTACCTCAGCGAGGACGCCTTCGGCTCGTTGAGCACCGGGGTGATCCCGGTGTCCGGCCAGGGCGCCGCCTTCATCGCAGCCTCCACCGCCTTCGTGGTCGACCTGGTGCTCAGCATCGCGGTCTCGCTCGTGACCACTCCCAAGCCGGTGTCCGAGCTGGTGGGGCTGGTCTACTCCGAGACGCCCAAGGAGCAGCGCACCGACCCGCACGAGGCGTCGTACCCGTGGTACCGACGCACCCTTCCGCTCGCGGCCGTGGCCCTGGTCATGGTCGTCGTCCTGAACGCCGCGTTCTGAGGAGTGACAGATGGCCACCGAGAAGCACACCGCTGGACTGTTCGACATCCGCACCGTCATCGGCGGGCTGCTGGGCGCGTACGGCGCGATCCTGCTCCTGATGGGGATCTTCGCCGACACCGCGCCCGAGAAGACCGGCAACGTCAACGCCAACCTGTGGGCCGGGCTCGTCCTGCTCGTGGTGGGGCCGGCCTTCCTGGCCTGGGTGCGGATCCGGCCCCTCGTGGTGCCTACCGACCCCGACTCCCCGTCACCCACGGAGGAGGGCTGACCGCGGTCGGGGACACCGTGGGCCCGGCCTTCTCCGAGTAGACGGCGACGGCGTCGATCACGCCCGCGGCGTTGCGGTAGAGGTCGACCATCAGCGGGCACCGGCTGCTGTCGTCCGGCCCGAGCGCCAACGTCAGCGAGAGCACCTGCCGCTCACCCGCTGCAGGGGGGCGCGCGATGCCGCAGGTCTCCGGCGCGGGCGTGCGAGTCGCCACCTGGAGGGTGGGCGTCGCGTAGCCGGTACTGGTGCGCAGCACCCGACCCGACAGCGCGCGGATCTCGTCGAGTGCCGGGATGCCGGCCGGTAGCCCGGCGTTGCGCCCGGTGACCGCGCTCGGCGGGCTCCCGTTGTAGACGACGTAGACGGTGCGGGCGAACCGCGGGGCGGGGCCCCTGCCGTTGGCGAAGTCGATGAACCGCCAGGCTGCGGCCCGTTCGGAGTAGCCGTCCATGCAACGCGGGTCCGACGGCTGGGCGAGTGAGACGGTGATCCGCTCGCCGGGGCTGAGGGGCTCCCCGACGCCCGGATCGGTGGCGACCACCCGACCGGCGACCTCGCACCGCTGGGCGAGCTCCTCGAAGACCGTCAGCCCGCTCTTCTCCAGCAGGCGACGGGCGTGGGCGGCGTCGTACCCGAAGAGCGACGGCACCTGCTCCGACGACAGCCGGTCGGGTGCCGGGGGCACAGGAGCGGGTCCCGGCGCCGGCGACTGGCTGCCCCGGAGCGCGACCGCCGCCGTGCCAGCGAGGACGAGGGTGAGGGCGGCGAGGCCGACGACGATGCGGGTGTTCCGGCGGCCCACGGGACGGATCGGCGGGCCGGGCGCCACCTCGATGGTCTGGGCAGCCGCGTTGAGCGCTTCGGAGGCGTCCAGTTCGCGGTGCGGGCCCGCCGCGACGGCGAGCCCGGCCAGGGCGGCCGCCGATCCTTCGGCCAGCGCTGCCGCGGGGATCCGGAGCGCCTCACGGGTGGCACGCCCGTCGAGTCCGGCGAGCCAGCGCAGCACGGCCACGTCGCGGGCCTCGGGGGACAGCGCCGCCAGTGCCCGGCGTACGGCGAACCCCGCGTGGTCACGTGGATCGATCTGCGCCGGCTCCACCCAGTCGGCGGTGCCGCGGTGCCCCGCCAGGGCCGGGAGCAGCCGCCGGTAGACCTCCGGGTCTGGGTCGTCCGCGCCGCGGATCCGGCTCGCCGCGGACGCCAGGGTGGCGTCGACGACGCCGGGAGCCACCCCCTCCGGGCTGCCGAGCAGCACCGCAGCGCGCACCAAGGAGGCCCGGCGTGCCCCGACGTACTCGTGGAAGTCCACGGCACCATTCTCCGGTGCCCGCCAAGAGTGCGGCCCGCGCTGATGGCTCAGTAGTCGAACAGCGAGGGCCGGTCCTCACGGGCGGGCGCCGGAGCCGGAGCCTCGGTGTCGGGAGTGGACCCGCCCTCCGTGGACGCCTTGATGTCGGCCAGCGACCGCGCGGGGGCGGCCGGTTCGGGTTCGGGCTCGGGCTCCGGCTCGGGCACCGCTTCGGGCGCGGCCGGGGCGGGCTCGGTGGTGGGGATGTCGAAGAGTGAGCCGCCTGTCGACAGCGTCTCGTCGACGTCGACCGCCCCGGGGGTGGCGGGGGCCTGCGCCTCGGCTGCCGGTGCGGCCGCCTCCTGCTCGGGCTCCGGCTCGGACTTCGCCTCGGGCGCAGGCGCCGGGACCGGCTCGGTCGCGGGGATGTCGAACAGCGAGCTGCCCGATGACGGGGTCTCCTCGACGGCAGCCTCGGTGTCGGGTGTGGCGGCCGGGACCGGTTCGGTCGCGGGGACGTCGAACAGGGACCCTCCGGACGCCGGTGCGGCCTCGGTCACGTCCTCCGCCTCGTCATCGGCGTCGAGGATCGTGTCGGGGTCGGCAGCCTCGGTGGCAGGCGCCTCGTCCTGGGCGGGTGCGTCGAACAGTGAGGCGCCCGCGGAGGCCGGGGCCGGCGCCTCCGGCTCCGGGTCGGCCAGGTCGTCGAAGAGGGAGCGTTCCCCGCTGGCCTTCGCGGCGGGGCCGACGTCCTCGGTGGCGGTGACGGTCTGCTCGGTCTGGGTGACGTCACCCGGTGCCGGTTCGGCCTTGGTCGCGACGTCCGCCACAGGCTTCCTGACCCGGGTGGCCACCTCGCCCTTCACCGAGGCGAGCAGCATCTGCGCGACGTCGAGGACCTCGACCTCCTCGCGGGCGTCGCCCTTCGCCTGGGCCGAGGTGAGCCCGTCGGAGAGCATCACCCGGCAGAAGGGGCAGCCGACGGCGATCTGGTCGGCACCGGTGGCGACGGCCTCGTTGGTGCGGTTCATGTTGATCCGCTCGCCGATGTTCTCCTCCATCCACATCCGGGCCCCGCCGGCCCCGCAGCAGAAGGAGCGCTCGGAGTTGCGCTCCATCTCGACGAGCTCGGCACCGGGCAGCACCTGGAGGAGCTCCCGCGGAGGCGTGTAGACACCGTTGTGCCGGCCGATGTAGCAGGGGTCGTGGTAGGTGATGGAGCGCTTCGCGGCGCCCTCGCCGGTGGTGACCGGGGTCAGCTTGCCCTCGCGGACCAGGCGGTTCAGCAGCTGGGTGTGGTGCACGACCTCGAGCTCGATACCGAACTCCTGGTACTCGTTCTTCAAGGTGTTGAAGCAGTGGGCGCAGGTGGAGACGACCTTCTTGACCTTGTGCTCCTTGAAGGTCTCGGCGTTCTGCTGTGCGAGACCCTGGAAGACGAACTCGTTGCCGGCGCGACGGGCCGGGTCGCCGGTGCAGGTCTCGCCGTTGCCGAGCACGCCGAAGGAGATGCCGGCGATGTTGA